>DASYZC010000380.1:0-2710 GCA_035949735.1 Candidatus Acidiferrales bacterium | reverse complement strand
GGATCGAGGCGTGGACATCGTGACCGTGCAACAATTGCTCGGCCATTCGACTCTCATGGTGACCATGAGGTACGCGCACACGAATCTCGACTCAAAGAGGGCAGCGGTCGCGAAACTCGAAGGCGCGTGTGACAATTTGGTGACGGTACGCCCTGCTTTGCAGCAATCCAGCCGGCAGCTGTCACTAAATCCGCCAGCAAGTTACAATGTTTCAGCAAGTTAATTTTGGAGGGGTGGGTGAGCGGTTGAAACCGGCGGTCTTGAAAACCGTTAGGCTCGAAAGGGCCTCGTGGGTTCGAATCCCACCCCCTCCGCCAGACGTGCGTTTTTTCCTTTAGTGTTTCCACTTCCCCGACGGCGAGTACCCAGATAAGTGTTCCCAGCTTTATTCCGCTGCACAAATGAAAGAAATTCTGCTCGAACTCGCTTGAGAAGGTCCCCACTGTTGGCAAGTCCGATCATTCATGTGTTGCTCCGAATTCGATCACATATCAATCATGGTAGGGTAGGAAAGAATAGTTTGGCCCTGGATGTGAAACCTCGAGGAACAACCTGGATTCTTCTGGCTGCCTGGACCTTCTTTGTCGGCGGCTACGCGGCCGTGTCTCTTGCTATACCGCCCGGCAATGGCCGAGAGGCATTTGGCGACATCGCCATGTGCCTTGTCCCCCTTTTCGCCAATACCTGCCTGCTCTGGAACGCCTCTTCGCCTTATCGGCGCCAAAACACCTTCTGGATGCTGCTGGCGCTCGGTTGCACATTTTGGCTGGCGGGACAGCTCATCTGGACCTATGACCAACTGGTATTGCGCACTCCGGTTTTCACAATTTCGATCGTTGATCTCATCTTCTTCCTTCACACCGTTCCTTTGATCGGCGCCCTAGCCCTTATACCCCACGCCCGCCGGATGCGGGAGACTCTTCGCTATGGGTACTTGGATTTGCTCTTGCTCGCTACTTGGGGACTCTACATCTATTGTTTCATGGCAGTGGCATGGGTCAGAGATCCTGCGCATTCTGATCTCTATCACTTGCGCGATATCCAGGTCTATGTTTTCGCGAATCTCATCTTTCTAGTGGGTGTGGGGGTAGTCGCGATTCGAGCAAGGAGCGGTTGGCGCACGGTGTATTGGAATCTGTTTGGCGCCTCCGCGGCGTATATGCTTGCCTTGTGGCTGGCCGTCTCTCAGGGACTGAGTGGAAAGTATCATGCGGGAGGCCTCGTCAATCTTCCTATTATGGTGACGTTCGTATGGTTTGGAACCGCAGGAATTGTCGCGCATCGCATCTCTCCCGCCCCCAATCTCTCTGAGAACGAACGGCCACGGGACGCGCTATGGCCTGCCCGGCTCGCGATGCTTTGTATTCTCTCCCTGCCGGCCATGGCGGCCTGGAGCTCGTTCCTCAGCCATGCGCCTGATGCCGTGCGCCAATTCCGTCTCTTGCTAACGCTTGCAGCCATGGTGCTGGGAACGGCGTTGGTATTCTTCCGCCAGCGGCTGGTGGATCGCGAAAGGATGAGCCTGTTGCGCGGCCTGCAGGACTCCGTCGAGCAGCTCAAGCGGCTCCAGATGCAGTTCGTGCAAGCGGAAAAACTCGCCTCGCTGGGCCAGCTTGCCGCTGGCGCGGCGCACGAAATCAATAATCCGCTCACTGCGATTCTCGGGTACGCGGAACTGATCCACGAGGATGCGACCGGAAGCGAGAAATCACGAAACCTCAGCGAGAAAATCCGCGAGCAAGCGCGCCGAACAAAGGTCCTCGTCTCCAATCTCCTGAGCTTCGCCCGCCAGGTGCCTGCCGAAAAGCAGCTCTTGGATCTCAAGAGCGTGTTGACCAGCGCGGTCGAGCTTCGCCAGCTCGATCTTCGCGATAAAAACATCCGCATCGAGATGGACATGCCCGCTGTTCTTCCGGCTGTTCGCGCCGACCCCAATCAGCTTTTGCAAGTGTTTTACAACCTCATCGCCAACGCCGTGGACGCTATGGAAACGGTCGGCGGAGGCGTGCTCACCGTGCGCTCGCGCGGCGAGCGCGGCAGCGTCGTGCTCGACTTCTCCGATACGGGCCCGGGCCTGGAGAGTCCGGATCGCGTCTTCGATCCTTTCTACACGACCAAGCCGGTGGGAAAAGGGACTGGCCTCGGCTTGAGCATTTGCTACGGCATCGTGCAGGAGCATGGCGGCCAGATCCTAGGATTCAATCGCCCAGAAGGCGGATGTACCTTCCGGGTGATCCTTCCTGCGGTGCTGGCGCTATTTCCCCAATCAGCCGCCGCGCTCACCGCCACCAAACGCTGAAGTCGCTCCAAACCCCAGGTGTTCTTTCTCGGAAATTCTTGTGTTCGCTTCACCTTCCAATTAAATTCTTCCACTATGCCAATGGAATCAGCAATCGCGACCGAAGGCCTCATACGCCGTTTCGGCGAGCTCGTTGCGGTGGACCAGGTGAATCTGAGCGTCAGCGGCGGACAGTTCTTCGGCTTCCTTGGCCCCAACGGAGCCGGCAAATCCACCATGATCAAGATGCTTACGGGCCTTCTTGCGCCGACTGCGGGGCGGATCCGCATTTTGGATCTGGACCTCGAACAAAATCCGATCGAAGTGAAGCGGCAAATCGGCGTCGTGCCCGAGGGCTTGGCGCTTTTCGGCCGCCTCACGGCCACGGAGTATCTGAATTTTGCCGGGCGAATGTATGGCCTCGATCGGGAC
>DASYZC010000379.1:0-2933 GCA_035949735.1 Candidatus Acidiferrales bacterium | reverse complement strand
CACCTCGGGGATGTTGATGGGTGGAAACAGGTCTACCGGCATGCGAACCAAACTGTTGACCCCCACCACAGCCAGGATCAGGCATGCCACCACGATGAAATACGGATTCCGGATCGCAAATCCCGGCACTAGCGTTCGCCTCCTACGGCAGCGTCCATTGCATGCTGGTATGCGAATCCGAGAAACCACGAGGCGAAGTTTTCCGCATTTCTCATTTCATTATCTAAGAGTCATCTCGGGAATGCGCCCATGCGTAGGCTGCGGGAACGATGTAAAGCGTTGCGATAAATGAGACGGCAAGACCGCCGATAATGGCCAAAGCGAGCGGCGTATAGGTTTCACTACCCGTTCCGAGCTTTAGCGTCATAGGAATCAATCCCACCAGAGTAGCGAACGAGGTAAGCAACACCGGACGCAGACGTACCCGGCAAGCGGTCACGATCGCCTCTCCGGCGGTATAGCCTGTCCCGCGCATTCTCTGCGCATACTCGACGATCAAGATGCTGTTGGAAACCGAGATGCCCACCAACATGACAACGCCCATGAGCGACACGACATTCAGCGTCGTGCCGGACACCGTGAGCGTCCATAGCACTCCAGCTAGCCCTGGCGGCACAGCCAGCAGAACGATGAACGGATCCGTGAACGACTTGAAACACGGCACGAGGAATAAGTATAGGAGGACAATTGCGAGGCAGAGGCCGAGTCCAAAGCTGACGAAGGACGAGCGCATTGCTTCGACCATGCCCCGCAGATTCACCCGCGTTCCTGCTGGAAGTTTCATGTCCGCGAGAATTTTCTGAATCGCTCCGGCCACGCGGCCCAAATCTTCGCCTGACGGCGCGACATAGACGTCCATGACGCGCTGTATTTGATAGTGGTCCACTTCGGTGGGCGACTCCAGGCGAGTGATTTTGCTGATCGCATCCACCGTCGTCACCTGCTCGTGATTTTTGGCGCGCAACGGAATCTCCCTTAGGTCCGCGAGGCTCGACACCGCATCCTCGGCGTACTGAACCGTCAGCATGTAATCGTTTCCGGTATGCGGATCGATCCAGTAGCTCGGTGCGATCATGCCGTTGGAGGTCAGTGCCGTGATCACATTGTCCACGACTTCCTTTTGGCTCAGTCCGAATTCGCTCGCATGCAGACGGTCTACATTCAGCTGCAATGCCGGGTAATCCAAATCTTGCGGGATGTATGTCTCGCTTACACCGGGGATGGCTCGGATACTCCGTGCGAGTCGAACAGCCGTGGCTTCCAGGGATTCTTGGTCGTTTCCACTCACTTGTACGTCAATGGGAGCGGGCTGCCCGAAGTTCAAAACAGCATCCTGGAGCCCTCCCGATTCAAAGAATGTGCTTACATCGGGAAGCTCGGCCGCGATTCGCTTGCGCAGCATGTCCATGTACGCATAGCTCCCGATACGGTGATTGCCCGTCAGCGCCACCTGTATGGTCGCAGTGTGCGGGCCGGAATTGCTGGTGTAGATCGAGGAAAAGCCGGGTGTTACGCCAATGTTGGAAACAAGCGTTTTCAAGTCATTTTTTGAAACAACCTGGCGAACGATGCTCTCCACGTCGCGAGTAAGCGCCTCGGTATCCTCGATCCGGGTTCCTGACGGCGCTTTCAGGTCAATGACGAACTGCCCTGCGTCGGTTCGAGGGAAAAAAGCGACACCGAGCGCGGGATAGAGGGCAAAGCTGAGAATGCAGATTGCCAGTATTCCTCCCACCACCCGACGCGGTTGCTCCAGTACTTTTCGCACTTGCCGTTCATAGACATCCAGAGTTCGGTCGAATCGTGTTTGGAACCATGCATTGAATCGCTGCCCCCCAGACAGTTTCGTGGCGGCGTTGTGCTGTGAATCTTCAACCGCGCCGGAGTCCTGCCGGAGCAATTTCGCGCAGAACAGCGGGACGAGCGTCATAGCAATCACATAAGAAGCGAACAGAGCCAGGACGGCGGAAATCGCCAGAGCCGAAAACAGGAAGCGGCTAACTCCGTACAGGAACGTCACAGGAAAGAAAACCACTGCCGTCGCCAATGTTGCGACCAGGACCGGTGTAGCCACCTCCTCACTGCCCTTTTCGGAGGCGACTTCCGGAGGCTCGCCAAGGTCTCTGTGGCGGAAAATGTTTTCGAGAACGACGACCGCGTTGTAAATCAGACGTGAAAACGCAAGAGCAATCCCCGCCAGCGCCATCGAGTTCACCGAACTGCCGCCGAAGTAGAGGAATAGAAACGCGGTGAGAACCGACAGCGGAACGGAAAGGAGCACGGCAATGGTCGCGCGCAAACTGCCCAAAAAGAGAAGCACAAGGAAGCAGGTCAGCAACAACCCAAGAGCCGCCGCCGCAACCACGGCTTCGATGGCTCCCTTTACGAACCGGGATTGGTCAAATGCCACTGTGGCGACTAACTGCTTGGGCGCATCGAACAAATGTGAAAGCACTTGCCGTATTCCGTCCACGACAGCAATAGTGTTTGTGCCGGTCCCCTGTTTCAGGATGGGCAGATAGACCGAGCTTTGACCATCAACGAGGACGATATTGGTTTGAATCTGATGTGCGTCCTCAGCCTTCCCCACGTCGCTCACGGTCACTGTGCGCGCACGCACGGTTTTCAAAGGCAGTTGGTTGATATCGGCCACATTCTGCAGTTGGCTATTGGTGTAGATATTGTAGTCGTAGGGGCCGATCTTCGCGTCCCCAGCCGGCAGGATCAGGTTGGAACTATCAACCGCCCGCACTACATCCATCGGGCTCAAGTCATACGCCTGGAGTTTCAGCGGGTCCACATACACCATGATCTGTCGGTATTTGCCGCCGAATGGCGGAGGCACCGAGGCACCCGGTACCGTGGCCAGTTGATTGCGCACGGCAAACTGCCCCAGATCCCGCAACTGCGTCTCGCTCAGACCCTGCCCTCTC
>DASYZC010000378.1:0-6210 GCA_035949735.1 Candidatus Acidiferrales bacterium | reverse complement strand
GCTGAATGCCTACCATGACGGCGACCAGGTTGTCATCGAGGTCTCCGATGACGGTCGCGGGCTTGATCGCGAAAAAGTCGTCCAGCGAGCAATTGAACGCGGAATCATTTCAGCCGACGCTGCCCCGCAACTGAACGAATCCGAATCGCTTCAGCTCATTTTCTCGCCCGGACTAAGCACGGCGGACGAGGTCACCGAGATTTCGGGTCGCGGCGTCGGGCTCGACGTGGTCAAATCAGCGCTAGAAACGCTCAAGGGTTCCATCGAACTCCAAAGCAAAGTCGGCGAAGGCACCACATTCCGCCTGATGGTGCCGCTTACGCTTGCGAGTATCCAAGCGCTCCTATTCCGGATTCATGGTCGGCTCTACGCCGTTCCGCTGGCCTCTGTTGCGGAAATCACCAGGATCACACACGAGGATATTCACCGCGTGGACGGTCATGAAGTCTTCCAACTGCGTCAACAGGTGTTGACGCTCGTTCGCTTGGACCGCCTCGTCGCCCGGAATAACGAAGGAACGTCCAAACGCCTTTTCGTAATCGTGATCGGCACCGGCGGGCGTAGGTTCGGCCTTGCTGTGGATAGCCTCATGGGCGAGGAAGAGCTGGTCATCAAGGCCTTGGAAGATGATCTAGTGACCTCTCCGCTCGTGAGTGGCGCTTCGATTCTCGGAGACGGAACCGTCGTGCTCATCCTCAATGTTCCCGCCGTTGTCTCGCATCTTTCCCGCATCCCGGCGCTGGGGGCCACGGCATGAGCGAAAAAATCCGCGTACTTGTGGTGGACGATTCAGCGCTGATGCGCAAACTGATTCCCCAGACGCTTCTGAACGATTCGAAAATAGAAGTCGTTGGGACGGCGATGGACGGCTTGATTGGCCTCCGCAAGATTGAGGAACTCCGTCCTCACGTCGTTACTCTGGATCTCGAAATGCCGCGCATGGACGGCATTGAAATGCTCCGCCAGATCACGCGCAAGCATCGCGTCCCGGTAATTGTTGTCAGTGCTCACACTGAGGAAGGCGCCTCCCTTACGATCAAAGCGTTGTCACTTGGCGCGTTCGACTTCGTTACCAAGCCGCAAGATGTTGCTTCGGGCCGCTTAGCTCAGATCGCCTCCGAACTGGCGCTCAAAATCAAGGTCGCTGCGGCATCCGGCGCTCCGAAAATGATCATCACGCTTCCCACCACACGTCGCAAAGAGCGTCGTGCCGTCTCCATGCAGCCGCGCTGGCCGTCGCGCGTGGTGGCGATTGGCATTTCAACCGGAGGTCCGAACGCCCTGCAATATCTCTTTTCACAGCTCCCCGAGGATTTTCCGGGTTGCCTTCTTGTGGTCCAGCACATGCCCGAAGGCTTTACCGAAATGTTTGCTCGGCGCTTGAATGAATCCTCGGCCCTCGAGGTCAAGGAAGCCCAATCGGGTGATTTGCTCCTCGCTGGGCGCGCCCTAATCTGCCCTGGCAACCGCCACATGAAAGTGCGCCGCATGGATCACGGAGATGTCGCGATTCTTGTGGATCAGCCGCGCGTCAACGGGCACCGGCCTTCCGTCGACGTCCTCTTCCATTCTGTCGCCATGGAGTTTGGCGACAAAGCCCTGGCTGTGCTGATGACGGGAATGGGCGAAGACGGAGCCGCGGGACTTGGTGCCATCCATTCTGCCGGTGGTTTTACGATCGCCCAAAGCCCGGATACCTGCATCGTTGATAGCATGCCTCGCGCGGCTATCGAGCGAGGGTTTGCGAGTCGAATTATTTCGCTTCCAGGTCTTGCCAGCACCTTGCAATCGAAGTGCATGCCTCAAGGGCCATCTACGGAGCCGGAACCTGTGGCTTCATCCTCGGATCAGTCGTCCGGCGCAGGAGCTTCCCGAAGGAGATCACTATGAAGCAATTTGAAGCGTTGACGCGAAAAGACAGCCAGCCGGTTCGTTACCTCATTGTGGACGACTCGGTCTTCGCAAGGAAGAGTTTGGCCAAAATGATCGAGTCTTTCGGCGGCCATCTCGCCGGCGAAGCAGGCGATGGCTGCACTGCCATTACTGAATACGCCCGCACAAAGCCCGACATCGTCCTGATGGATATCACCATGCCGCAGATGGAAGGCATTGAGGCCGTCGAGCGAATCGTTCAGGAGCATCCGGAAGCGCGCGTCGTCATGGTCTCTTCCGTCGGCTATCAGGATAACATTCTGGCCGCACTTCAAAAGGGTGCGCGCCACTTTGTTCAAAAGCCGGTGAAGCCCGACGCGCTCTATGAAATTATCCGTTACGTGCTCAATGACGATAGCGTCGCCGCTCCCGTCGGCGCAGCGGGGGAGAGTGCGCGATGAAAATGGACTTGATCCAACCCTTCATTGGCTCGCTCGACACAGTGCTTGCGGAAATGATGAAAGCTCCGGCTACCATCGCCGACCTTGCGATGGAAGAAGATGGTTACCGCAAGAAAGGCGTCGCCGCGGTGGTCACTTTCAAGGGCCAGATCGAAGGCCGAATCGTCCTGGACATGGACCCGCAAGCCGCCGCCAAAGTTGCCAGCTGCCTTGCAGGCGCTGAAGTGGATGTTACTGAACCGATCGTTTCCGAAGCCGTTTGCGAACTGGCGAACATGGTGATCGGCAACGCCGTCACGCAGCTCAACGATCGCGGATTCCAGTTTAAGGTCTTCCCTCCTTCGGTCCTCACCGAAGAGCAGTGCGCCAAGGCAGGTCACGATTCCGAAGCCACCATACTCTGCTTTGAAACTGCCAGTGGGAATGTTTACCTGAATGTTGCTATGCATTACCACGCGCGTCGGTCCCGCGAGCGCTCCCCCGTAGCTGTCGCGTAGACGCCGCATCGTCTCGAGGCTTGCTGTGAGACTTGACGGCTAATTCAGCGTTTTGAGGTACGAAACAATCTGCCAACGGCGTTGTTCGGGTAACCCGGACCATGAGGGCATCCCCGAAGCAAGGTTCCCATTCCGCAGGAACCACGCAAGCTCGCCTGGCGTTGCATTCTGCACACCGGTTGAATGCAAGTCCGCAGCATGACCAATACCCCTCGCATCGTCGCCGTGACACTCTGCGCAATGTTGCCGGTAGAGCTTGGCACCCGCGTCGACAGCGCCTGGTTGATTGTCGTAAGGATTTTTCCACGTCCGAGCCTTTTGGGGTGCCTGCGCGATTGCCTCCAGCACACCACGGCGATCAACGCCTCGGTTGCGGGCCGCGGACCCCGCCGTTGCCAGCGAAATGAGTGCGAGTGCGGCCGAAATCAGTAGCGGTCTCATCAGAACACGCTCCTTACCTTGCGAAAAAAGCCGCCAATTTCGTAGGACATGCCCCAACGCAGCAGGAAGCGATGGCTGTTGCCATTCAAGCCGAAGCCAGGAGAGATACGGAGCGTGACACCGTCCGGCATTTGCCACGCAATGATCGGCGCGGCATAGTGAGCAGTGGCAGCCAATCGAAACGAAGCCGTCGTGCCCAGACCCCCGTAGAATTCCGCCCCAGCAAGGAGATTCTCCCGGCAAAAGTTGCATTGCCGTGCCGTGGCGGCCGCTCGGAGCGGTCGGCTCACTCCCACGGCGTAGCCAAATTCCCACGGCGCGTGAGCCAGATTCTTTTCTCCGATGAAATCCTCCGAAATGTTCCAGCCCTTGTAGTCGCTGCCCAGGATCAACTTCGTTTCGATTTCGCGCAAGTGCTCCCGGCGTGTTTCGGAGTTCGGAGCGGCGTGGTCGGCCTGTCCGTCGAAGCCCACAACCTCGACCATCGTTTTGTCCGCTCCGTTGATGTCTTCATACTCGATGTAGAGAACCGGGTTGATCCAGTGCTCGCGCATCAGCGGGCGGAAGCGGTTTTCCCAACGAAAGCCAGTGAAAAGCGTGCTATCGCGGAACGTGGACTGCGAATCGAGATAGAACTCGGATGTCCACCAGGCCTTTACTCCATATTCGAATTCAACCCAAGGCGCGACGAAGTCATTGCCGCTCTTTTGGGTCGCGTAGTTCGTGGAGAACTCGATCTCCAGATTGCCCGGCTCCTCCAAGTGATGGGAATAAGTAACGAAATACGGAGTCTCCTGGGCCGCCGCGTTGGGAGGAATCACTAACGTCGCGCTGGCAAGACAGAGCGAAGCTGCTGCCCACGCCGCGACGCGGCGAATCGCCCGGCGCCCTTTGACTGACATGAACTCTTCCTTTCAGTTGATAATGAGTATCAATAAGGCGGAGAGGCTATCGTAGTTGATAATGGATGTCAACTATATTTGATATTTAGTCTCAACTGCCAGGAAAACAAAATGTACTGTGGGAATTACGCCGGGACGGGAAGGCGGTGCGTTTTTCTGCTCCCATCAGACTATTAAGGGCTGTCAGCGGGGCAATTTGAGCCTCTAATTGCACCTAGTTAGAA
This sequence comes from Candidatus Acidiferrales bacterium, assembly GCA_035949735.1. Lineage (GTDB taxonomy): Bacteria > Acidobacteriota > Terriglobia > Acidiferrales > UBA7541 > Palsa-295. The sequence goes on along the minus strand of DASYZC010000378.1, from coordinate 1,813 downwards.
GGATTCCGCGCGTCAAACTTGAAGGATTTCCGATGTCCAAATAAGGGAGCCCGAATCCGCGTTTGCCGTTAAGCGACGAGCCGCACCTCAGACTTGCAAGAAATCGCCCTCGCGGGCGACCGTGCGATATAAAACCGGATCCACGAATATCGCGATGAACAGGCGCGAAATCAGCCCGGCTACAATCACGATCGCGAATGGCTTTTGCGTGTCGGAGCCGATGCCAGTCGAAAGCGCGGCTGGCAGCAACCCCAAGCACGCGACAAGAGCCGTCATCATGATTGGACGCAACCTCAGAAGGGCCGCCTCGCGTGTCGCGGTACGGATGTCCTTGCCCTCCTGCCTCAACTTATTGATAAATGACACAAGAATCACCGCGGTCTCAACCGAAACGCCCATCAAGGCGAGCAACCCGAGAACCGAAGAAACGCTGAAGGGAGTGCCGGTGAGTTTCAAGGCGATCAGCGCGCCGACAGGTTCCGTAATTACAACACCAAAAGCAATTGCGACGGGAAATTTGAAATTCCCATACAGAGCGAAAAGGATCATGAAAATCAGAAGCAGCGCCAGCGGACCGATGATTTCCATCTGATGCTTAGCTTCGAGCAACTCGCTGTACTCGCCGCCCCAGGCAAGCCGGTATCCGGAGGGCAGTGACTTTTGGATGTCGGCGATCGCGCGCTGTCCGTCCGCAACGGCCCCCTGAAGATCGCGACCTTCCACGCTGTACTGCACGCCGATGTAGCGCGAATTGTTCTCACGATAAATGAACGAAGCCCCGCTCGCCTCGTGGATATTCGCCAGTTCACTCAATGGAATTTGCTGGCCGGAAGGTGTTCCGACCAGCAACGCGCCGATCTGCTGCGCGCTCTCGCGGAACTGCGGCTTCATGCGCACCACCAAATCGAATAACTTCTCGCCCTGAATTACTTGCGTGGCCGCCTGACCTCCCACGGCCGCTCCGATCACGGCTTCCACGTCCGCCACGTTGACTCCGTAGCGGGCGATCTTGTCGCGGTCCGTATCAATCAAAAGGCTAGGCTGCCCGAGTTCGCGTACCACGGTCAGCTCCGTGAAGCCGGGGACCTGCGACAGGCGACGCTTGATCTCGAGCGCCTTCCCCTGCAGCACCTTCAAGTCGGGTCCGTACACTTTCACCGCTAAGGCGCTCTTGAGACCCGTCAGGGCTTCGTCCACGGCATCTTCGGCCGGCTGCGTGTAGTTAAAAATCACCCCAGGGAAAGCCTGAAGCTGCTTCTGAATATCCTCGGTAAGCTCCGCTTTGTTGTGAATCGAACTCGACTTCCATGAGGAATCGCCATAAGGCTTCAGACCAACATAAAACTCATCGTTGAAGAATCCCGTGGGATCCGTGCCGTCGTCGGGCCTTCCCAATTCGGAGCCTACATCCGTAACCATGGGATACTTCATCAGGATATTGCGGACCTGCGGGCTGAATTTCGCCGCTTCCTCGTATGAAATCGTATAAGGCATTGTGGCGCGAACCCACAGCGCGCCTTCATCGAGGTGGGGCATGAATTCAGCGCCGATAAATGGAACGAGCAACAGCGCGCCACCGAAAATACAGAGAGCCACCACCAGGGTGGTTTTCGGGTGATCGAGGCAGCGGTCGAGTTGCGCCGCATATTTCCGGCGAACCCATTCAAATGGCTTGTTTACTCGCTCCCGGACTCCGTTACGGAACCAGTAGGAGCACAGAACAGGCACGAGGGTGAGTGTAAGCAACAGCGCGCCTACGAGTGCGATCGCCATCGTATCCGCCATCGGATGAAAGAGCTTCCCCGACGGACCG
>DASYZC010000377.1:0-3342 GCA_035949735.1 Candidatus Acidiferrales bacterium | reverse complement strand
AATATGCGTTTGATATTGTGGATAGCGCGCATATGCGATTTGTGGAGATAGACGGCAATGCTTGTGTTGCCGGGCGCGCGGTAGGTGCGCCCACTGGAAATTCATTTTCCGCGGCGACTTTAGTGAGCGCCAACTACTCTTTTACGAATGGCGGAAATTCGCCGGCTGGCGCGTACGCGGGCGGCGGTGTTTTCGGGTCCAATGGAAGCGGGACGATTACGAGCGGAACTTTCGACATCAACAATGCCGGTACTTACAACAGCGGGCCGGCGCTGAGTGCGTGTCCCTACACGGTGGACCCGACGACGGGCCGCATGGATCTTAAGTTATTAACGGGGACCGGGGCGTGTCCGGCGAGTGCGAGCGTCAGCGTGTCGGAGTTTGCGGCTTATCCGACATCGGAGGGATCCGCGCTGATGCTTGAGATTGACGCGAACGCCGTGACAACAGGCGCCGCCTATCAGCAGTGCTTCGTTGCATCGGCGTGTTCGTCTGGAACTGCGGCGATCACGGGAGCGAGCACTTCTCTCGGACTTATCGGCGAAGGAACATTCCACAAGAATCCTTCGGCCTATCAGCAGAATGCAGTTGGGCAAATCGCATTGAGCTCCACGAGTATCACCGGCGGAGACCTGGACATCAATAATTTCAACGCGGTTTTTCCGGCCGATCCAGTCGGAACGAGCGGCAGCTCGATAGGGACGGCGTCCTCAACCGGCCGCGGCACGTTTGTGATTGCGGCCACGAATCCAACCGCGACTTACAATCTGATCTACTACCTCATCGACGACAACTCGGCGCTGCTGCTGGATAAAGATGCGAGCCTTGTCCTCCGGGGCGCGCTCGCGCGGCAGTTTTAGTGGGTTGGTGGAAACCGTGGTTGCGGAGGCCTGCAACCACCGAATTGTTTAGTCTTGCCCTTCCGTTCGGAATTGATTCGCGCCGCACCATGATCCAAATGGAAGTCTTAGCGGTTCACGGTCGCTTCCGAGTTGCCGACGAACCGGAGACGATTTGCGGGCAGGCCAAATTTGGCGCCCATCGAACGGCGGATGCGGCACAACAGCTCCTCGCGATGGTCGAGGGGTCTTATGCTAGGTGCCGACTTTCTTGCATTGCGGATTCAGGTTGATGTTGCAGAAGAATCCGGAAAGCGAGTCCGTGCGTAATCAGCAACAGCGGCACTACCAGAGTCGGAAGGAAGAATGCGGCTCCCAACTGCCCCGCCAATAGTCCGGCGTGATTGCCCTGGTAGAAAGCGTTGAGGATATCGGCTGAACCCCAGATGCTGAAGATCCATCCGATGCCAACGCCAGCCGCACTGGGCAGCAATAGCAGCGAAAACAGCGCAAGTATCGCCGCAATTATGTCCCCATAGGCGGCGGAATGCGCGAAGGCAGGCGGCAGATCGGGCGACACGACACCGGGGACCAGGAATGCCAACCCGATGAAGCGAAAGCTGTGCAGGATGAGCAGAGGCCGCAACGCTTCGACCCGAGGCCGGAGGCGGAGTGCCGGCCAGATATATCGAGCGGTGACGATCCCCCACGCGATGAAGCTGAATGCGATGCTCACGAAAAACCAGATCATTTGTTGTGGCACGATAATGTCTCCTCTTTAGAATTCCAGCCATTTAACCGCGACTGGTGGCGGGGATAGGCACGTTGTCATTTTCCGGCACGGCGGACTTGGCGGTGCTGGCGATGGCGTGTTCGCGCCGCCACACTTTGGAGTCGGGCGCGAACTGCGGCTCCGACGGGAAGGGACGGCGCAGCTCGCGGTCATACCGATCTAGATTGAAGCCAGGACTGAGTGGGGCGACCATGAACTGCGCGAACTCGCGAAGCCAGTTTCCGAAGTTCCGCTGGTTCCGTGGCAGTGCTGCATAACGACGAGCGATCGTCTCGAAGTCCTCTGGCGGCCGGCCGGTCACATCGAGCACGTCCGTGGTTGGCGCGCCCAGTTCGAAGGCGCCACGGTTGTGATCCTCGATGTAGTAGCGAATGCCACTAAACAGATCGATTGGATAACCGCTCATTCGTGCGCCCTTCATGAACAGCCAAGTCGGCGTCGGCAGGAACCTGACGGATCGCCCAACGGCGCGGCCGATGGCCTTGGCCATGTCCTCCGCGCTGAGGAGCTCTGGACCAGTCGGGCGGTAGCTCTTCCCGCCGTGCCGCGCAGGATCCATCAGGGCCGCGACGGCGACTCGCGCGATATCCTCGTTGGAAGGAGGCGCGTTGCGGCTATTGCCGTTCATCCAGGGAAAGAGGCCGAGATGCACGGCCAACCCAATCGTCGCCAGGTAGGCGTCAGCGAAGATGCCGGGCCTGACGATCGTATGCGCGACTCCGGGCGTCATCGAGAACAATCGATCGACTAGCCAGAGCTGACGGGTCATGAGAGAGGGATGCGAGGGGCTCGCCAGCCATTGGGTGAGCCCCACTATATGTTCGAGCTGGGCTTCCTTGGCGGCGACTGCGAAGGCGACCGCGCCCTGAATCATGTACGGATCGAAAGGCGGACAATAATAGGCTCGCTGGACGTTCTTCAACGCGTCGGCGACCCGCTCGACATCGCCCATGTCGGCGACCGCGAGCTCGGCGCCGGACGCCTGGAGTCGCGCGCTGCGGGCGTCTTCGCGGTGCACCATGGCGCGGACCGGATAGCCGGCTTTCAGTAGTTCGCTAACGACAACGCTCCCGGTCTTACCGGTCGCGCCAGTAACGATTATCCTTGGCTTGATCATGATCCTCTCCTTCTAAAGGTCCCTTCCTGCAGCAGCACTATCGCGACGAGACTCACTGCTGCGCTCCTGGGCCCATCAATGCCCTCAGCGGCATCAAGGGTCCGACGGGAATGTACTGGTGATCCATCAAATGTTCCTTCGCGAGCGGCAGCGTTTCCATAATGGCCCGTGCCTCGTCCTCGGTTTTCGCGTCGACCAGGAAGACGACGCCTTTGCCATCCCCGCGCGAGTACCACTGGCGGATTTTCCCATCGAGGTAGAGCTTCACCGTTGCCCGAATCTCTGACGGGATGACGGCCATGATTTGGTCTGGAGTTACGCCTTGCTTGGCAGTCTCAATGACCAACACTTCGGTGGCTTTTGGTATAGCCACGGTGGGCACGCCTGAGCCGCCTCCGGACTGGGATTGCGCCAGGGACGCCGCCGGAAGCGCTGCCATAAGAAAAGGGATCATGAATTTCATCGAGTTCTCCTCTCAATTCAGTTTGGTTCGTTCCACTCTTGATAAGAGTACGGACGTACTCTTTTGGATGCAAAAAAATTTACTCTTCAGCGAAACTCTTTATGAAAAACTTCCTCGCCTCCATTAACCT
>DASYZC010000376.1:0-8098 GCA_035949735.1 Candidatus Acidiferrales bacterium | reverse complement strand
GAACTCGCCATTGCTTGCGATTCGGCCCCCGGCGCTGGTTTTCCGGTGCGGTAATGCCACCAAAGTCCGGCCACGACCGCGACGAGCGCGACGTTCCCACAAACGGCCAGCAAGAATCCTGTGCGGTACGTTTTCATTTCGTCGCTCCTTGCTCGCGCAACGAAAGTCCCGTCAGTTCTTCTAGGCGTGCCAATGCCGTTTCACGATCGGCAGAGCTCTGCCAGTACTCCTCGTCTAAGTGAAGAACATCCAGAAACGATGTCAGGAGCCCTTGAAAATCCGCTCGATTGTTCTGATAAGAAGCCAAACCCGCCTGAAATTCGGCGCGAGTTTGTGGGAGCAGGCCATCGCTGTAGATCTTCAGCAGTTCGTCAGTTTTCTCAACCGTGTCGTACTCAGTCCGAACCTCAAGCGCGACCTGTTGCGTCTGTGATTCCTGTTCGCTCCGGGCGCGATTTAGGTCCGCTTCTGCTTGGGCGAGTTCGGGGCGCTGTTTCCGGCTGCGATAGATGGGCACCCGGACACCCACTGAGAGCATGTAATAGGCGCGGAATTGAGTGGGATCGGTACGCTGCCACATATATTGGACATTGAAATCTGGGTAGAAATCCTTATGTGCCAGATCGATTTGAAGCTTCTGCTTCTCAACCATTTCCTTTGCGCCAGAAATCTCCGGGTTCTGGGCGTTGGTTGCGGCAAGCAACTCATCGAACGTGTACGGCAGCGGCGTCTCGACCAGGTCTGCGGGCACTATATCCGGTGACGATTGCGGGCGGTTGAGAAGCTCTTTGATCTGGGCCTGTGCCTTCGCCACTTCGAGGTGATGCATGGTTATTTCACGCTGGAGTTTCGTCTCCTCGACCTGGGACTGGAGAAGGTCCTGCTGATTTCCCATCCCGGAGCGGTAACGTGCGTCTGCTGCTTTCTCCACCTGCTGAAGCAGTTGTCCATCGCTTTCAAGGATTGCCAAAGTTTTCGACAGATAGGCAAGCTGGAAGTAGGCCGACTTGACTCCAGTGAGCACTGAGCGGCGCATGGATTCGTACTGCTGTTGCATCGCATCGGCATCTCGTTTCGCTATTTCGCCTTTCAATTTCAATTTTCCTGGATAGGGAAAATCTTGCGACACACCGAGGCCGATGTAAGCGAAGTCGCTGTTCGTGTACCCCGCGAGCGGGCGAGGGCTGCCGACATTCAACTGCTGAATTTGGAATTGCGGGTCGGGGAGAGTCGAGACTTGGCTCGGTATCTGCTTAGCAGCCTGCCAGCCCTGCCGCGCCGCCTCAATCTGAGGATTGTTTCGCTCCGCTTCGTTCAATAGATCCGTCAGTGAAGTCGGCGCTTCGGGATTCGCATGATCCCGAGCTGCGGACGTGACGTGGACCGCTTCATCGGTTTGGGTTTGAGTTTGGCCGAACGCCCTGGCAGCGTGCGCGAAAAGAGCAACAACCAAAGCGAACCATACCATGCGTCTTAGCAAAAACTGAGGTAACGGCTTTTCCCCGCGTAATGCCGACATTTTATCGCCTCCTAAGAAGGCCTAAGAGTTCCCGTGACTGGAATTTGGAAGCCGTGTTATTGCAGCAGACGAAACTGCTGCATGCGCGCAAAGACGCGCAGATGGAGCGGCGTGTGCGGGACGCACACCAATAGGCGGGTCTAAATTAGGAGGGAAGCGTGAAGTGTGTAAAGTTCTGGTGGCGAATGCTCTTGCGCCTCAACCATTACAGTCGGTGCAAGAGTTGAACGAACAACTTCAAGCAAGCCCGGGTATTCGATCGCAGCAACAGTTGGCGCGTGCAACGAAATATGGGCCGCAGGCAGCATGTTTGGTGACTGGGCCGAAGCCATATTCTTACAGCAGTCATGGCTATGATTTGCTGGGGTGCAGGGCATAGAACGGCAGCACTGCATGTTCTGCTGGTCTAGCGCCATCGCAGACATGCAATCGCCAAATTGCAGGAGCAGCAGAGCGCCTGCCGCGATCACAACGAATAGTGTCCTGCCTCTCATCTTATCTCGACTCTAAAACTATTGGACGTGCGAGTCAAGGATTCCGGTACACAAGACGAACCAACTACTTAGCTTTTCTAGAAGTAGCTTTGCAAGCAGTGGTCGCCGGTTCGATCCCGGCCACGTCCAGCAACCTTCTTACCTATGAAGCGGCCGCACGCGTAGGGCATCACGTTGCATTATCGGTTGTGGGAACCGACCAACTGGCCGGGAGCGGGTACTTTCGGGGAAAGATCGCTCAGGAGAAACTGATCAGAGAATCTTCAATTCCCCACTCCATCGTGCACGCGACGCAGTTCTTCGAGTTTCTCAAGGGCCTTGCTGACATTTCCGTCGTTGGCGACAAGGTGCATCTGCCACCTGTGCTTTTCCAGCCGATGGCTGCCGACGACGTCGCGAGTGGGGTGGCCAGGGCCGCTGTCGGCCCGCCGATAAATGGGATCGTCGAAATAGCGGGGCCGGAACAATTTCGCGTGGATGAACTTGTGCGGCGGCGGCTGGCTTCACTCAAAGACCCTCGCGAAGTCGTCGCCGACCCAAACGCCCGATACGATGGCGCGGCGGTCAGTGAGCGAACGCTACTTCCCGGCAAAGAAGCCCGCCTTGGCGAATTGCGTTTTGCAGACTGGCTCAAGAGCCCCGCGTCTCAACCTCCGGCCGCAAAGTCGTCCGCAGCGGCTGCAACTGCGACGAAACGAGCCTGAGACCATAACAGACGACTAATTCACATCGGTGAGATGCTACCCAGCCCCACCCACGGCAAGATTGCCCAACTCGCGCACGACATATTGAACGGCGTCGCTCAGACGGAAGGTGAATTTATGACCTTCCCAAAACTGATTTTGGCGTTGCCATGTCTCATCTCCGTCACGCTGGTCGCACAGGAAGCCAAGGTAAACCAGGGAACTGAGAGAAAGCAGGAAGCTAGGTAACGCAGCTCCTGTCGAAAGACCTGACAAACCTTCCTCGCCCTGCCTGTCGCGGGCGACGACACCAGGGCGAAGCAAGTGGTGTTGCGGCTGGTTAACGAACTCGGATTTGACGGAGTCGAGGACGGGGGGTTAGATAGTTCCTGGCGCCAGCAGCCCGGCATGCCGGTTTATGACAGGGAATTGGACAGCGCTGGTGTGCGGCACGCATTGGCTGAAGCGCAAAAGGAGCGCACGCCGCAGTGGCGGGCAACAGGCAGCTTTGCTCAACCAGCCTAAGGCCTTTTGCCATTTGCCTCGGCTCGCCCACTCGCGCTGGCGCAACTAAGGCCTCAATGCAAAATCCAAGATCGGGAGACGTGATGGAACTTACAAAAGAAGGACTAGAGCTCATTGAGACTTCGAGGTTCGCCAAGACACTTCACGATTATCTTTCGCTATGGCGCGAACAGAGAGCATCCGACACCGAGCTCGCTAACCTGGTGACTAGCATCGTAGCCTGGGCTGCGACAGGTCATGATGTGAACGAGCCGCCAGCCGATAGGCAATCGTACGAGCTGACAGCCTTTGTCCTGGGCCACCTCAAGGAAGTCACCGATCTACAAGACATCGTGACCAAGAACATGGTGAATCTTCAGTTGCGGCGTTGAAATGATCCTCGGCTGCGCATAGGAACCTTTGTGACGGGATGGCCTGGGTGGATGTGGAGGTGGAATGCTAAATCTCGAATGTGGTGATCGAATTGAACTGTCCTACGAAGACGCCCCGGCAGCGACGATTCACGCAACAGTCGGCCGTTTGTTGACTGACCGGGATGAAGGAATGGGCATCGAGATGAAGACTATACTGCTTGTTGGATCGAGATCACCGTGGATGAGCCGAGCGGCATGGACGCCAAACAGGTTGTATTGCTCGGCACGGATTTCCAGTACCGGCTAAACGGCCGCCGAATAACTCTTCGTAAGAGGCAGGACTAGCTAAGCTACAAGCGAGCACGGGTGGGCAATCTGAGGGAAGTGGCAGTGTTCTCGCGGGACTTGATCGAGGCTTCTCTGCAGACGCCGAAACTATCAGCGCGGTTATTAGAGCAGGTTCTTCCGCTTTGTGAGCAAGGGGTCACCGGTTCGATCCCGGTCACGCCCACCAACCATCCGTCTGCAATTTGAATCACTTGCTGATTTGGCCTTCGCCCAGGTTCGGGAACCCAGGCGAGTACTTGCTGTCGTTGCGTTCGACGGGCTGAAAGACGGTAGATCGTTCGTCAGGCAGCCGCTCGAATTTATCGTCCGCGCCAGCCGTTGTTTCGGAGCCGCCCAGAAAAAGGTAGCCGTTCGACTTCAAGAGGCGATGCGCACGTCCAAGGAGATTTCTCCTGGTCTCTGCGTCGAAGTAAATTAGTACGTTCCGCAGGAATATAACGTCCATAGGCGGCAAGTGCGGCCACGGACCAGCAAGGTTCATCTCCTGAAAACTAGCCATGCGTCGAAGATTTCCGTTGATTTGCCATTCTCCTTTCGCTTTCTGAAAGTATTTCACGAGCAAGTTCGCGGGGAGACCGCGATTGACTTCGAGTTGCGTATAGCGCCCGGCGCGCGCACGGTCGATGGCCCGCTTGGATATGTCGCCGCCCATCAAATACACCGTCCATCCGGCGAGGGCAGGGAAATGTTCGAGCAACAGCATGGCGATACTATAAATTTCCTGGCCCGTCGAGCATCCAGCGCACCAAATGCTGAGCGAGCGCTCGGACGCGCGCCGCACCATGAGTGCGGGGACGACGACTCTGCGCAGCGTTTCGAACGGCCGCACATCGCGGAAGAAAGTGGTCTCATGAGTCATCATCGCTTCGACGACTTTGCCCGTCAGCAACCCTGATCGGTCGAGATGCAGACCTTGGATCAAATGGTGCAAGGAGGAAAAGCCTTCACGCGAGGCAAGCATATTCAGGCGCGACTCGACCAAATATTCCTTGCCGGGTCTGAGCACGAGGGCCGATTTCTGGAGAACCAATTTCCGAACGTAATCGAAGTCGCGACTCGTAATCTTCATGGTCCGGTGCTAGTGCCCAGGTAGTCGTGGCACGACGCGACGCTGTGTGGGGCGCAAAAACATCACTCGGCGCAAGATCTCGCGGCCCAGTTCATCGAGCCCCACAACACCATTAACCAGGCCCGCATTGGCGACGAGTCCCGGCATGCCCCACACCACGGAGCTTGCCTGATCCTGAGCAAGCACCTGGCCGCCTCCCTCGTGGATTTTTTCGCAACCTCGAAGGCCGTCTTGGCCCATGCCCGTCATCACCACGGCGAGCACGTGCTCCTTGTACACCTCAGCAGCCGAGCGAAAGAGAACGTCGGCCGACGGGCGGCAGGAATTTTCCGGAGGTGCATCTAATATCTTGGCATGCACTTCGCCGTTCGAAAGTTCCACAACTAGGTGCCTACCGCCCACTGCCAGCCAGGCGTGGCCCGGCCGCAAGGTCTGGTCAGCACGCGCTTCCGTCACCGGGATCTTGCACTTTGCGGAGAGCCGGTTTGCAAGCAGCGTCGTGAATCCCGCCGGCATATGCTGCACGATGAGAATGGGAATAGGGAAGTCTTCCGGCAGGAATGCCAAAAGCTTTTCCAGCGCGCTCGGACCGCCAGTAGAGGCGCCAATGACAACAACATCGACGCGCGACTCAGGGTGGCTCGCGTGAACGGGAAATGACTTGGCGGGAAAGCTCGATCGCGGTGAATCTGTCTGAGGGGCGGGCGCAGTGCCAGGCACAGTGCGCGGTAAATGCCCCTTGATTTTGGGAATAAGGCAATCGCGAATCGCCTTGGAGGCCGCATCGACGGCTCCTCCCACGGGCTTGGCTACGCACTCGACGCCGCCGAAGGAAATCGCGTTCTCGGCGGTGGCCGATCCTTGCTCAATAAATGCGCTAAACATGATCACGGGTAGGAGCGGGTTTGTTTTGCGCAAGGCAGCGAGCGTCTCCATGCCGCCCATTTCGGGCATTTCGACGTCGAGGGTTACCAGGTCCGGCGTAGCTTGGGCGATTTTGGCGAGCGCAATTCGTCCATTCGGGGCCGTGCCGACGACATCGATTGCGGGATCGCTTGAGAGCACGTTCGCGAGGACGCGTCGCGCCACCACAGAATCGTCGACCACGAGAACACGCATTTTGCGCATGAATCAGGCTTCCAGAAATCCTAGAAGACCCAGCTTTTCGCGAATCACATCCATCGTGAAAGGCTTCATAACGTATTCGTTCGCGCCGGCCTCGAGGGCCTCGGCCACATGCTCCAACTCGGTGTTGGTGGTGACCATCACCAGCGGAAGATCATCGAAACTGCGATCGGCGCGGACCGACCGTACAAAATCCACCCCGTTCATTTCCGGCATGTTCCAATCAACGAGCACGAGATCGGGCCGTCCCATATCCCGGAGCCGCTGCAATGCTTCGCGGCCATTCGCGGCTTCCACCACCTGAAACCCCATCTTGGCGAGGAAACGTGTCAGGATTAGTCGCATTGTGCTCGAGTCGTCTATCACCAGGGCATTCACTAGGCCTCCTTCGCCGCCGCTTGCCGAATCGTTACGCTCATAGCAGCTATGACCGCCTTCGCATGACTGGGTTGCCCACGGTGGCGTGAACTATTTCAGCCCTTTGGCTGACGCGAGAGGTTTGGGTCCAAGGTGAAGGAAATGTTTCCTGGGTTTCCGACGCATCCCAATTCGCCCCGCCGTTCCGGGAGTGATACTTGAACTGAGCGACCATTTTTTGAAGTTCGGCAGCCATTTTCGCAAGTTCGCCCGCCGCACCGAGTGTCTCTTGCGCCCCCTCGGCGGTTCCCTTGGCAGCCTGCGCGACCGACTCAATGTTATTGGTAACCAGCGAACCACCTTTTGCCGCGTCCGAGACGTTCCGCGCAATCTCGTTTGTCGTCGCTGTCTGCTCCTCGACCGCGCTAGCGATGGTGCTGGATATGTCGTTCATGCGCGCGATGACCCCGCTAATGTTTGCGAGCGCTTCCATGGACGCTTCTGTGTCGTGCTGGATCATCTGAATTTTCTGGGTAATCTGATCCGTGGCCTTGGCGGTTTCGTTTGCGAGGTCTTTCACCTCATTTGCAACCACCGCAAACCCCTTGCCGGCAGCACCGGCCCGCGCGGCTTCGATTGTGGCGTTCAGAGCCAGCAACTTGGTCTGCTGGGCAATTGACGTGATGAGCTTGACGACGCTCCCAATCTCCGCACTCGACTGGCCAAGTCGGCTCATCGTCGCGTTCGCCGCATCAGTCGTACGAACGGCCAAAGTAGAGACTTCGGCCGCATCACCGGCGTTTTTGGCGATCTCACGAATGCTCGCGGTCATTTCCTCGGTTGCGGTGGCAACGGCGTTCAAACTGACAGTTACCTGCTCGGCCGCCGTGGCAACCACGCTCGCCTGGGCCGACGTTTCCTCGGCGTTCGATCCCATCTGACGGCTAACCGCGAAGAGCTGTTCGGACGACCCCGCCACTCCTTGGGTGCTATCGGCAATCTGTGCGATCAAGTGTTCCAGCTTCCCTATGAAGGTATTGAAGCATCGCCCGAGCTCGCCCAGCTCATCGTTACGAGCCTCTCCGACACGGCGGGTAAGATCGCCGTCGCCCTGAGCGATGTCTTCAAGAGCGACGACTGTTTCCTTCAAAGGCTGCGTAATGGATTTCGCAGAGTGATACGCTATGCCGAGTCCAAGCAGAATAGCGGCCATTGTGCCAAGAATGCTCGCACCGGCGCTTACTGCTGTGGCGGTGGACACTGACGCAGCAGATTCTTCCTGAGCCTTGCGGATGCCGTCTTCAGCCTGATCGAGGAAAGCGCCGGATTTGGTTATCCAAGTGCTCGGGTCTTTCTGTAGATAGAGAATCTGCAAATCGGCTACGGTCGTATCTCCTGAGTCAACCTGTCTCCGTTTCGCCATCAGCGGTTTGGCGAAATCGACCTTCCAGCTTTCCTCATTGCTATCGACTTGCCGGAGCGTGTCAGCCATCTTTTCCGAGATCGAGGTTGAAAATAGCTTATGGAACATTTGCGCGAGATCATCAATGCCGCCGTTCAGCTCGTTTTCCTCGCGCGAATCTCCGCTGAGCAAATAGTTGAGCAAGTAAACGCGATTCTCCATG
>DASYZC010000375.1:0-2213 GCA_035949735.1 Candidatus Acidiferrales bacterium | reverse complement strand
AGATCCGCCGCTTCAAGGTTCGCGCCCGCCAGGTCGGCGCGCTTGCCGCTGAGGCCGTGCGAGTCAATCCATTCCTTGTGGCTGGCCAGCTTGTCGTCGAAGGCCCAATTCTTGTAAGGCTTGCGCGCCGGCGATTCTGCGGTTTCCTGCGACTGCGGGGCATTCTCTTCATCAAGTTTCTCGACAAGCGCTCGTTCTCCCGAGTCGTCAATATTCTCAGTATCCTCGGTATTCAAGCTGGCGGTTGAAAGAACGGACTCGTCCGGATGAATTTCGTGCGGCGGAATTGATTTTTCTTCAGGCGCTTCGGCGCGCACGTCCTCGGCGGGCGGCTGGAGTACGTTTGCTTCCGTCTCTGGCACGACGGAAACGGAAGCATCGGCAAGCTCCGTCGCGGGCGGAATCACCGCATCGGTGCTTGCTTCAATGGTGACGGGTGCGCTCGGAGAGAGAGACTCCACTACCGCTTCGATGTCAACGGCATCCAGGAGACCTTCGGCTTGGCCGCGGGCGGGTTCCGAGACTGCTTCCGCCGCTTCGGGCGGGAATAATTCCGCCAATGCCTGGGCCGCCGAAGGCAGGTCGCTGGCTGCGATCGGAGTGGCCGCTGGTTTTTCCATGTTCGAGATCTGGACGGCAGAAGGTTCACCAGGAGCCTTTACCGCGCTCGTTTCCGGCGAGGCCGTCTTTGCTGCACCTTCTTTGGGCTTTCCGTTCCCATTGACGTGGAGCGCGGCGCTTGGTTCTTCCTGGACGGTCGACGGTCGCTTGGGAGAAAAAAACCGCGAGAATATGCTCCGGCGCTTCGGACGAGGCGCCGGATCACGTGGAATGCTGATTGCGGCTTCGACACCCTCCGGGTCCCCGATTGGCGGCGCAGGGTCCTCGGGAAACAGTTCTGCGAGCGCACTGGCGGCGGACGGCAATTCTTCTGCCGGAATCAGTCCTTGTGTCTCAACTTTGTCTGGCGCTGACGCCTCTTTGACGAAGTCCACGCAACCCCCGATTTCATCTCGTGAGTGAATTTTGGGCAGAACAGAACTGGCCGGATTCCCCGATCCGGAACCCATATTTTACTCAGGCCTAGGATATCGTGCGGACCCTTCGGCAGACTGCTGTCCAAGAGTGCAATAGCAGTACAGCTGTCCGTTCGGTTCCCCCAAAGCGGCGTGGGAACGATCCGTAGCGAGAAAATTGTGACGCTAAATCAGCCAGGCAAATCTGGGTTTACAGGCGAAAGGTGGGAATGTAGTATGGCGAGTCGCAATTATGGCTGTCATAAGAGGGTGATTTGTCTCGGTTTAGGCGCGGCGTGAATTCCTGGACTCGTATTGCACTCATAATCGGGATATTGATCGTCGCAGGGGCTTTCTTGGAGCGAGCGCTGCCTGCTGACGGCCCCGATGACGCATCGAAACCTTCGGCGCAAGATACGGGAGTGTACACTCCGGCGCACCCGACGGTTTTCGACGCGGTGAAGGAATTTTTCAATTCACGGCCCACGCCTGTCCAACCGATTGCTTTTACGCATAAGGTGCACCTGGCCAACGGGCTGCAATGCACGAATTGCCATGTGGGCGTCGATGAGGGGCCGGATGCGCGGATCCCGAGCGTGAACTTCTGCATGACCTGCCACCAGGTGATTGCCAAAGATAAGCCCGAGATCAAGAAAGTAGCGGCGTACCGGGCGCGGGGCGAGGATATTCCCTGGCAGCGCGTCTATGGCTTCGAGCCATCGGCGCATGTGAAATTCAATCATGCGCCGCATATTCGCGCGGGCGTTCAGTGCGCGGCGTGCCACGGCGACATGACCACACAAACCGTGGCTGAGAAAAAAGTGGACCACACGATGGGGTTTTGCCTTCAGTGTCACAAGCAGGAGAAGGCGTCGATCGATTGCGTGACGTGTCATTTCTAGAGGCGAGTGCTGAGCGATTAGAGGTTAGAAGTTAAGGCGTGCAATCTTCGAGGTCGCTGGAAAAGGAAATATGGAACGACGCGATTTCCTGAAAATTTCGGCTGCGGGCGGAGCGGCAGCGGCGCTGGAGGGCTGCGGCAATCCGGACCACCACCTCATCCGGTTTATTCCGGAAGAGGACTTGGTCCCGGGGATCGCCACATGGAAGCCGAGTATCTGCACTCAATGCCCTGCGGGATGCGGTTTGCTGGTGCGCGTGATGCAAGGCGATGCAGAGGTGGTGCGCAAGGGGCAA
>DASYZC010000374.1:0-6007 GCA_035949735.1 Candidatus Acidiferrales bacterium | reverse complement strand
ACTGTTGGACGATGGGACTGGATAATCGCCGCGGTCGTCCATAGCTGGCACGCTGACTGGGTGTCTTCCTTGGGTGGGGACACGGTTGGCGAGGGCAAACATGCTACTTTCCGCTATACTTACCTTACGCGACGTGAGATGGCGCGAGATTTTGCGTTCCGGCTCCGGCGCAGCGTGGAGGTCGGTTATCCCTTAGTTGAAGTTGAGCGCCGCCGTCGCGACGATCCATGAAATTTGCGGGGGGATTCAGAAATGAGACGTTCCGACTTGGTGAAGAATCCGAGCAAGGGAAAATCCGTGCGCACATCACAAATTGTTTTCGGCGAGAGACAGCATTTGCTGCGAGTGCTCGACTCCGTGGAACGCAGCGCTTTGCCAACTTCGCGCCTCGACCAGGAGCGGCGCGTGATCGAACAACTGATCCACGCGCGCACGCAAGAGTTGAACCGGATCAACGCGGGCTGGGATGAAAAAATAGGCGTGGTGCTGAGCGCCGAAGTGAAACCGGAAGCGCTCGAACAGCTTTCGCGCCAGGCGCCGCGAGAGGATTACTACCTGCTTCGCCTGATCAGCGAGCATCCGAAAGTGGGCGCGAAGACGCTGGGCCGTCTTTCGCACCATCCGTATTCGGCGATTCGCGAAAACATCGCTCGCCATCCGAATAGCGACGCGGCCACCCTTTCGCGGCTGAGCCGGGACCGTTCGCAGCCCTTGTGGTATCTGGTCGCCTTCAATCCAAATGCTCCGGCACCGCTGCGCAAGAAGCTTCAGGAACGCATGCGGCGCCTGGGCGAAAAATCCGCTACGCAATAGGAATCATCTAGATTGCGGTCTGGCGCATCTTGCCCCGTCCTCGTCTTGTGTCGAGTACGCCGCGCCAACCTTCTTTGTTTGCAACGAGTCATACCGCGTTCTACTCGGCTGGTGTGTCGAGCAGACGGTCACGCGACCGCTAGGATGTAAGGGCAGAAGGCAAAGGCGCCCGCGTTGCTACAAAAATACAAGCAACACCCGATAGCCCACCGCCGACAGCCGAGAGCAAACTTCGCGTCGCATCAGCCCTCCGAAGGAGCTAAGTGTCATGCCTGAAACCAAACCCAGCGAGACACAGATTCAGCAGCGCGCCTACGAGTTGTTTCTGGAGCGCGGTTGCGAGCACGGAAGAGACGTAGAAGACTGGCTCGAAGCGGAACGAGAATTGGCCGAACTCGCAGAATTCAGGGCGGGCGAAGCGAAACTCGCAGCTGACACGGAACCTCTCCCCGAACTAGAAGAACCGATCCGTCTGAAAACGAAGGCCGCAGTCTCAAGGCGCTGAAGCCGCTGTTGCATTTTCAACGTGAAACAAGGCGCCGGCCGACGCTATCCTCGATTTTAGCGAAGCCCCCGGTTCTCAAGGCCGGCCTGGCGTCTTTGTGGCATCTTGCCCTCCCGCGCTGACACCCGGCAAGCACAACAACGGAGCTACTTGGCGGCGAGGAGAGCGAGGTTCGAGGTGATCTGCTTCACGTAGTTTTGCGTTTCCGGAAAAGGGGGGACGCCGCCGTACCGGTCGACCATCTGGGGACCGGCATTGTAAGCGGCGAGGGCAAGGCGCACATCGCCACGGTAGCGGTGGAGCAAATCCTTCAAGTAGTGCGTGCCCGCGTCGATATTTTGCGCCGGGTCGAACACATTCGCCACGGCATAACGCGCGGCAGTTTCACGCAACAACTGCATCAAGCCGAGCGCGCGCTTTCGCGACACTGCTTTGGCGTTGAAATTCGATTCGGCCGCAACTACCTGAGCGATGAGTCTTTCGTCCACGCCATATTTTTGCGCCGCGGCATGGATGAATTTGGCGTAGCGCACGGCGAAATCAGCATTCGCGGGAGGAGGAGCGGGAAAGATGTCCTCCGGCTCGACATCGATCAACTCGCTGGCCGCGATATCCACTTGGCCACCTGCGACGGCTAGCCGCACGCGGTCTCCGTAAAGTTGATAGCCTGTGACGTGGAGCCGCGCGCCGGACCGCAGGACGGCGTAATCGGCGCGCGCCGAGGGAACGGCAACAATTATCGCCGCCAAGGTGAAGAGAAGCTCGGCGGCGCGGAGGGCTGGGCGGAAAGCGAGTTTCATTTAGCTGGATTCGCAGGCGGCCGATTGGCGCTCGCCGGCGGAGTCAGGCCATTATCGCGCAGATATTCGACCATTTGGCCGTAATGATCCATGGCGTGTACACAAGCAAACATGGCCAGAGCGGCGAGTGTCCTTAGAAAAGGGACAGCGGGTTTCTCCATCGGAGTGAGCGCGTTTTCGGCGTTAATGGTGGCGATGGCCTTGTGGCCGAGCGCGAAAGATTCCTTCAGGTATTGAATGATCTGGGCCTTTGTTTGAATGGAATCGGGGCCATTGGAACCCACACCCTCATCGGGGGCGACCAGGGGTGTCTTGCCGAGGATCGAATCGAAGAAGCGGTCGTTTGCAGTGGCGACGTGCTTGACCTGTTGGGCGAAGGTGCGCACGCCCTTGAAATTGCCATTGGTGGGCGCGAAGGAATATTTGTCTTCGGGCATGGCTTGGGCGGCGCCCGTGAATTCCCACTCGACAATCGTCAGCTGCGCATCGAGGGTCGAGGTGATCGTGGGAGGCTGCGTGGACACGGGCGGCCGCTCTTGTTGGGCTTGAGCGGAGCCGCCTGCGAAAAAGGCGGCGAGGCAGAGCAACCCTGTCCCTAAGAATGTCAAACTTCTCATTGAAATTCCCCCTCTTCAATTAGTCCCTCTGTTTATCCTGTTGATCGTTTAGGACGTAGGTGCGAATGGCTTCCGCCACACCACATTCGTCGTTTGAGCGAGTTGCCTTCCATCCGAAGGATTTCAACTCATTCGGACTATTGCCCATAATGACGGGCAAACCGGCATAGTCTAGCATTTCCCGGTCATTCCAGTTATCGCCGATCGCCATCACATCTTCGCGCCTGATGCCGCGGCGGCGGGCCCATTCCGCTACAGCAGAGCCCTTGGTAACGCCGCGGTTCAGCACGTCGAGCATGGAAACATCGGCGCGCGGGTATTCCGTAAGCGAGAGGGAGTAGGCTTGAGACCCCTGATGATCTTCCAGCTTGCGAACCAGTCGGCGAATAGTTTGGCATTCGGCAATAAACAGGACTTCGACGGGGTCTTCCGAATCGAGACAGGCGGTGAGGGGCACGACCTCGGCAACGTGTTCTGGGTGCCTGCTTAGATAAGGCCCCATAAACCGGGCCTCCCAGTTGATATGCTCGAAGATCAGTTGATTTTCTCGCGGGCGGTCGAAGATCACCCCGCAGAAAGGGCGAAAATCAGGGGTCGCCTCGAGCACCAGGCGCGCTGCCGCGACGGGAAGCAGCGACCGCAGATGCGTCTCTCCAGAGGGGGATTTAACCAAGGCGCCATTGCTGGTGATTAGTTCTACTCTGCAGGATAGGCGCGAGGCGATCGCCCGAGCAGAATGAAATCGGCGCCCGGTGACGATGACGATTTCGATGCCGCGGTCGGCGGCTTCCGTGATGGCACGCGCGTTTTCCGGGGGAAGCAGCGAGTGGCTGTCGAGCAGGGTACCGTCAATATCCATCGCGATGAGTTTGATAGGCAATGATTTTCCCGGTCTGAATTATATGCGGTCCGAGGCGCACCAGCAGGCAGACTGAAATAGAAGCTAGGGCGGAGAACAGAACATTTTGGATCTGCGCCCTTTGGCCCATATTGCGGCGCTTCTCAGGTTCGTTCTCCTACAGAATACCCGAAACACTGCATTGATCGGCTTGGGGCTCGTGTCTATTGTCTAATAAAGACCGCTACATGGGAGCTTTGTTTGCAGTTGATGGAAGAGTTGAGCTAGAAGATCTATCGCACACCCCGGGATCTCGGCTCGCCAGCCATCGTACCTAGTTTGGTAGCAAGGCTCCCATCCCCTCTTTTCCGCACTTTCTGGGACAGCTAAAGGAACGCGATTGGCTCGCGATCATGGGTTTGTTAATATGAAAACCGCCGTGGGCGTGTAGCTCAGCTGGGAGAGCGCCTCGTTCGCAACGAGGAGGTCGGGGGTTCGAGCCCCCCCACGTCCACCAGCCTTCACCCACAAGGCTGGCTTCGGCTCGGCAGGCCAGTGCCCCTCGGGCTGGCTAATTCAGGTCAAGCTGGCTCGAATTCGGGGTCCATGGCGTGGCTTGATTCCTTTTTTGCAGTGGCGGGTGTTTTCGTATATTCAAGTGGCTTATCTTCAGTAGCTTGAGACTCAATTAGGTCGGCCAATTGCAGCTGCATATTGCCTGGATTGGTGGCGTAGGAAAGACCTGTCGCGATATCGATCACGTCGGTGCGGATAAGTTTCTCGATCTCGGCATCGAAATATTGCATACCTTCTGTTGAGCCGTCCCGCATCGCGTCCAATAGAGTTTTGCCCTCGCCTTCGCCCCTTTGGACATACTCGCGCGTACGCAGCGTCGATTTGAGTATTTCGAAGGCCGCCACCCGACCGGCACCATCTTTCCTAGGAATCAGCCGCTGGGAAATGATGTAACGAAAGCTTTTAGCCAGGCGCGTGCGAACGGCATTTTGATCTGATAGAGCGAACGCGCCGATTATCCTTTCGACTGTTTTCGCGGCGTCGATTGTGTGGAGAGTCGAATAGACCAAGTGGCCAGTTTCCGCAGCGTCCAAGGCCACTTCGATGGTTTCCCGGTCGCGCATTTCGCCGACAAGTATCAGTTTGGGAGCTTGCCGCAGGGCGGCCCGGAGCGCCAGCGCGAAGCTCGGTGCGTCTGAGTGGAGTTCGCGCTGGTGGATTGTCGAACGCTTGTGATTGTGGAGGAACTCGATAGGGTCCTCGATCGTGATGATGTGACAGGCCCTCTCGTCGTTGATCTTGTCCACAAGAGCGGCCAGCGTAGAGGATTTGCCGCTGCCCGTCGGCCCTGTTACCAGGACGATGCCGGGCCGGAGCTCAGCTGCCTCGGCAAGTTGAGTCGGCAGGTTCAACGCCGTGAAATCGGGAACGTTGCTCGCGATCACGCGCATAACGATTGCACAGCTCCCGCGCTGCGTGAAAACATTCACGCGAAAGCGCGAAACCTTTGGCAAACTGTAGGAGATATCGCACGACCCTTCTTGCTTGAGCTTATCGACAGCATGGGCGTTGCGCCCAATCAGATCGGCGGCAATGCGGGCTGTGTCTTCCGAACTCAGAACTCCGACGCCCGGAATATTCAATTGAACCAGTTGGCCGTTGGCTTCTATTTGCGGAGCGCGGCCCGGCGAAAAAATCAGGTCGCTGATCTTTGGCGAGGAGCGAAGCATCGCCGAAATGATTGATGGAGTAGGTATCGGTTGATTGGGAGCGGCTTTTTCGGCTTTCGGTGCCGACTGTTGAGGCTCGTCCATAATGGTCTCCTTTCCACCCGGTAGCCCAAGAAAGGGGACCGACGGGCCCGTGCTGCCTACCCACAAGTATGGCTGCAAATTCGCTCCCGGCAGGTTTCTAAAGCATTTGCTGTTCTCAAAGGATTAGTGGCCGCTAGGACAGGGCGTCACCGAGGGCTCCGGGCAAAAGCAACACCGCTGCCAGGCTGCGGGATTCGGTGACGAAAACAAAATTTGCGCCGGGAAGTCCAAATTGGATTACTATCCCTACAGGATGGCCGGAAGACTGATTACCGGCGGTTCGGCAGCGCATCGGAACCGATCTACCCCCACTTCTTGGCAGCTGCGTCTTTTCCCTGTATGTGTCGCGAGCCTGTGGCTTCTCGCCCTTTCCCCAATGCTTCAGGCACAAAAGTCATCTCCACATCCGAGTCCGATCGGCAACCAGCCAACTATGTCCGGCCCAACCTTTGGGCCCAGACCAATGGTGCCGGGCACGGCGGAGGATCCGTTCGACGATTTATACGGATCACGGCCGATGATTCCCATGCCGTCGCCTTCCAACCAGTTGGCTGATTCCGAAGGATGCAATTCTTGGACGGAATCGGGAGTGGGCAGCCCGACAG
>DASYZC010000373.1:0-6590 GCA_035949735.1 Candidatus Acidiferrales bacterium | reverse complement strand
ACGGTAGCCGCATGCAGCGGAGTCGCCCTTGAGCGTGTGCACCGCGCGACGAACATGGCGAAGCTGCTCGGCGTCGCCAGGGCGCTCTTCGAGGGCCAGACCGGCATCGTTCATGCCTTGCAGAATCTCCTCCGCGCTCTCAAAGAAGAGGTCGCGGAGCTCCGAGGACTGTTCGTCGGAAGGGAAAGTCACTGAGCTGCCGCGATCTTTTGATATACGGTGGCGTTGTTCTGATGGATCATGTGACATTTTGTGGTTAGGCCGCAGAGACTCTCGGCATGACCGACGAAGAGATAGCCTTCCGGGTTAAGACAGCTATGGAATTTGTCGATCAGGCGCTTCTGTTCGGCCTCATCGAAATAGATCATCACGTTGCGGCAGAAGATCACGTCGTTGTGCTTCGGCAGGAATTCGGCCTTTAGGTTGTGGAAATCAAACTGGACCAGATTCCTCAAGGCCGGCTTGATTGCGTACTTATCACCAACCTTATCGAAATAGCGCAGGCGGCAAGTATAGTCCACCGCTTCCATGTGAGGTTCCGTGTAGATACCCTGCTGGGCGGCGAGCAATGCTGAGTAATTGATATCCGAAGCCACGATTTCGATTTTCCAGGGAGGAGGGATCAGCGGCTTGGGAGTCGGCATATCAAAAGGCAAAGGATTGCGAAGGTAGTAGTACGCAAGTGCATCGCAGATGAGAATGGCCAAGCTATATGGTTCCTGACCTGTTGAACAGCCTGCGCTCCAGACGCGAATCGACCAATCGCGCCGTTCCTGTTTCTTGTGCAAAATCTGTTCGAGAATCACTTTTTGGAACAGTTCCAGTTGGGGCCGGATACGGAAGAAGCTGGTTTCATTTACGGTGAGATTTTCAAGTAGCGCCGAGAGCTCCTGTTTGCCTTCTCTGCTGGTGAGCAGCCGGTAATAACTGTAAAACGAGTCCATCTGGCAGGCCTTTAAGCGACGCTGCAGACGGTCGCGCAGGAAGTGTGTGCGGCGCTCATCGAAATACATGCCGCACTCTTGATATACGAGAGTCTGCAGGAGCTTTAACTCAGCTTCGGTTAGTTGGACCGGACTGGTAAGTGCGGTGGACATTCGTCCCTCTGGGAGTAATCCTGGACTGCTCAGTATCCTCGCCGCCCACTGCCAACTGGAACCGCCACAGTGGGTTCGCTTATTTCCTCGAGATTCTCGAGTTCACCGGGTTGCAAGATTCGACTCAAATCCAAAAGAATGACGAGGCGACCGTTCAGCTTTCCGACTCCCGTGATGTAACTGACTTCACCTTCCCTGAAAACATTGTGAGGTTCTTCGATTTCGGAGGGAGGGATCCGGAGGACCTCCGAAGCCGAATTCACGATCAGGCCGATGGCGCGAGTGTCCAGTTCGACAACGACGATGCGGTTCTTTTTATTTGGCTCGAATGCTTTATCGCCGAAGCGTTTTCGCAAGTCCACGATGGGGATGATTCGGCCACGAAGATTGATGACTCCCTCGATGTAGTCAGGCGCGTTCGGTACCGAGGTGATTTCCGGCACGCGAACGATTTCGCGGACGATTGAAATCGGCAAACCGAACGTTTCACGACCGATCCGGAAGCCGACTACTTGGAGTTCTTTGTCCATGGCGATTGTGTGCTTTGTCAGGATCGAGCCATTTCGGCGTATTCCGCCGGCGCATGACGTTCCACTGGCGCGGGGTGACGGCGCGCCGCAGACCGTTTGTGGTCCGCATGCGTTTCTTCGGTGGCAAAGCGATCCATTGAATCCAGCAGGGCGCGCGAAAGTTTGGACATTTGTTCGGCGGTGGCGGCCAGTTCCGTTGAACTGGACGAGGACTGCTGAACCAGCTCTCGCATTCGCTCCATCGAGCGCACGACGGCTTGAGCGCCCGAGGCTTGCTCTTCAACCGAGGAATTGATCTCCTGAGTAATTTCGGTGAGGCGATTGGTGGCCTTCGCGATTTGAGCT
Organism: Candidatus Acidiferrales bacterium; assembly: GCA_035949735.1. Lineage (GTDB taxonomy): Bacteria > Acidobacteriota > Terriglobia > Acidiferrales > UBA7541 > Palsa-295. The sequence goes on along the minus strand of DASYZC010000373.1, from coordinate 4,618 downwards.
GAACCGCTCGACTGTTCAGTGGTAGCCGCGCCGATCTCTTGCGAGAATTTGTAAACCTCAGACACGACGTCTGAAATCTTGTCGAGCGCAACGCTGAGATCCTTGTTAAGAACCAAGCCCTCCTGGACCATCGTGGTGCTCTTTTCCATGTTCTCGACGGCTTCGCGGGCTTCCTTCTGAATTCCCTCGATGAGGTCGGATATCTCCTTAGTCGATTGAGTTGATTTTTCCGCGAGTTTGCGAACTTCTTCCGCGACTACCGCAAAGCCGAGGCCGTGCTCGCCGGCACGCGCAGCCTCAATCGCCGCATTGAGTGCAAGGAGGTTTGTTTGTTCGGCGAGGTCGTCGATTACCTCGATGATCTTGCCGATATCGTCGGCGCGGCGCCCGAGCACGTCGATGATCTCCGAAGAAGACTGAATGGCCTGGCTGGTGCGATTGAGCCCCTCGGTGGCTTTGTCCATCGTGACCATGCCGCTGCGGGCTTCCTCCCGCGAACGATGCGAGATGTCGACTAGCAGCTTGGCGGTATCGGCGACACGTTGAATTGAGGTGACCATCTGGTCGATCGAAGCGGAGGTCTCGGCAACGCTCGAGGCTTGGACCTGGGTATTTTTGACGACGTTCTGCACGTTGACGCTCATCTCGTGCATCGTGCTGGTTACTTCGTCGATCGCGGAGGCAGCCTGTACGCTAACCTTGGCCGACTCGTCCGAGGCGCTCGCCATTTGTCCCGCGCCGCTGGCCACCTGGGAAGCGCTGTCGCGCACTTGACGGACCATCTGACGCAGACCGTGCGTCATTTGCGCGAAGGCTTTGGCCATCGTGTCCTGATGCGAACGGGGTTGTACGGCCACGGATAACTCGCCCTCGGCAATTGCCGCGGAAACAGAGGCCATCTCTTTCAGGTGAAGGACCATCTGGTTGAAGTTCTCGGCGAGCGCACCTAGTTCATCCCGGCGGCGGATATCGATTGTTTGGTCCAAATCGCCGGTATTGCTGATTCGCTGTGCCACGTCGATCAGGTGATACAACGGATCTTTAATTGATTTCGCGGTGTAGAAGGCGATTAATACGCCGAGGACGACGGCAATCAAGGTACCCGCTGTAGTTATGATCGCGCTTAGGAGGGTGGCGAACGCGGAGGATGCATTCGAACGGTCCTGGGCCTTTCGCACGGCGTCATTGGCCTGGTCGAGAACCGCGGTGGACTTATTAATCCATGCCGTCGGATCGTGCTGGAGGTAAAAGATCTGAAGGTCCGAAACGGTAGCGTCTCCGGAATCCACTTGATGGCGTTTCGCGATCATTTGCTTCGCGAAATTGTCCGCCCAATCGCGTTCGTTGCTCTGTACCTGCACGAGAGAGGAACGAAGCCCCGCATCATTGGCTTTCTCCTCGCCGTCGTTCAACAGGTTCTGAAGCTCGCTGATGCCCTTATTGGTTTTGTCTTCATCGCGGAGATCGCCACTTAGAAGATAGTTGCCGAGCGACAGGCGATTTTCGATGATTTTGTAGCGGACGCTCTCGATCGATTGCACGTCCGCCAGAGTGCTCTTCACGGCGTCACGTGCGCTGTACTGCCGCATAACCGTTAGGATGTTGATCACGAGCAGAAACGCCATGATCGCCAAAACCGCCCCGAACCCCCAATAAAGCCTCTTACCGATCGTCATTTTTTCCAGCCTCCGCTCCCCGCCAACTAGGTACGCTCCCGAGATGCTACTGTTGGCCGCTAAATGTAAACTCCACCACCTCAGTGGTGTCTTTAGGCGCCGGTTCAAAGCGCCAGCGCTTGATGGCATCGAGTGCGGCGTTCACGAGCAACGGGCTGCCGCCAACAACTCTTGTGCTCACCACGTGTCCGTCAGCGGCGATAGTGGCCTCAATCTTTACCTTGCCAGTAACGTTCATCTGCTTGGCCAATTGCGGATACTCCGGCACTACTTTGCTCCGGACCTTTCGTTTAGCAGCGTCCGTGGAAGCGTCATCTTGCGCGAGCACCTTGGGAGGCAGAACTGCTGAGCCTGCCAATAAGACTGCCAGTCCTAATGTTGCGAATGTCAGCGTGTATTTCATGACTTGCTTCTCCCCCAGAGAGAAAGACCCGCACCGGAAAAATGCACGGGCGATGCCATTGGCAGGCAGATCGAGGGCTCTTATGAAAAATCCGCTGTGCCCCCGTAACTCAATGATATAAAGCCGTTTAACGAAAGTAGTGTTGCGATGAGTCGAAAGTTCCCGTGGTTCAAATGTCTCAACTGTCCGGTCAAAGACGTTCAGCCCTCTCAGATTGCGACAGAGTTCGCGTTACCCCTACAGCACGGCGACGGTCCGGATTCCTTGACTCAAAATGAGATGGGGCCGTAACGTTCTTCTTGCGTAGGCGAAGCGCGCAAGCCCCGACCTCCATGCGTGCGCTAAAGCGTATTCCAGAGGTTCCAATTCATCTCGATGGCTCGTTCGAGAGCCTGTTGGCGCAGTTTTCCGCCACAACGCTGGAGCTCAACCCCTCGCTCGGCACGTCCGAGTTTGCGCGCCGACTCACGGCGCGCACTGCCGAAATGACTGGGGCCCACGCGGTAATCTTAGTGCTGGGGCGGCTGTCTGACTGGGAAATCGCCGGTTTCAGCGGACGCGGTCATCACTGGGAACTCGCAACTCAAAGGCGACTCGCGACCGCTTTGGCGCGGAACGCGACCGGGCCGGGGCCCGCTCTGCGCTCAGGAAGCGCAGAGAGTGTTTTGGGCCGCGAGTTGGCCGAAACACTAGGATGGAGCCATCTGATGTTGGCTCGCTTGACCGAAAGCGAAGGCGCCCCGTTGGGCATCCTTTGCCTGGTGGATGTGGGCCGTGAAGTATCCGACGTTGAAAAACAGCTCCTCGAGGCGCTGGCCGGGCACGCGTCAGTGGCGCTCGAAAACGTACGCCTTTTCTCGCGAATTGAGCGCTCGCGAAAGCAATGGGTCGAGGATGTCGATGCGATTTCGGATTTCATTGTGGTGCATGACCGCGCAGGGTGCGTGCTGCGCTTGAACCGAGCTCTTGCGGACCTGCTGAGGGTACCGCCAACACAAGCAGTTGGAATGGATATTGGCAAGCTGCGCCTCTTGGCCACGCCGGAGCAGCCGCAGAAATGCCCTTTTTGCCGCAATGCCGAGTTAACGCAAGAAGATTTCATTCACGCAACAGCCGGCCAAACTTTTCTAGTCTCCACTTCGCGGATTCATTCGGGTGACGAGGACGAACTCCGCACGGTCCACGTCCTAAAAGACATCACCGACAGGCGCGAGGCAGAACGCCGCTACCGTCGTGAACGGGACTTCAATCGGAATATCCTCAACAATACCCAGAGCATGATCATGGTTCTCGATACGGCCGGCCTGGTGAGTTATGCGAACCGGCGCTGTTTTGAATCGGGTTACCGCGAGGCCGATCTCTTGGGTCATCCGCTCGTGAATATGGTGCCTTCGGGACGGCGCCGAGTTCTCTCCGATACACTTGAACGGACGCTTCAGGGAATTGCAATCGACAATCTGGAGATACCGCTTCTTCGCGGGAATGGCACATCTGGTCACTTTTCGATAAGCCTCAGTCCCATGCGGGACGAGCAAGGCCATATCAATAGTATTGTCGTCGTTATGACCGATATCACTGACTCCGCCAGCCTCCAGGCTAAGCTGATGCACACCGAAAAAATGGCGGCGTTAGGCCAACTTGTCTCTGGAGTTGCGCATGAGGTGAACAATCCGCTGGCTGCGATCGTGGGTTTCACAGACCTACTGCTGGAGAACCCAGCGGTTCCGAGCGAGGCGAAAGACGAACTTTTAGTGATTTTGCAGGAGGCGCAACGGACACGAGTAATTGTGCAGAACTTGCTGAGCTTTGCGCGGCAAATGCCAGCGCAGCGAGAACCGGTGCCCCTGAATGCTCTGATACAGCAAACATTGAAACTCCGTTCGTACGATTTTTCGAATCACGGAGTGGAGATAGCCGAACACTACGATGCCGACCTGCCGCTCATCATCGGAGATCCGCACCAGCTTCAGCAGGTCTTTCTCAATATTCTGAACAACGCTTATGATGCGATCCAGGAGGTCCGGCGTTCGGGGCGTATGTCGATCTCGACGACCTTTCAGGATGGTCAGATCGAGATCTCTTTTCGAGACAATGGCCCGGGCATCCTACATCCCGAACGTATTTTTGATCCTTTTTTTACCACCAAGGAAGTCGGCAAGGGCACAGGTCTAGGGCTGAGTATCTGCTACGGAATTGTGCGGGCTCATCACGGGGAAATTCTCGCCCGGAATAACTCTGACGGCAAAGGCTGCACGTTTTTAGTGCGACTGCCCGTTGCGGCACCAAATTCGGAGACACAGGCCGCCGGGAGTGCACGATGACGTTGTCGCCGGCAACCCCATCTCCGAATCCTCTAAGGATACTCGTGATTGAGGACGAGCCTTCGGTGGCCTCATTTTTGTGCACGGCTCTGGAGCGCCGGGGTTATGACGTGGTGTCCTCTCCATCAGCGGTCGAGGGGTTGCAATTGCTGGCGTCGAAGGACTTTTCAGGTGTGATCTCGGATTTTCGGACCCCGGGAGGAATTAGCGGAGCGGAC
>DASYZC010000372.1:0-11900 GCA_035949735.1 Candidatus Acidiferrales bacterium | reverse complement strand
CGAAATGAAAACGTACCGCACAGGATTCTTGCTGGCCGTTTGTGGGAACGTCGCGCTCGTCGCGGTCGTGGCCGGACTTTGGTGGCATTACCGCACCGGAAAACCAGCGCCGGGGGCCGAATCGCAAGCAATGGCGAGTTCTCCAGCCCAAGATTCATCCGGGAGTGCAATGGCAGCCGCGCCCGCCCAACCGGGGACGCCTCTAGTTCCCGTACAAATCTCTCCTCAGAGATTGCAGAGCATCGGGGTGAAGACTGGGGTGGTTGAGCGCAAACCGATGGAAGATGAAATTCGCACCACTGGCAATGTCGCCGTGGATGAAACTCGCCTGGCCTATGTGCAAGTCCGATTTTCCGGCTACATCCAAAAGGTATTCGCCGACGCCACATATCAGTACGTTCGCAAAGGACAACCGCTGTTCACGATCTACAGTCCTGATCTTGTGGCGACCGAACGCGAGTACCTGGTAGCGAGACAGAATCAGAAAGAAGTGGAACGTAGCACGGTACCCGGTGTTGCCTCTAGCGCAGCATCCCTTGTGAATGCAGCCGTAGAGCGCCTCAAACAGTGGAATGTCCCCCAAGCGGAAATCGCCAGGATCGAAGCGAGCGGTCAAGTAAAGCAGGAGCTGGAAATCGATTCTCCGGTTTCCGGCTACATCACTGAACGCAATGCCTTGCCCAATCTGACGGTCCAGCCCGACACACGCCTTTACACGATCGCCGACCTTTCGACGGTTTGGGTTCAGGCGCAGGTCTTTCAAAGCGACCTTGGACGGATAAGGCGTGGCGATCCGGCGACGCTGACCGTGGATAGCTTTCCTGGTCGAACATTCCGGGGCCGCGTGGACTTCATATATCCGCAAGTTGATATGAGCACGCGAACGGCCAACGCGCGCTTGGTCTTTTCCAACCCTGGAGTCCAGCTCAAGCCTGGAATGTTCGTGAATGTGACGTTGAAGTTGCCGATGGGGCAGCAACTTGTGGTTCCCGCAAGTGGCATCTTGCAGTCCGGCACTCGCCAAATCGCCTTTGTGTATCGCAGCGATGGCTATATCGAACCGCGCGAGGTGCAACTGGGTGAGCGCGTGGGTGACGATTTCATCGTAAGGAAGGGGCTGAAGCGGGGCGAGCAGATCGTAACGTCCGCAAATTTCCTGATCGATTCCGAAAGTCAGCTTCAGGCCGCGCTCGGCTCGTTTGCTCCTCCACCACCAGGCGCAGGCGCGGCTTCAGCGATGAATGCTCCACAGGGAAATGTCGAGTTGAGTTCAGACCCGAATCCGCCTCACAGGGGGAGCAACGCCTTCCGCGTGAAACTCACTGATGGAGGTGGTTCGCCGATACCCGGAGCGGATGTCAATGTCACGTTCTTCATGCCCGCAATGCCCGCCATGGGCATGGCAGCCATGCGTACGTCAGTAACGCTCAGTGACAAGGGTAACGGTCTGTATGAAGGTTCAGGCCAGCTTGAGAGCGGGGGAACCTGGCAGGTGACGATACTCGCCAAGAAGAACGGGCAAGTCATAGCCAGCAAACAACTCAACGTGAATGCCACGGGAGGTATGTGACGTGATCTCCCGATGGATTGATTGGTGCGCTCGAAACCGCTTCCTTGTTTTCACAGGGACCTTGTTGCTAGTGCTCGCAGGCATCTGGTCCCTTCGTCAGATTCCGCTCGACGCACTGCCGGATATTTCCGACGTGGAAGTCATTATCCATACGCCCTGGGCTGGCGAGCCTCCCAGCATCATCGAGGATCAAGTTACCTACCCAATTGTTACCACCCTTCTGGCAGCACCCCACGTCAAGGCCGTTCGAGCGCAAACCATGTTTGGCGACTCCTACGTGTTCGTGATCTTTGAGGACAATACTGATCTCTATTGGGCGCGTTCGCGTGTCTTGGAGTACATGCAACAAATCACCGGCCGTCTGCCAGAAGGTGTGCATCCGGTAATCGGACCCGATGCCACCGGAGCCGGGTGGGTCTACGAGTACGTCCTTGTAGACCACACCCACCAGCACAGCCTGGCCGACTTGCGAAGCCTGCAAGACTGGTATCTGCGTTATCAACTCGAAACTGTTCCTGGTGTAGCCGAAGTAGCCACGATTGGGGGGTTTGTTCGCCAGTACCAGGTAAATCTTGACCCCGACAAGCTTCGTGCGTACGGCATTCCCCTCTCCACCGTCATTGACAAAGTTCGCGGCAGCACCAATGAAGTCGGCGGACGCCTGCTCGAAATGGGAGGGGCTGAGTACATGATTCGCGGGCTCGGCTATTTGCGGTCGTTAGGCGATCTGGAAACGGTTCCAGTCGCAACGAAGAACGGCACTCCAGTCTTGGTCCGCGACGTGGGAACGGTCACGTTCGGCCCAGATATCCGCGAAGGTGTCGCGGAGTGGCAAGGTGAGGGAGAAACTGTTGGCGGAATCGTCGTCATGCGCGACGGTATGAATGCGCTCAACGTGATTACGGGCGTCAAGGAGAAGTTGCAGGAGATCAAGCCCTCTTTGCCCGCGGGGGTTGAGGTGGTGGCGGGTTACGACCGTGCCGGACTAATTCGAACATCCATTGATACGTTGCAGCGCGACCTGCTCGAAGAAGCTATCATCGTCAGCCTCGTAATCATCGTTTTTCTCTTTCATTTCCGCTCCGCCCTCATTCCAATTTTGACCCTGCCCATCGCGGTAGTGGCTTCCTTCATACCGATGTATTACCTGCACGTGACCTCTAACATCATGTCGCTGGGTGGGTTGGCGCTCGCGATTGGCGTGCTCGTGGATGCTGCAATCGTGATGGTCGAGAACGGCTATCGGCACCTCTCGGAGCACCAATCCGTGCGGGACTCGTTAACTGATGGCGGCATCTCCAATGGACCAGTCACAAGCACCCATGCCGAGATGCCCGCATCGAAAGCAAAAATGTCTGAGACGGAAAGGCGCCGCATCCTTCTCGATTCAGCCAAACAGGTCGGCCCGGCCATTTTCTTCTCGCTCGTGATAATCGTAGTTTCTTTCTTGCCCGTGTTTCTCCTGGAGGCTCAGGAAGGTCGGATGTTTCGACCGCTCGCCTGGACCAAGACACTCGCCGTCGGCTTCTCCTCGATTCTCGCTATCACCCTCGTGCCGGTGCTGATGGTCCTATTCATACGGGGACGGCTCACACCGGAATCCCGCAATCCGATTTCTAGGATTACGCAGGCGGTCTATCTGCCCGTTCTGCGATTGTGTTTACGCTTTCGGAAAACCACATTGTTGCTCAACTTGCTGTTCTTGGTGGTCACTCTGCCGATTGCGCTTCGCATCGGAAGTCAGTTCATGCCGCCGCTCTTTGAGGGTTCTTCTCTCTACATGCCCACGGCCCTGCCAGGGATATCGATCACACAGGCGTCTCAGTTGCTCCAAGAGCAAGACCGGATCATTCGCACCTTTCCAGAGGTCGAGACTGTCTTCGGCTCGGTCGGGCGTTCCGACAGCGCAACGGATAACGCTCCGCTCGACATGTATGACACAACCATCATGCTTAAGCCCCGCAGTCAGTGGCCTGCGGGAATGACCTACGAAAGATTAATCCAAGAGATGGACGCCAAGCTCCAATTTCCCGGTCTGTCGAACACGTGGACCATGCCGGTTGAAAACCGTCTCGACATGGAATTGACGGGAATCAAGACACCTCTCGGTTTGAAGATTCAAGGATCGAACCTGGACGGCATCCAGCAAGTTGGCGCACAGGTACAACAGGTCCTCTCGGCGATTCCTCAAACACGATCCGTTTTTGCGGAACGCGTTTCACAGGGTTTTTATCTGAACATCGAAGTGAACCGGGCCGAGGCAGCCCGCTATGGACTGACGATCGCCGATGTCCAGCAAGCCATCACGTCCGGAATCGGGGGCGACGTGGTAGCTGAAAACGTCGAAGGCCGAGAGCGTTATCCCGTGAACGTTCGGTATAACCGCGATTTCCGAGACAACGTTGAAGCTTTGGAGAGCGTTTTGATTGGCACGCCTTCGGGCGCGCAAATTCCAATCTCCGAAGTCGCGAAGCTCTCGTATTCCCGAGGCCCCTCCATGATCCGTGACGAAGACGGTGCGTTAACCGGTTACGTTTACATCGACCTCAATAGCAACGACTACGGAGGTTTTGTTACCAAGGCGACTAATCTGTTCAAACAGAAACTCACCCTTCCGCCCGGTTTTACCTACAAATGGTCCGGCGAATACGAATTCGAATTGCGCGCAAAGAAACGACTCGAATTGATTTTGCCGGTCGTGTTTTTCGTAATCTTCATCCTCCTGTACATGGTGTTTCACTCAGTCACCGAGGCCGCCGTTCTCATTTTTCCCACGATCTACGCTCTCACGGGCGGGCTTATTCTTCAGAGAATCCTCGGCTTCAACTTCAGTGTTGCAGTGTGGGTAGGCTACATCGCTTTGTTTGGCATAGCTGTGGAAACAGGCGTAGTCATGGTTGTGTACCTGCACGCGGCGTTAGATCGGCGACTCAATTCCGGCGTCCCACTGCGAGAAGAGGATATTGAGGCAGCGGCAATCGAAGGAGCTGTACAGCGTCTTCGACCGAAACTCATGACCGTGTGTGTAGTTCTCGCCAGCCTCGTACCGATCCTGTGGGAGACGGGCGTCGGCTCGGACGTGATGAAGCCGATCGCCGCGCCAATTGTGGGCGGGATGATTACGTCCACGATCCACGTGCTCATTCTCGTGCCCGTCTTCTTCGCTTTGATGAAGGAAAGGGCGCTGCGACGCGGCACATTGCAGAAAACCCAGCAAGTGGAAGGAGCGCAACTGTGACTGCAGGACCGAACAAAGGATCGTTTAGTTGTCACGCAGTAGCTGTCTCAAAACAAAACGAGGAGGAAATATGAGAAACGGTCGGTACTCGCATCTAAGAATGGTGTTTGCTGCAGCGGTTGCGTTCGTCGTTGTCAACTTCGGTGTTCGTGCACAGAATTCCGGGAAGCAAACGACCCTTACCGGTGTGGTTAGCGATGCGATGTGCGGGGCGCACCACAGCATGAAGGGCATGACCGGCGCGGATTGCACGCGTATGTGCGTGAAGGCCGGGCAAAGCTATACCTTGGTGGTAGGAGACAAGATTTACAACTTGAGCGGACATTCTCCCGAACTCGACAAGTATGCCGGGCAGAAGGTAACGGTCAAGGGCAAATTGAACGCAGATATGGTCGCGGTTAGGTCGGTCACACCTACTAAATAATTGCGACGCGGGTTGCGTCTGCGGCCGACCAGAAATCCCCGGCCGTAGCGCGACGTCCGCGATGTAGGAACCTCCTAGATGTGAACCGTATCGACGACACCCTGGAACGTATGCGTCATCGTCTGCGGATCAATGATTCGAGGTAGGAGCCCCGCACCCAGAAAAGCGCTCGCGCGGCAGGCAGACGCCCCAAAGGCGCCGCCTGTCGCTTTGGTCCAGCTTTTCGCAACTTACTACTGACGATCTGCCTCCACATCGGTTCTCGACGCGCGTGTTCAATCGCCAGGACGTCGTGCGAACACGTGTAGCAGATACCGTTGGGATGAACCCCCATAGTGAGACACGAAAATGGCATACCTTGCGACTTTTCATTCGGACTTCGTCGCATCTTGTAAGGGGAGAAGGGGTCTGAGGAAGAGGACGCCGTTTGAGTCCTCGTCCCCTTGCCTTGCGTCTCTGCTTCAATAGCAAGAGCAAATACTCGTCGCAGCAACGTGGTAGGAGAGCCTAGGAACGAGCGAGCACGATGATCGAACGCGGCTGCGCCGCATAATCCGGCGAGGACAACGCCTCCGCGTCTGAACCGTCCACAAAATCACCGGGACTAGGCAAGCCGCTATCGACGATACGCTTCCATTCTCCGGGCGTACCTTCCTGTACCGTGAACGTGAGCGGCTCCCAATACGCGTTGATCATCACGTAAAGGTCGCGGTCGCTCATGGAACGTCCGTGGAGACAGAAGGCCAGACTGTGAGAATTGAAGGACCAATCCACATCTTTTCCGACCCCATACCATTTGACGTCGTCGCGCCAGAAGACGGAGCGCGCGAGGCTCGGATGGGCCTTCCTAAACTCGATCATCTTCTGAAAGAACCGGAAGACATCGCGGTGATCTACCAGCCGGCTCCAGTCGAGCCACGTCTTGGCGCTATCGACATTGTAGGGGTTCGCGTCCCCAGCTTGAGTTTGGAGAAACTCATCACCGGCGCGGAACATCGGAGTGCCATTCGACAGCATCAGCAGGCAGAAGAAATTCTTGACTTGGCGCTTACGCAGTTCCAATACATCCGCGCTAAGACTCTCTTCGCCGTCACGATCTCCGCAGTTCCAACTGTCGGTCGAATTGTAGGAGACCAAGTCATATAGCGTCAGTCCATCATGCGCGCTAATGTAGTTCAAGCTTTGGTACGGCCGATACGCTTCCTCAAGAGAATCCGGAAACACGTCCGAGCTGCCGTAGATTCTTGTCATGACGTCCGAGACGAAGCCCGGATCGCTCCTTACAAAATGGCGGACCGTGGCACGGAACCGGTCATTCCATTGCCGCCAGCCGAGCCCAGGAAAATGCCCGTGCAGAGCCGTTGTAGACATAGGACAGCGACCGACAGGCATGTCACAGCAGGGATCGCCTATGCTCGGTGGCTGAAAATCGCCCAACTCGTAATTGGGATGCGCGGGATTCCCCTCCCATGGCTCCGCGATCAGCCGAATGTGCGAGAGGTCTGGATCGGCCGCGATGTCTCCAAAAATGGGCGGGTCGTCAAAGTTGATGGACCCGTCCGAGTTCCGCGAGAAAACGGACGCTAGGTCGAAGCGGAAACCATCGACATGCATTTCCCGGACCCAGTATCGCAAACTATCGACGATCATTTGCCGCACGGCACGGTTCGCGCACGCGAGCGTATTGCCTGTGCCCGTGTAGTCTGCGTAGGGATGCTGGAAATCTCCAGAGGAAATGTAATAGGTATCGTTGTCAATCCCCTTGAAACTGAACGTCGGTCCGAGTTCGTTGCCCTCTCCCGCGTGGTTGTAGACGACATCGAGAATCACTTCGATGTCGGCAGCGTGAAGCGCCTTTACCATTTGCCGAAATTCGCGAATCGCGTCGCACTCCGTTCGCACGGATGAATATTTGTCATGCGGCGCGAAAAAGTTCAGAGGCATGTAGCCCCAGTAGTTCGGCTCCGTGTCATCGAATTGAAAGACCGGCATGAGTTCGACGGCGGTAATCCCAAGCTCGCGCAGGTAGGGAATCTTCTCAGTAACCCCAGCAAAGGTTCCTCGGTGAGCCGGGCTCACGCCAGAGTTCGGATTCATCGTAAAGCCCCGCACGTGCATCTCGTAGATCACCAAGTCCCCGTCGTGATCTGGATGGCGATCATCACCCCACTCAAAAGCCATGTTGTGATCGCAAAGCACCCCTAAGGGCGCCTTCCCTGCGTTGCTACCTTCGCCGATCGCCGCGGCTCGATCATAAGAAGGTGGGAAAAGGACCTCACGAGCGTAAGGATCCAGGAGAATCTTCTGTGAGCGAAAGGATGCTTCAGGCCCTTCCACCGAATAGGCATAGAACTTCGCGTTCACCATGTCACCCCTGTGGACGCGTGTGTGCCATACGGGACCAGTCTTGTTCCTAAACTGATCGAACGAGTAGCGGAAAACAGGATTCGCCAGATCACGCGACTCGTAAAGCAACAAAGTCACCCGCTGCGCATTCTTCGAATAGAGAGCGAAGTTATAGGCTTGCTCCGCTGCGATCCAAGTCGCTCCGAGCGGAGTGGGACTGCCTTCCTTGCTAGCCCAAGACATACTTATAGGTGAATCCTTCGAAGCCGCAACGCGTTCCCCACGACGGATACCGAACTAAAACTCATGGCCGCCGCCGCTATGATCGGGCTGAGCAGCAAACCGAAAATCGGGTATAACACGCCTGCGGCAATAGGAACGCCCAGGGCGTTATACACAAAGGCGAAAAACAAGTTCTGCTTGATGTTTTTCATCGTAGCCCGGCTTAGGAACCGCGATCGTACGATGCCGCGCAAATCGCCTTTGACCAGAGTGACGCCCGCGCTCTCCATCGCCACGTCGGTGCCGGTTCCCATAGCGATTCCAACCTGTGCCTGAGCGAGTGCTGGAGCGTCGTTAATTCCATCGCCAGCCATGGCGACGAAACGCCCTTCGCTTTGGAGCCGCTTCACAATGCTCGCTTTGTCTTGGGGCAGAACCTCGGCGATAACTTCATCGATTTGCAGCTTGCTAGCCACGGCTTGAGCTGTGGTCCGGCTGTCGCCGGTCAGCATGACAATGCGAATGCCGTCTCCGTGAAGCTGGCGGATCGCTTCTGGGGTCGTCTGTTTGATGGGGTCTGCCACGCCGAGCAACCCAGCGACTTTGTTCTCGACGACTACAAGCATAACGGTCTCGCCATCGGTGCGCATGGATTCTGCCTTCTCCGCCAGACCGCCGGGATTCACGCCGAGTTCGTCGAGAAGCTTGCGATTGCCCAGGGCCACGCGCGAATTGTCCACGCTCCCGCGCACACCCCGGCCCGTAAGCGACTCAAAACCTTCGGCCGAGCTGAGTGTGATTCCTCGCTCCTCGGCACCCTTCACGATGGCCGCCGCCAACGGGTGCTCGCTGCCACGCTCAAGCGTCGCTCCGAGACGCAGCAGCTTTTCCGTTTCAAAGCCATCAACGGTCTCCACTGAGACCAACTTCGGTTTGCCCTCCGTGAGTGTTCCGGTCTTGTCCACGACGAGTGTGTCCACCTTGCGCATCAACTCGATGGCTTCGGCATTCTTGAAAAGGACGCCCATGGTCGCCCCTTTGCCCGTAGCAACCATGATGGACATCGGCGTGGCCAACCCTAACGCACACGGACAGGCAATGATCAGAACTGCAACCGCATTGATGATCGCATGCGCCATTCGAGGATTCGGGCCCAACAAACTCCAGACGACGAACGTCACCACGGCAACGCCAACTACGATAGGTACGAAATAACCGGAGACGACATCCGCAAGCTTCTGGATCGGCGCCCGGCTACGCTGAGCTTCGCTCACCATGTGGACGATTTGAGCCAGCAAGGTCTCTGATCCCACGCGCTCGGCTCGCATAACCAGAGAACCAATGCCGTTCACCGTGGCGCCTATCACGCGCGCGTCTTTCTGCTTTTCGATAGGGATTGGCTCGCCGGAAATCATGGATTCATCCACGCTGCTCGATCCCTCGACCACGATGCCGTCGACCGGAATCTTCTCGCCCGGCCGCACCCGCAACCGGTCTCCGGGTTTGACTTGGTCGAGCGGCACGTCGACTTCCGTGCCGTCCTCACGAACCAAGCGCGCCGTTTTCGGGACGAGACCGAGAAGGGCCCTAATCGCTGCGCTGGTCTCACTTCTCGCCCTCAGTTCGAGGACCTGCCCGAGAAGCACAAGCGTCGTAATGACCGCAGCAGCTTCGAAATACACCGCCACTTCGCCGCTTTCCCCGCGAAAATCGGCCGGAAAAATCCCGGGGAACAAAGTGGCGACGACGCTGTAGAAATACGCCACGCCCACGCCCAGACCAATCAACGTGAACATGTTCAGGCTGCGGTTGATGACGGATCGCCATCCGCGAACGAAGAACGGCCAACCTCCCCACAACACGATCGGTGTGGCGAGAATGAACTCGAACCACTGCCTGGCCTTCGGCGACGCCCATTCTATGAGCGATGACAGAGGCCGGACGTTCTCTGCCATAGCCACTGCCAAGACCGGGAGAGTCAGAATCGTGTCCACCCAGAAACGCCGCGTCATGATTACGAGTTCCGGATTCTTCTCTTCTTCTCCGCTCGCCACTCTCGGTTCGAGTGCCATCCCGCATATGGGACATGAGCCCGGTTCACTTCTAACGATCTGGGGATGCATGGGGCACACGTACTCGACCTTTTGCTCCGGGGCTTGCACCGAAACAGGCTCGAGTGTCATCCCGCACTTAGGACAATTGCCCGGACCTTTCTGCCGGACATCTGGATGCATCGGGCAGGTGTGGTCAGGTTCGCGGGGAATCTCCATCTCTCACCTCTCCGATTTGGACTTTTTCTGATATAGCTCCAGCCAGCACCTAAACTTCGCGTCGAAGGGAACGGCCGTTGGTCCAGTCTGCTTTGTGTTTCTCACTGTCACGCGCAACACTCGCAGCGCAGTCGATCCTCCCAGGAGCGATAGAAATCTTCCTTAGTCAACTGCATAGTGAACTCGTTCATTCGCGCCAGTTCGTCCGCCGCCAGCGATTCCGCAGCCTGCTTTACGTCGGCAAAGGAAGCCCCCGGCTCAAGGATGAGTTTCAGTGAAGTTGCTAGAGGAGCGCTATCCGGCCTCAACTGCCGCGCTTCCATGCTGGCAGCGGCACCAAGTACAGTCACAGCCCTCTTCCACGCAGCTGGCTTGCTTCCGACTTGTTCGCACAGCGCGCTTGGCGACCGGAAACAGTAGGGACCTCCACCAACGCTCCGCGTAGTGATCCCGCAACCAATCGCGGGCATCCGCATGTCTTTGAACGTCGGGCCAGCAGACCCGCGTAGCCAGGGTTCCCGAGCTTCTCAAACAGACAGCGGTTCACCATAGAAGCGCGCAAGAGTCCGCCCAAGCGCTCTTGCCAGCAATGATCGTATTTCCGCAAATCCCCGCCGACGAAGCACCGACCTGCTAGGGCGCCAGAGACCATGGCGTAACGCATTCCGAAACCCCACAGTGCATCCTGAAATCTCGACTTCGATTGCTCCTGCTTTCTGGCCGTTCAAGTCTCGTCCTCCCTCAAGAGCGACTGGCCAACATCAGTGCGCGGTCGCCGTCCGTGGACCTAGCCGAGGAAAGAATCCCGGAGTCGCAGCCATGTATCGCACGTAAACATCGCCAAACTCCGCCGTTACTTCACGTTCTTCGCGCTGAGCGAGAGCCACATACATCCAAACGAGGATTGGAAACATCGCCAGCGTGATGAGCGTCGGCCATTGCAGCAGGAAGCCCAGCATGATCAAGATGAACGCGGCGTATTGTGGGTGACGGATGTAAGTGTAGGGACCCGTTGTTGCAAGTTCGTGTGTGTGTTGCGCCTTATACAGGACCCTCCACGCCGCGGACAGAAGGATGAACCCTCCGAAAATCAGCAGGTTGCTCAGGATGTGGAAGACATCAAAGTGTGCGTCCCCTTTCATCCGAAATAGCGTGTGCCACAGGTGCCCGGTTTCGTGGCCGTACAGATTGATCCCCGGGTAGTGCCGGCCCAGCCAGCCCGATAGCAGATAGATGGTTAGCGGGAAGCCGTACATTTCCGTGAATAAAGCAATGATGAACGCGGAGAAGGCGCCGAACGAGCGCCAGTCTCGCTTCGTCTGGGGGTGGGAGAAACTGAAGGCAAAAATGATGAAGATCGCCGAATTGATGACGACCAGGGTCCAAAGACCATAGGCCGGTGTGTCGTTATGCATGGAAACCAGATCCTTTCCGCACGTCACCCAACGTGCCGTTTTCTCCGCTCCACAAAGAAACAAAGGAAGACCGTTACCGCAACGACGAGCAGCCCGTAGGGTAACGCCCCAAGATAATGGGCTCGGTGCTCCGTAAAGAGCAGAAACGCAGACACAGCGAGAAATACAACCTCCGTCACAGCAGCGAGCCGTAGTGTTCGCGATACCGAGGAAGGCGACTCTGTACCGGGCATGTTTCTCCTTTTCTGGCCTTTCCCTTTCCCCAAGGGCTACCGCCCGTCTTTGGTCAGGCTTGTGTTGTGCATCCAGACGAAATACCAGGCGAAAACCCAGGCGAGGATGAACACATAGACGGCCCCGAGAACTACTCCGCTCACTGTGCCCCACACAACGCCCGGAAATGTTTCAAACAACG
>DASYZC010000371.1:0-2129 GCA_035949735.1 Candidatus Acidiferrales bacterium | reverse complement strand
ATTCTATGACCCGGTAATCATTACGGACGAAGTGAAGCGCGCCATCGGAAGCGCTTCCGCCATCGCGCCTCTGCACAACCGTGCGGAACTCGAAGCTATAGAACTCATCGAGGGTCTGATGGGGCGGATTCCGCAAGTGGCGGTGTTCGATACTGGCTTTCATCAGCATCTTCCGCCAGCCGCGGCCATATATCCGGGACCGTACGAGTGGTTTCAGCGGGGAATTCGGCGATACGGCTTTCACGGAATCAACCACCAATACTGCGCCCGGCGCGCCGCTTACTTGCTGGGAAAGCCGCTGGACGAGCTTCGGCTGGTGTCTTGCCACCTCGGCAATGGTTGCTCGCTCGCAGCCATTGCCGGCGGCCGCAGTGTGGATACGACGATGGGTTTCACTCCTCTTGAAGGTCTGATGATGGGTACGAGGGCTGGATCCGTCGATCCAGGTATCCTGACCTATCTGATGCGAGAGGATGGGATGGACGCCCGGCAGCTCGATCGGCTGCTCAATGACGAATCTGGACTGCTGGGTATCTCGGGCGTCTCGAGCGACATGCGCAAGGTTTTGGAGGCGATGAAATCTGGCAACGAGAGGGCGAAGCTGGCCTTCGAGATCTTCATCCACCGCTTGCGGTCCTGCATGGGGTCGATGGTAACGGCGCTCGGCGGGGTTGATGCATTGATTTTTACGGCCGGGATTGGAGAGAATTCCGCCGCCGTACGAGAAGCGGCCTGTGCGGGCTTTGAATTTCTTCGCCTCAGACTCGATCCGGCCGCAAATGATCAATCCCCGGTCGACCGGGACATCGCCGCGCCCGATTCTTCGGTGCGCGTGATGGTAATCCATGCGCAGGAAGATTGGGCCATAGCAGGGGATTGCTGGAGAATTTACTCTAGCCGCCAACGCACTCGCTGACCGACCTTGCCCGTCATGGCCGACTACTGAAAGCTGGGCCACGAGCCGCAAAATCGAGGGCCCGAGGGCAATCAAGCTCTTCTAAAATTTAATTCATATGGGATTTATCTGGTTATGGGGCAGACTTTTACATAGGCTGATACTTGTCGTTTACAATGCCTGGGTTGGCTGAGTTTGGGCTGGAGAGGCGCGCGGCAACTCAATAGTTCGCCTGCATGCAGTTCAGGCATCCATTTCGCAGCGAAGAATTTGTGGGTGCCTGCCCGAATTTCAAAGCGTTCCGTGGACTCCGACACCTGGCACCAGAATAGGAGGGAATATGCATGCAGCGTCAGCTGGGCTTGTTCCACGGCCCTCAACGACGAGGGAGTCGGTCTCGTTTAGTGAGCGTCGTCGCCGGCGTGGAACTCGAGGCGCGCACAGGGTTTGCGTGTTTTTCGGCGCCTTGTCGATGCTCCTGGCCGGAGCCCTACCGGCTTCGGCGCAGCGCGCGGGTACGGCGGAATCCGCGTCAGCCACGCTCGCCTTCGAAGCATCCAATTCGCCGCAGGAAGCGGCGCAGAGCAAGGGGTCAAGCACCGCGCCGCTTACACTTACCTTGGAGAGCGCCTTGGAGCGGGCGCGGGCCAACGTCCCGCAGTTCAATGCCGCTGTGACAGCGGCGAAGCTGGCGCACGAGGATCGAATCCAAGCCCGGGCAGCGCTTTTGCCGTCGGTGAGCGCCACGACGCAATATCTCAACGATCAGGGGAACGGCAAGACTCCCAACGGCCGCTTCGTAACGCAGGATGGCGTGCATGTATATCGAGCCTGGGGTGTGGCCCACGAAGATTTGAGCGTGAATACGCTGACGCTCGCGGGCTATCGGGGCGCCTCGGCGGCGGAAGCGGTGGCCAAGGCTGACGAGGAAATCGCGCGCCGCGGGCTCCAAGTAACAGTGACGCAGGCCTATTACGGGCTCCTGGTTGCCCAGCGCAAATACGCCGCTGCGCAGCAAGCCCGCGACGGAGCGGAAAATGTCTTGAAGATCAGCGAGGATATGGAAAAGCAGGGCCAAGTTGCCCACAGCGATGTGATCAAGTTTCAGATTCAATTCAACCAGCAGGAAGAAGCGTTTCGGGAAGCAAACCTAGCGATGGGAAACGCGCGCCTGAACTTGGCTGTGCTGCTCTTTCCCACCTTCAATCAGGATTTCAGCGTCGTCGACGATATG
>DASYZC010000370.1:0-8433 GCA_035949735.1 Candidatus Acidiferrales bacterium | reverse complement strand
CAGGCCTGCGCGGCGGTGGGCCAGAGCCTTCTGATGGACGCGTACAAGGACCTGTTTTCGAGATGGGGCATAAAAGTAGCGCAGGTTCTGCTGACGGAAGAGGACTTCACGAACTGGCGCCGCTATTCGAATCTTCAGCATACGATCGAAAAACTGCTGGGGTTCGGAGTGCTGCCCATCGTGAATGAGAACGATACCGTTTCCACGGCGGAATTGGAGCCGGTGGCGCCCGAGTCGCGCACGCCAGCATTCAGCGACAACGACCGCCTGGCGGCGCTGGTAATGAGCGGACTGGAAGCAGACGCGTTGGTGCTGCTAACCAACGTGAATGGGTTGCTCGAGCGAGCATCGCGGAATGGCGCGCGGAGCGGCGAGGAAGGCGAGGTGATTTCGCTGGTCGCTGAAATCACACCCGAGATTCGGTCGCTGGCGGCTGGTCCATCGGAAAGCGGGCGCGGCGGGATGCGGACGAAGCTTGAAGCTTCGGAGATTGCCATGAAGTGCGGCGGGATCGCGGTGATCGCGAATGGCAGCCGCCCGGATACGCTGGATCGAGTTTTTGCGGGCGAAAGAACTGGAACCGCGTTCTTGCCGTCCAAGCGCATGCCGGGAAAGCGGCGCTGGATTGCCTATGCCGCGAATGTCCGCGGGCGTGTGGTGGTGGACGCGGGCGCGCACAGAGCCATCACCGAGGGGAAAGCGAGCTTGCTGGCGTTGGGAATCGTGCGCGTCGAGAACCGCTTCGCATCCATGGACGTGGTGAGCATCGTCGATTGCGAGGGGCGTGAATTCGCGCGGGGTATCGCCAAATGCGCCAGCGAAGAAGCGGAGAGACTCTCGGCAAAGAGAGGCGCGGCTACAGGAAGCAAGGCGAACTCCTCACCGGTTTTAGTGACGCGCGACAATATCGTGTTACTAGAGAAAACATGAGCCAGCCAACGACAGCATCGGCGATACAAGCGAACGATACGTCAGTGGCAGCAGTGGCGCGGAAAGCCAGGAAGGCTTCGCGAGCGCTCGCGAAGCTTTCGGCTGACGCTCGCGTGGAAGTTCTTATGGCGGCGGCGCAAGCGATCGAAGACGAGCGCCAGAGAATTCTCGACGCCAATGAACGAGACTGCGTCGTCGCGAAGGCCGCAGTGGCTTCCGGGAAGATGTCTTCCGCGATGCTGGCGCGGTTGCGCGTGACGGAAGCCGGCGTCGCGCAAATGGCCACGCAGATTCGAGAAGTCGCGCGGCTCGAAGATCCTCTTGGACGGACGCTAGCCGCCACGGAGCTAGACGAAGGGCTGGTGCTGTTCAAAGAATCGTGTCCCTTTGGCGTGGTGGGCGTGATTTTTGAATCGCGGCCGGACGTGATCCCGCAGGTCTCTTCGCTGTGCCTGAAATCGGGTAACGCGGTGATTCTGAAAGGCGGCTCGGAAGCGGCGGAGACGAATCAGGAGATCGCCTCCATCTGGCGGGAGTGTTTGATTCGATTCCAAGGAGTTCCGGTAGATTCGATCAGCTTGCTGCAATCGCGCGCGGATGTGGTGGAACTTTTGACGCAGGACCGCGACGTGGACCTGATCGTTCCTCGGGGTTCGTACGAGCTGGTGAACTACATCAAGCAGCACAGCCGGATTCCGGTGCTAGGGCATGGCGAGGGGATCTGTCACGTGTATGTCGATCAAGCGGCGGATGTCACGAAAGCCGTGGACATCATCTACGATGCCAAGGTGGGGTATCCCGCTGTGTGCAATGCCGCCGAAACTTTGCTGGTGCACGAGGCGATCGCAACCGAATTTCTGCCCCAAGCGGTACGGAAATTGGCGGTCGCCGGAGTGGAGATTCGCGGCGATTCGAAAACTGCCTCGCTATTGCCCGGCATGTCCATTTCGCCCGCCACGGAAAAGGATTGGTCGACTGAATATTCGGATCTCATTTTGTCGATCAAAGTGGTCGCAACTCTCGACGAAGCCATCGAGCACGTCAATACCTATGGCTCGCGTCACACCGATGCGATCGTGACCGAGGATCCGGAAGCGGCGGCGCGATTCATGGAAGAGGTGGACTCGGCGGGCGTCTATCAGAACGCCTCCACGCGTTTTGCGGACGGTTTCCGCTACGGATTCGGCTCGGAACTGGGCATCAGCAACAGCAAGTTGCACGCGCGCGGTCCCATGGGTCTCGAAGGCCTAACCACGTACAAGTACAAGCTGTATGGCCACGGTCAGACGGCGGCGGAATACAGTAAGGGCCAGAAGAAATTCACTCATCGCCGGCTACAGTAGCCGCCGACTCTCGTCTTCGATGGAAGACCCAGGTAAATCCCAACAGCGCTACGGCCAAACCTGAAATTGCGTCTCCCGTGCTGCGGTCCCAAGTTCGCCGGAAGCGAACGTCAACACGGTGATCCCCTGCAGCGAGAGGCACAAGTATTTGGGAGGTTGCTGGAGGCGCAGTGGTGCGGGCGCGTTTAGCATCTACCTGAACTTCCCACGAAGGATAATCTACCAACCGTAGCGCGAGCGTAACGGGCGCTACGCTTTCCACGGTGAATGCCTTGCGCTCGGCCGACCAGCGGTCAACGTTGAGCTTGATTCCCACAGCCGACACTGGAGAACCCGAAGCAGAACGGAGTTCTTCAAGCTGGGGCGCGGGATTTGGCGAGATGCCGGCAGGACGCTCCGTGTCGTCCGGGTTCGCAGGGAGGTCGAGACGAGTTAGGCCGGTTGGCGCGAATTCGTCCGTTCCCTCATAGCCCCGGCGCGAACTTATGGCGGTTGCGATTGAGGGAACGTCCTGGTCGTCCCAATATGCATTGCGAACGATGGTCGTGGCCGTAGCACCGATCACAATGAAAGCCACGACGGTTACGGTCCAGGATAGGGGCCGGCTGCGCATGCTGAAGATTGCTAGAGCCAGGAAGAATGCGAAAGCGACAGCAAGGGGCTCGAGCCAACGCCACGGGAACTGGATGAATCGCAATTCGGGAAGCGTGTTCCATAACCATAGGCTCGGCCGTAACATCAGGAACACCGACGCCAGAGCAAGGGCGATCACAATCCACCACAAGTCGCGAAAGTATCGCCGCTTCCGCGCTGCGAAAATCGCAGCGATACCGGTGATGGCTATTACCCCAGCCGCGATCCAGGAAACCTTTCCATTGAAAAGCACGAAGTCCGGATCATTCATGCGGGTGAAAAGGAAATTCCGGCTGGGGTCAACTTCTCCGCCTACCGCTCGCGCAATTTGAACCCAGCGCCGTTCCCACGCGGCCGGCAAAATGTAAAAGGCTGCGAGGGCGAAACCGCCACCCATGGCACTCGCGCCCAGAAGCAGGGGACGAAGGCTTTTTCGCACAAGGCATCCGACTAATAGGATCAGGACCAGCGAATACGTGGCGATCACGGCCGCGGGCGCGTTCGTGAGCCAAACCGCGGCAAAGATAACGACGAGCGTAGGGACACGACGCCACTCGCCGGCAAGGACTCGCAAGACTCCCCAAATGAGCAGCGGAAATAAAGCGCCCGCCAACAGCTCGGCAAAATCGCTGCGGTAATAAACGATCACGAGATTATAGGGATTCACAGGGTATAAAAGCGCGGCGACGACGGCTTGCGGCGGCGGTAACCACTCGCGCGAAAGGATCCACATCGACATACCCGCGAGGACCAGCGTAAGCCAGATGAATACGCCGGGAACCATTCTCCACGGCAGCACGGAGCCGAGAGCGGCTCCGGCAATCCACGAAGCGGGCGGATAGAAGATGAACCGGGGCTCGCCGAATCCCCAATTCGCCCACTCGGCCCAGCGAGGATAAACAATTCCTTCACGCCACTGGCCGGCCACATCCATCCAGGAAGCTACGTGAAAGTCGAAATCATGGCCGGAAGCATTGCCGAGGAAGAGCATGGGCATTACTACGAAAATTGCAGCGGCACATATGCAGCCTAGCGGGAAACCCCACGAGGCTGAGGGTCTGAACGGAGGATGCTGTGTGGATCCGAACTGTACTTGGTTCAGAATCGTCTCCGCTGTGAATGCGCGATGGGTTCGAGAATACAAAATCGGGGAAGGCACCGCCAGTGCCGTTGTTTTTCGGGCAGGAAAGCGATGGAAGAATCTTGCCACGTGTCGCTCGAAACGCTAGAGTGATTTTGCCGCCTCCCTAAGAATCAAAACGCGAGAGTCGCGGCACACGCCCGCAGCACCTCATGTGAAGGAATCGAGGAATGACTAGCGAAGAAGAGAGGCTGCGGGCGAATGCTGAACGGAGCGTTAACTGGAGACGCTGGGGCCCATATCTCGCCGAGAGGCAGTGGGGAACCGTTCGCGAGGATTACAGCGCAAACGGCGACGCTTGGGACTATTTTCCGCACGACCACGCCCGGTCTCGGGCCTACCGTTGGGGCGAGGATGGGATCGGCGGAATCTGCGATCGCCATCAACACATCTGCTTTGCGGTCGCGCTTTGGAACCAGAAAGATCCGATCCTGAAAGAACGTCTGTTTGGCCTCACCAATCCTCAGGGGAATCACGGGGAAGATGTAAAGGAATACTATTTCTACCTCGACGCCACGCCGACAAGCTCTTATTTGAAGTACTCGTACAAGTATCCTCAGGCGGCGTTTCCCTACGAACAGCTCATTCACGAAAATGCGAAGCGAACGCGGCTGGAGCCCGAATATGAACTGATCGACACGGGGGTTTTTCGCGAGAACCGGTATTTCGACGTGTTCGTGGAATATGCCAAAGCCAGCGCAGAGGATGTCCTGATCCGCATCACGGCTTGGAACCGCGGTCCTGAACCGGCGCGGTTGCAAATTCTGCCAACCCTTTGGTTTCGAAATCGCTGGTCCTGGGGCGAGAATTACGATCCGCCGCAGGCGTACCGCATCGACGCTCCGCCAGGAACATCGCTGATCGAGCTGTCCGAATATCATTACGGCAAGCGCTGGCTGCTTCTGGAAGGGGCGCCAGAACTTCTTTTTACCGAGAATGAAACGAATGCGGAGCGCCTTTTTCAGTTTAAGAACCGCACGCCCTATGTGAAGGATGCGTTCCATCGGTACGTAATCAACGGCGAGCTGTCCGCGGTGAATCCCGCTCAAAAGGGCACGAAAGCAGCCGCGCTATATACCGCGGAGATCGCACCGTCACAGAGCTGGACCATTTGCGCGCGCCTGATTGACAAGGACCCCGCACAGAACCAGACAGCCGCGAGGCAAGTCTTTGGCGCAAGCTTCGATGGCGTGTTCTCGCAGCGAATCAGGGAAGCCGATGAGTTTTACGCGCAGCGCGCTCATGTCGGAATGGGCGACGATGCCCGACTGGTGCAGCGCCAGGCATTTGCGGGGCTGCTGTGGGGCAAGCAAAGCTACCACTACGATGTTCGACGCTGGCTCCAGGGAGACCCCACCCAGCCAACGCCGCCCTACGAGCGACTCGAAGGCCGAAATCATCGGTGGGTCAACCTACATAATTCGGATGTGATCTCCATGCCGGATACGTGGGAGTACCCCTGGTACGCCGCCTGGGATTTGGGGTTCCATTGTGTAGCGATGTCGGTGATTGATCCGGACTTTGCCAAGGATCAGCTTGTCCTCTTTCTGCGCGAATGGTACATGCACCCGAACGGACAATTGCCGGCGTACGAATGGAATTTCTCGGACGTAAATCCGCCGGTGCACGCCTGGGCGGCTTGGCGCGTCTACAAAATTGCCGGCCGGATTCAGGGCAAGGAAGACCGCAATTTTTTAGAGAGGGTCTTTCAGAAACTGCTCTTGAACTTTACCTGGTGGGTGAACCGTAAAGACCCCGACGGGAAGAACGTATTCGAAGGCGGCTTCCTCGGATTGGACAATATCGGAGTTTTCGATCGCTCGCAACCTCTTGCCCCCGGCACCACAATTGAGCAATCCGATGGCACAAGCTGGATGGCCATGTTCTGTCTGAACATGCTCGCGATGGCGATGGAGCTCGCCCATGATGACCCGGCTTATGAAGATGTCGCCAGCAAGTTCTTCGAGCACTTCGTTTTTATCTCGCAAGCGATGAACGACATGGGCGGCGAGGGGATTGGGCTGTGGGATGAAGGCGACGGCTTCTATTATGACGTTCTGCATCGGGCGGACGGCGGCCACATCCCGATGAAGGTGCGCTCCATGGTGGGCTTGGTCCCTCTTTTTGCTGTCGAAACCTTTGATCCCGAGGACCTTGCGCGTTTGCCCGCTTTCAGTCGCCGCATGCAATGGTTTCTGAATCACCATGCCGAAGTATCGGAGCACGTTGACATGAGCCGGCGCAACGCGAATGGTGCGCGATTATTGCTCACCATCGCGAATCGAAAGAAACTCGAGCGTATCTATCGCTATGTCCTCGACGAAAAGGAGTTCTTGTCTCCGCATGGAATTCGGGCACTATCGAAATTCCATGAAGAGCATCCGTTCATGCTGAACGTGGATGGACAGTCTCATTCCGTGAACTACGAGCCCGGCGAATCGACCACCGATCTCTTCGGCGGAAATTCCAATTGGCGCGGGCCCATTTGGTTTCCGATGAACTACCTTTTAATCGAATCAATGCAACGCGTTCACTTCTATTACGGCGACGAATTCCGAGTTGACTTCCCGACGGGCTCAGGGCAGAAGAAGACGCTTTGGGGCGTCGCGAGCGAGCTGTCACGCCGACTTTCGCACATTTTTCTCCGGCAGAACGGACGCCGACCCGTGCATGGTGATACGGCGCTGTTTCAGCAAGATCCTTTTTGGCGCGATCTGGTTTTATTCTACGAGTATTTTCACGGGGAAACGGGCGCGGGTCTGGGCGCAAGTCACCAAACCGGATGGACGGCATTGGTTGCAAAACTTATCGAGCAGAGCGGCGCATAACGCAACACCATTTACCCCTTCGGGGCAGGTTCCACCAATTCGATCAAAACGCGCTTGCCCTCTACCACCGGCACCAGAAAAAAATTTACGCGTGCGCCGTTGGCACCCGCATGCGTTTCCGGATACACGGGTGTAAGGCCGAACCGAGTGCGCAAGATTTCAGTGGCTCGGTTCACGCTGGTCACATTGACTTCAATTTGCTGAATACCCTCTCCAAATCTGTTGAGGTATCGAGCGATTGCACCCGGGCCACTCGGATCGCGTGTCGTCAGAATATCGAACTCCTCATGCGCGCCGGAGCGTAATTCGAATTCCATCGCATCCTGGTCCGGCGGAACTTCCGCGAGCCGGGGCGATCCGTTCGCGGCGCGAATTCTTTCGAAATTCTCCGGTTGCACTGCGATGCCAATACTGAAGTAAGTATGTTCCGAGCTTTGCTTCCCGTCCGCATCGATCGAAAAGGGTCGCACAAGTTCGCGAAATTCGGCGTCCCTAAACCACTCGCGGGTTGCGGTGACAACCAGAGCGGCCCCTGTCAGGTGCAGGTGCGTTGCGGCCACATGCCTTTTCAACGGATCGGAATCGGCCAGGCTGCGTATCCACTGGGCAACCTCGCGGCCTTCAGTCATATTCACGTCACTTGCTAGGGCGAATATGGGACGGCTGGACAGAATTAACATTGGAGAGCGCGACATACTCGGTTTGGCCTGGCTGGACAGTCACGGGCACGTCCCAGCGTGGCCGCGCGTCGCCCACATCGGCGGCGACATCAAGCGTGCTGATCCAATAATTTCCGGGCGGCACATCGCGCAAAAAACCCTGCCCCTGAAGGTTCGATTCCGTGCGCGCCACGAGATATTTGGACTGCGCCAGATCGAGAGCCCGGCGATGAATTTCCGGAGTCCGCCTCCCGAGCAAAGCGTTCCATTTGGGCCCAGGGTCTATCTCAGCGAGATTGAGATCGATGCCGTCCACGCTTTGAGGATGCTGCTCGATGTAGTGGCGGATCGTTTCCGTGTAGTCGGCGGTTGCTTTTGCGTATCTTGCCGGATTCTTGACTTTGTCGGAGGCTTTGACTTTGGATTTGGGAAAATCCGCGGATTGATCACCGGCATTCCTATCCATGTATGCCGAGAAAAATTCGGGAACATCCATGACGTCTGCTGGACGCAGTTTGCGAATGAAATCTTCCCCTGCCAGTGTCACGAATTCGTTCTTCTTCATCCAACCTTTCAATTGGAGGGAATAAGTAGCCGAGTCGAGTTTGTCGATGAACGCGTTCATGTCCGGTTTCGGATCCTCTGCATCCGCTTCCTTTCCGATTTCCTCGTAGCTTTTGCTCAGGAGATAGAAAGGGAAGCCGCGTACAGGCTCTTCCAGGCCTCCGGAGGGCGTGGCTCGTGCCACGAACTCGATCGAACCGTCTTGAGCGGTCGCTCGCGGCACGACCGCGATCATCGCCGCTGTTAAGACCGTGACGAGAGTGATCTTGCTTTTCATGCCGGCCATCGTAGCAGAGCGGTGTAACGCGAGAGCGTTGCGGCGCGAACGATGGGTC
>DASYZC010000369.1:0-3445 GCA_035949735.1 Candidatus Acidiferrales bacterium | reverse complement strand
AGTTTACGAAAAATGCTAGACCTCTTTTGCGGCCGTCGAGACGCCAGAGAGTGCAAATTTGAGGCAATTCATTTCCATCATTGTGCAAAGTGGGACTTATTTACCATTGACACCCCCTAATCCCTTTGCGAGCATACGCTCCGACCCAACTTCAGGTCCCAAACAGAGGGGTGTCTTTGGCCTGATCGAACGCCAGCGGAGCGCGCGAGTTGTCCAGGAACGTGATCGTGGATAAGCAACCAAGCGGGGTCGCGACCTTCCAACTGGTTGCGAGCCTGCTGGACGCCTTGGACCGCCCCCTCCTAGTGTCGGATCGCAGCGGCCAAATCCTCTTTGCGAACCTACACGCCCAGGACGCTCTCACTGCCCGCAACCTAAAAGCGGCCGGGGAACTCAATCTTTTCCGCGATTTGCTGCGCGTCGACCGCAAGGGAATTATCGGGCAACTGGAGGCTGGGGAGCAAGAAATCGACCTTCCACTGGATCACTCGTCCGGGAAATTCCGAGCGAGAGTTCGCTGGCTGCCGGAACCGGATTGGCTGGCGGTCTTTATCGAGGCATCAGCACCGGAAGCGCCGGCGGACGAAGCGGAAATGCGTCAGACCGTGCAAGAGCTGATGCAAGAGCGGGAAATTACCTACCGCAATCTGCTCGCGGCATATCTACGCCTTCAAGAGGCCAACCGCCAAAAGACCGTGTTTCTGGCATCGGCCGCGCACGAACTAAAGACGCCGCTGGCTGTGATGAAGGGGTACTACGAGCTGCTGCTCACCGGCTCTCTCGGGAAACTCAGTGAGAAGCAGACGGACATTTTGCGAGAGTCAAAAGAGAGCTGCGATCGCCTGGTGCGTCTTGTCTCGATGTTTCTTAATTATTCAGCACTGGAGAGCGGTAAACTTGTCTTACAGCTTCGAGAGAACGATTTGGGAGATTGCGTCCGCGACATTGCGGGCCGCTGGCAGGACGCGTTCAAGCGAAGTGGCGTCCGCTTGGATGTGCGGCTCGGACCCGGATTGCCGCCGTTTAGGTTCGACTATCAAAAAGTGCAGCAGTGCATCGTGAATCTGCTCGACAATGCGCTGAAGCATTCACCCGAGGGAGGTTCGGTTACGTTAGCCGCCGAATTGCACTTCTGGGAGAGGCGAATGGCCGAGGGAACGGCGCCGCAAGAGAGGCGTCGCGACCGGGGCCAACGCCCGAACAGCGCGCTGATTTCCATCACCGATATTGGCAAGGGCATCGCAGCCGAATTTCATCAGGAAATCTTCGAGGAATTCGTGCGAGTTGATCCGTCCTCGTCGGGGATGGGATTGGGCTTGGCCATCACCAAGCGATTGATACAGGCGCATCGTGGGAAAGTGTGGGTCGATAGCGAGGTGGGGCGCGGGAGCTCCTTTTCATTTCTCCTACCCATACAAGTGGAGTGAGAAGGGATCATTTCGAGGTATGACCATGACCGAGAAGCAAAAGATTATGGTGGTGGACGACGAGCCGAGCATTCGGAAGTATCTTCGAACGCTGCTCGAAGTCGATGGGTTCGAGGTCGAGACTCTACCCAACGGCAAGGAAGCGTTGAAAGAGGTGGGAGCGGGATCACGACCGGACTTCATCATTCTGGACGTGTTAATGCCCGAGATGGACGGCCTGGAGACTCTGCGGCAACTGATGCAGATGGACCGCTCGCTCAACGTCATCATGCTTTCCTGCGCTAACGAGGTCACCACCGTCGTCGAGGCCATCCGCCTCGGCGCGCTCGATTACCTCACCAAGCCGTTTGAAAAACCCGAACTCGACGCAGCCTTTCTGAAGTGCCAGCAGAAGCAGCAGCTTCGCTCGGAAAATCAAGCCCTTCGCGAATACTGCGAGGCGCTGACCGAGGACATCTCTTTTCTCGCCGCCAGCCCTCAGATGCTCAAAATACGCCAGCAGATTTTGCAGATCGCGCCAGTGGACGTGCCCATTTTTATTAGCGGCGAGAGCGGAGTGGGGAAGGAAGTCGTGGCGCGAATGGTTCACCTTCGCTCGAAACGCCAGCACCAACCGTTCATCAAGGTTAACTGCGCGGCGTTGCCCGGGGAGCTGCTGGAATCCGAGCTCTTCGGCTTCGAGCAAGGCGCCTTCACCGGCGCGGTTCGCGCGAAGCCCGGAAAATTCGAGCTCGCCAACAAAGGCACTATTTTCCTCGACGAGATCGCTGAAATGAGCCCGCACCTGCAGGCCAAGTTGCTGCACGTCTTGCAGGACGGCCAATACTCGCGCCTGGGAGCCCGCGCGGTGGTGAATGTGGACGTTCGCGTCCTGGCCGCTACGAATATGGACGTGAAGGAAGCAATGAAAACGGGACGCTTCCGAGAAGACCTCTACTATCGATTGAACGTGCTCTCTCTTCACATCCCGCCGCTCCGCGAACGCATTACGGAAATACCGCTGCTGTTCCGTCATTTTCTGGTTAAGTACAGCGAGAAATATCAGAAGCAGGCGCCGGATCCTTCCAAGAGCTTGCTGGAGGCGGCTGCGCGATATCCCTGGCCGGGGAACCTCCGCGAGTTGGAAAATTTCGTGAAGCGTTACGTGATTCTCGAAGACGACGAGGGCAGCTTCCGCGAACTCCTGGAGATGACGGGACAACAGCAGCGAATGCCTGTACAGGAGGATGCTCCCCCGCCAAAGGAACAGGGACTCAAAGCGCTGGTTCGAGGTCTTAAAGACGAAGCAGAGATGGAAGCAATCGCCGGCGCCCTGGAAAAAACGAATTGGTGCCGCAAGGACGCGGCGCGCATGTTGGGAATCAGCTATAAGGCCTTACTGTATAAAATGCGCCAATTCAATCTCGACTCGGGCAGGGGCTCCCGTTCTTCCGCGGCGAGGGCTGCGAAAGAGGCTGCCGCTAAAGAGGCGGTTGCGAAGGAGGTTGCAGAGAAGGATTCAGCGCCGAAAGATGGTCCGGTAATTCCCGCCATTCGGGATTGATTTTTCGAGATTTGCGTTGAAAGTACCATAATGAGGCGTCGCGTCGCCGAAACCGCACGCCGGACAATGCTCTTCCACAGAGTACTGGGCCGTTGAAGCAGTCCTATACCTGCCGGGTACCTATCTGGAACATATACAGCGAAATAGGCTATCCTTTTCGCCGTCGCTTAGATTATATTCCGTCCCGAAAATACGGTTCGCTTAAAGCGCCTTTGCGCGCCTTGCGAACTGCGGTGATCCCGGGTCAAATGCCTGTGTTTCTAAAGGGAGTTTCTTTGCACAGTTTCATTTGGAGTCGTCCCCCTAGAATACTCGGTGATGGTGAGGGCGACGCGAGGTTTGGAACAGCGATTGCTGCCCCATCCGGGGTACCGCTGTGCACTTCAATCCAATCCTGAAGGAGCATCAGGGATGACGGAACGTCGCATGGCGCGCCGCTACGATCTATCGCTTCCAGTGAATATACGTTTGCCGA
>DASYZC010000368.1:0-10593 GCA_035949735.1 Candidatus Acidiferrales bacterium | reverse complement strand
GAAGTCGGAGAGGGCGCGCTCGGCCGCCAGGTTGGTATTGTCCTCCGGCCCGAAGTCGCTGTTGAAGTCCGTGGTGGTATTGAATGCCTTGCTGTAGGTGTAGTTACCGAACAGCGTGAAATGGTCGCTGAACCGCTTCTTGATCTCAAGGATGCCGCCCTGGAAAAGAGCGGAGCCTTTGGAACTATACACATTTGTTTGCAGCAGCAGTGGGTTCGCAAAGCAGAGGAAAGGATTCGCCGAGCACTGCGGAGCCGCCCAATTTCGATACTGCACCGTCTTCCCGTTAGCCAGCGTTAGGCTGGTCAGCGGCGCTGCAGCCAGAGCGTTGCTGTCGATCGCCACAGGAAGCCCCAGGGTGTGCGTATAGATGTAGCTAATCGAGACCGACAAGTTTTTCACGAGTTCGTTCTCCACTCCCAGTTCAGCCTGTTCCGAATAAGGGCTTCGGAAATTGGGCTGGCTGCTGAATAGAACCGGGAACGGCGTTGAGCCGGCGGCCGGTGGAAGGGGCGCGGTATTGCTGACGTTGATGCCGAACTGCGTCAGGTTGGCCGGAGTGATGCAATACGCCCTCGGGTTCGTGGTGCTGCACTGGACGGCGCCTTGAGCGAACAGCGTTTGAAAAATGGCCGCGGAATTCACTGGAAACGTCGTAAGCGGCACGAGCAGATTGGGAATCTGGCGAACGCCGTTGATATCCGCAAGTATTTTGGTTACGGCGCCAATCTGAACGTAGGTGGGCGAATAGAAGATTCCGAAACCTCCGCGCACTGCGGTCTTATGGTCGTTGAATGGATCCCAGGCGAAAGAAATATGTGGCGCAAGATTGTTGGAGTCTGTATTCAGCGGTGGACTCTGCCGGTCCAGTTCGTAGCGAAGGCCATAAGTCAGCAGGAAGTTCGGTCGGATAGCCCATGAATCCTCCCAATAGGCGGCCGTGAAAGGGCGCGTGACTGCGTAGACGGCCCCGCCGAACGCCGGATTGCCGAAGCCCTGTTCGTAGAACTGCGGCAGCCCTAGCGCAGCCGACTGCAGGGAATTGATGGTCGCAGCGCGCACCGAAGGGGCGAGTCCGCAAGCCGCCGGCACTTGTAGGCACGGGCTGAGAATTCCGCCGGGAAGATTGCCGAAAACGAAGCGGCCCGGGAAAAAAGTGTCTGACTCGCTGTGATCGCCGCGA
Organism: Candidatus Acidiferrales bacterium; assembly: GCA_035949735.1. Classification (GTDB taxonomy): domain Bacteria; phylum Acidobacteriota; class Terriglobia; order Acidiferrales; family UBA7541; genus Palsa-295. The sequence goes on along the minus strand of DASYZC010000368.1, from coordinate 9,410 downwards.
ATCAGCTCATACAAACCGAACTTCATCGTGTGTGCGCCGAATACCTTGGACACGTTGTCCGCGAACTCGTAGCGGCGCAGGATCGAGTAATTCGGAAGAAAGATATTGGTTCCGAAGTTTCCGAAGCCGGCTATGTCGAGGCCGACCTGGCCGGACGCGTTGGGAATTACGTTCAGGCTTTGATAATTCCACTGCGCGCGGAATTCGTTCTGCATAGTGGGATTGAACTGATGGAACCAAGAGGCCTGAAGCGTGTGATCGTAGTTGTGCGTGGAACTGCCGCGCGAAAACCCGGTCAGCGACTGCACGTCCGGGCTTGCTTCATTATCCTGTCCAAAGTTGTAGCGCAGGAAAAACTGGTTCGAGTTGTCGAAGACGTGGTCTAAGCGGCCGGATGCCAGATACTCGCGCGAGGCGTAAGGAAAGACCCCGCCGTTGTTTTCGAACTCGTTGACGAGGAACGCATTGAGCGGGCTGGTGGCCGGGTTGACGGTCAAAACATTCGTGAGGATAGCCGCGCAGGTCGCTGCGGGCAGCGCCGGCTGGCCTGTGAGGCACGGCACTGGCGTGCCGCCCAAGGCGGCCAGGCCCCCGATGATCACGCCTTGCGGGGCGTTCGGCCGCAGCGTGGTGGTGCTGGTCAGCAGCGGAACTGAATTCTGGGCGTCTTGCAGCAACCCTTCGAACGCGAAAAAGGCGAAGGTTTTGTCCTTCTGAATAGGAAAGCCCAGATCGGCGCCGTATTGATAACGGTCTAGCGAATTCTTGATCGGCGTGCCCTTCAAATCCGGCTGGGCGGGATTGAAATTTTGGCCTGGCTGCAGCGCCTGACTGAAAGCGAACGGGTCACGGGCATCCAGCGCATCGTTGCGCACGTAGGTGAATAGCCCGCCATGTAACTCGTTGGTTCCAGACTTGGTGACGATGTTTACCGAAGCGCCACTGGCTGAACCCAGTTCGGCTGAGTAGTTGCTCCTGTTGATTTGAAATTCCTGTACGGCATCCTGGCCCACGGTCAGGCGGACGTCGCCCGCATCACCGTTGGCTTCGCCGCCGTCAAGAGTCACGCTGTTACCGCGCCCGTTGCTGCCGTAAAAGGAAAGGCCGCTTTGGCCCGTCTGCAGCGCGCGAAAGTCCTTGTCTCCCGCGAGGCGAGTGGAATTGGAGACTCCCGGCGACAGCAACGTAAAGGTGAGATAGTCCCGCCGATCGATCGGCAAATTCGATACGTAGTCCTGCGTCATTGTGTCGGCCTGGCTCGCCCGCTCCGTTTCGACCACCGGCGGCGCGGCGGTCACTTCAATCCGCTGCGTCCGGGCGGCCAATTCCAGACGTAAATCGGCGATCGCGGTGGATCCGACCGTGACGACGATGCCTTTCTCAATCTGTGGCTGAAACCCGGAAACCTGAACTTCCAAATCGTACGTGGCGGGAGGCAATCCGTTAAGTTGATAGTCCCCGGCGCTATCTGTCACCGCTTCATAGGACACTCCCTTGCTCACTTCAAGTGCAGTGACACTTGAAGCGGGAACGCCTGCACCAGTGGGGTCGGTCACAGCGCCTTTGATCGAGCCTGATGCGCCAACTCCTTGGGCCATGGTCGAGCGCGTGGAAACCATGCTTGTCGCAAACAGACACACCAATAGACAGAATGCTCTTCTCATTACAACCTCCCTGATACGATCAGCTTTTGATCACCCATGCCCACTCTCCTGCGGGACCGAGCAGCCGGGATTGATGCATTGCTAGATCCCGAGCCTGCGGCGCGAGGTGGGAAAACCTGACCACGGGACTAGCCACCCAAAGCTAGTCACCAATCGGCTAAAGACTACCTGAGAGCACAACACTGGGAAGGGAAATCACGCGGCAATGTGCAAGAAACGATACTGCGGCCCTTCAAGGACCATTGGAAAGCATTCTCTGTTACTTCTTTTCGGGCTCGGCGGAGGGCTCTTCTTCTTCGAGGATGGCGGCAGCAGCGGCGATGCGGTCGCCTTCATCAAGGCGCAACAGTCGCACTCCCTGCGTTGACCGCCCCGCTTCGCGGATTTCGCCTGAATGCACACGGATCACTTTGCCGTGGCCGGTGATAATCATCACGTCGGAATCCTCGCGCACCTGCAACGCAGCGACGACCGACCCGTTGCGATCCGTTGATTTCAGGTTGATCACGCCCTTGCCGCCGCGCGATGTGACCCGGTATTCCGCGAGCGGCGTGCGCTTGCCGTAGCCTTTTTCCGCCACGGTCAGCATCAACGACGTGAGCGATTCACGAATCTCGTCGCTTTCAAGCTCATCGAGATCCTGCGTCTCTTTCTTGTATTCCTTCTGCACGATTCCGAAGTCCACCTGCACCGCGTCCATCGAGACCACGTAGTCGCTTTTCGCGAGGTCCATCCCATTCACGCCGCCAGCGGCGCGCCCCATCGAGCGCACTTCGGTCTCGCGGAAGAGAATTGCCTGGCCCTCGTGGCTCGCGAGAAAAATCATCTGTCTTCCGTCGGTGAGCTTCGCGCCGATAAGCTCATCGCCCGCATCGAGATTGATGGCGATGATTCCCGATGGCCGCGGGTTCGAAAAATCGGCGAGTTCAGTCTTTTTCACCGTGCCATTTTTTGTGGCCAGGAAAACGTAGCGCCCGGTTTCCTCCAGGTTGCGCGTCGGAACGATCGCCTTGAGCGTTTCACCTTCTTGAAAGCGCACCAGATTGTTGATCGCTTTGCCACGCGTGGCCGCGGCTGCTTCGGGAATTTCATAAACTTTCAGCCAATAGATGCGCCCCTTCGACGTAAACAGCAGGATGTAACTGTGCGCGGAGGCCACGAAAAAATGCTCCACGAAATCGTCTTCGCGCGTTCTCGCGCCAATTCGCCCTTTGCCGCCGCGCGATTGGTGCCGGTAGGTTTCAACCGACGTGCGCTTCACGTAGCCCGCATGGCTCACCGTGATTGCCATCTCCTCGTCTTTGATCAAGTCTTCGAGCTTGATCTCTTCAACGCGATCGACGATCTGCGTGCGCCGCTCGTCTCCATAGGACTTCTCTACTTCGCGCAACTCGGTGACGATCACGCCCTTCAGTTTCTTCTCGCTCGCCAGGATTTCCCGAAGTTCGGCGATACGCTCGCGGATTTGCGCCAGTTCCTTGAGAATTTCATCCACAGAGAGTTGCGTCAGGCGATGCAATTGCAGTTCGAGAATGGCATCAATCTGAATGTAGCTGAGGCCCAAGCCTTCGCCGGAACTGGCCACCGTAATTCCGTACTTCTTGGCGTCGAGCTTCACGCCGCGAAGCGTGGTTTCCTTGCCGCCCACCAGCACGCGCACGGATTTGTTCTCGAAGAATTCGTGCAAATTCTCGCGGGCGTTCGCGCGGCTGGACGATCCGCGAATGATCTTGATCACGTCGTCGATGTTGTCGAGCGCGATGCGATAGCCGAGCAGGATGTGCTCGCGCTCCTGAGCCTTGCGCAGGTCATACTGCGTGCGCCGGCGGACCACGTCCACGCGGTGCTCGATAAAAAGTTGCAGCAGTTGCAGAAGGCCAAGCTCGCGCGGCTGACCTCCGACGATGGCCAGCAGGATCATGCCGAACGATTCCTGCATCTGCGTCATCTTGAAGAGCTTGTTCAGGATGATTTCCGGTTCTTCGTCGCGCTTCACCTCGATGACGATGCGCATGCCGTCGCGATCGCTCTCGTCGCGGATGTCGGCGATTCCTTCGATTTTCTTGTTGTTGATCAGCTCGGCGATATGCTGGATGAGGCTCTTTTTATTTACCTGGTAGGGCAATTCGGTGACAATAATGTCCTGGCGATCCTTGCCGCGCTGCTCGATCGCGGCTTTCGCGCGCACCTGAAACGATCCGCGACCGGTCTTGTACGCTTGTTCGATTCCATCACGGCCGTAAATGTAGCCCGCCGTCGGAAAATCGGGCCCGGGGACAATCTTCATCACCTGCTTCAGGGTCGTTTCAGGATTCTCTACCAGAAGGATCGCTGCCTCTACGATCTCGCGCAGATTGTGCGGCGGGATGTTCGTCGCCATGCCCACGGCGATTCCCGAAGAGCCGTTGACCAGCAGGTTGGGAATACGCGTGGGGAGGACCACCGGTTCCTGCTCGCTTTCATCGAAATTCGGCGTGAACTCCACCGTTTCCTTCTCGATGTCTGCGAGCATTTCCTCGGCGATTTTCGAAAGCCGCGCCTCGGTATAGCGCATCGCCGCGGGCGGATCGCCGTCAACCGAACCGTAATTACCCTGTCCATCGACCAGCGGATACCGCATGTTGAAATCTTGCGCGAGCCGCACCAGCGCGTCGTACACCGGCGAGTCGCCGTGCGGATGATATTTGCCCAGCACTTCGCCGACGATCTTCGCGCACTTGCGATAAGCTTTCGTCGAAGTGAGCCCCAGCTCGTACATGCCATAGAGAATCCGCCGGTGGACGGGCTTCAGGCCGTCGCGCACATCCGGCAGGGCGCGTCCGATGATTACGCTCATCGCGTAATCGAGGTACGATTTCTTCATCTCCGATTCGATATCCACCGGAGTCAAAATCTGCTGGTTTAGCTCGTCCGCCATTCTTCCCTCGAAATGATTTCTGAGAATAATTCAGCTTGGACCTGACTCACTTCCCCAGCCCGCGATCGCTGTTTCCCACCCGTTTCACCCGCGGCCGCAATGCGATCCAGAGCACGATGCCCGCGCCTAGAGCGATGGCCATCTCTCTTACATCCGAATAGAAAGCAGTTCGCCAGAACCCAGCGGCCACGGAATCGGAGAGAAGAGCGAGGCGCCACCTGGTGTAATTATGCCACGTCTGCGGCGCGTCGTATGCGGCAAACGCCAGCGCGAATAACAAGAGAACCCAGCGCACGATGTTTCGAATGAGCGCACCGCGCATATCATTCCGGTTCTTCGATCATGGATTCGGGGCGGACCACCACAACGACGCCATCTTCGGAAACCGAATAGCGCGCGCGGTCCGCTTCGAGATCGTGGCCGATCACGGTGCCTTCGGGCAGGTCCACGTGCCGGTCGATGATCGCGCGCCGGATGCGGCAGTATCGGCCAATATTCACGTGGTTGAATACGATCGAGTCCTCCACCTCGCTGTAGCTGTTCACGCGCACATCGTAGCCGAGCACCGATCGCGAAACGCGCCCGCCGGATACGATCGATCCGCCGGATACGATGGAATCCAGCGCCACGCCCATGCGATCCGGATCGGCGAACACGAATTTCGCCGGAGGATATTGCTGCTGCCATGTGTTCAACGGCCAACCCGGATCGTACAAATTCAGCACCGGACTCACCGATACGAGGTCCATGTTGGCTTCGTGATACGCATCAATCGTTCCAACGTCGCGCCAATACGAAGTCTCCTTCTTATTTTCGTCCCGGAAATTGTAGGCAAACACGCGATACTTATTGAGAATGCGCGGCAAAATATCCTTTCCGAAATCGTGCGACGACGACGGGTTCTCGGCATCCGCGATCAGAATCGGCACCAGAAGCTGCGTATTGAAGAGATACACGCCCATCGACGCGTTGATCTTTCCAGGGTGCAAAGGCGACTCTTTGGGCTTGGCCGGCTTCTCCTCGAATCCCACAATTCGCCAGAACCGGTCTGTTTCGAGCACGCCGAATTTGCCCGCGGCTTCGGCGGCGTCCATCTCGATGGTCGCGACGGTCACGTCCGCCGCGGCGGCCAGATGCTGCTCCAGCATCTTCTGATAATTCATTTTGTAGATGTGGTCGCCGGAGAGAATGAAAACGTAATTCGATTGCTCGCTTCCAAGCGAATAAATGTTTTGGTACACCGCGTCGGCCGTGCCTTGATACCAGTGTTGCGAGACGCGCATCTGCGGCGGCAGCACCTCGATGAAATCGCCGTAGCCCATCAGCGAAGACCAGCCGCGGCGCACGTGTCGATTCAGGCTCAGCGCCTTGTACTGCGTCAGCACAAACACGCGGCGCAAGTCGCTATTCAGGCAATTGGAAAGCGTTATGTCGATAATCCGGTAAACTCCCCCAAACGGCACGGCGGGTTTGGCGCGATCGCGCGTAAGCGGCCAAAGCCGCTCGCCCTGGCCGCCCGCCAGCAGCACTCCGATTACATCGCGCATCAGTGGCATTTTTGGAATGCGCCGCAGCCCTTCCCTGCGCGCCGGACCATTCTAGCAGCACTCGTTCTGGGAGTTCAGCAGGACGCCCTTCGTTCCCGAAGATGAGTTTCGGCCACCCCCATTTACGCGCGCCCAAGCGCCCTAGCCTCGCCACCCTAATGTACAATTTATGTCTTGACTTGAGGGATAGCCTCCGATAGAAGGATTGGGCAATAGCCGGGTCTAGCGGTTCCGGTTACTCGAGTTCAAATCCACAAGTCCAATTCAAACAGAGAGACGGGGGTGAATACGCGTGGCGGAAGTAGTTATTCAAGAGGGCGAGTCTTTGGAAAACGCGCTCCGGCGGTTCAAGCGCAAGGTGCAGTCGGAGGACATCATCAAGGAAATCAAGAAGCACAGTTACTACTTGAAACCTGGTGAAAAGCGTCGAGCCAAGCAAGCCCTCTCGCGTAAGCGTCTCCGTAAGAAGCAGCGGCGTGAGCTGGATTAAGGAAGCCACTACCGGAAAACCTAAAGTAGTTCGATGCCGGCGGGAGGGTGAGCATCGCGGGCATCCGCGAAATTTCATCCTTCGCCGGTCGCGAACTGCAAACTGCTTGCTCTGTGCGAACACGGCCCCCGGAGCAGCGTATGGAATACCATGACAAAGTCCTGAAGTGCGCCGAGTGCGGGGCTGAATTCGTTTTCACCGCCGGCGAGCAGATGTTTTTCGCGGACAAGGGCTTCAAGAACGAGCCCAAGCGTTGCAAGGGATGTAAGTCGATTCGCGCGCAAGGTGGCGAATCGGCGCCCGCCATCCAGCGGGTGGAAACGAAGACGGTCTGCTCGCAGTGTGGAAAAGAAACGACCGTACCCTTCAAGCCGACGCAGGGCCGCCCCGTGTACTGCCGTGAATGCTTTCAGCAGCGGCGAACGTTTGGGGCCTCGAGCGTAAGCGCCTGATTTGCCCGGGCCTTGGATCATTTAGAGCTCTTGAATCAACCGCAGTCGCACGAAACTTCTTTGCCGAGTCTCGCCGTCACCAACCATTTTTATTCTTTCAGGTTACAGGGTTTGCTGTATTGGACTTCCCGCCCGGAATCGCCAGAATTTGCAAGTCGCAAAGGCTCGGGAGCCCTGATCTCTGGGTGCCTCGATCGGAGTAAAGATGAACGCGGTGAGCAAGGCACCCACGAGCATGAGTGAGGAAGACCGCCTTCGATCGATTGCGGAGTTACAGCAAAAAGCCAAGGCCCTCGAGGCCCAACTGGTTCTCCATCGGAGCGAGGAGCAGCTCCGCCTGGTGATTGAGAGCGCGCAGGATTACGCCATTTTCCTGCTGGATCCCGATGGCCGCGTGGCAACCTGGAATCTCGGCGCCCAGCGAATCAAGGGCTATCAAGCCTCCGAAATTATCGGCAAACACTTTTCCGTCTTCCATCCCGAGGAAGACCTTCAATCGGGAAAGCCTCAAATGGAACTGCGGGTCGCCACCGAGGTGGGCCGTTTCGAGGACGAAGGCTGGCGCCTCCGCAAAGACGGATCGCGATTCTGGGCCAACGTCATCATCACCGCCTTGCGCGACTCCTCCGGAAACCTCCGGGGCTTCAGTAAAATCACGCGCGATACTACCGAGAAAATGCTCGCGATCGAGGCTCTCCGGAATAGCAACAAGGAGTTGCGCGAAGAAGTCGGCAGGCGGACCCAAGCCGAAAGTAGGTTGCAGGAGTCCGAGCGCTCCCTTCGCAAATTATCCGGCCATCTCCTGCGCATGCAGGATGAAGAACGCCGGCGCCTCGGCCGCGAGCTTCACGATAGTGTGGGCCAATACCTGGCCGCTTTGAAAATGGGCTTGGACTCTCTCAACGACGGTTCCGACTCTCAGATCCAGGAATGCATTCGCATGACCGATCTATGCATGAAAGAGGTACGGACGATATCGTATCTTCTTTATCCGCCCATGCTCGAGGAAGTCGGCCTGCGCTCTGCAATACCCTGGTATATCGAGGGCTTCTCCAAGCGGAGCGGGATTCAAGTCACCTGCAATATCGACCGGAACGTCGGACGCCTTTCCCGCGACGCCGAGCTGGCAATCTTTAGGATTCTTCAGGAAAGTCTGACCAACGTCCATCGGCACTCCGAAAGTCCCACCGCCCAGGTCTCCCTCGGACTTGAAGATGGGACGGTTTGCCTCCAAGTGAGCGATCAAGGGAAGGGGATTTCGCCGTCCGTGCTGGGGCCCGGCGGCAATTCCTCGAATACCTTGGGAGTCGGCCTCCGCGGAATGCTCGAACGCATGCATCAACTCGGAGGTTCGCTCGAGCTGTCCTCAGATGAACGTGGAACAACCGTTCGAGCCCGCGTGCCGCTCGAAAAATAAGAGCGCTTGCCTGGCCCGGCGGGGTCCGTAAAAGGAGAGCTCACACGTCCGCCAAGATTCTCATCGTTGACGACCACGAAGTAGTTCGCCACGGTGTGCGTGCCATGATTCTGCGCTCGCGCCCCGAATGGGAAATCTCTGGCGAAGCAGCCACCGGGTCTGAAGCCCTCCAAGCCATACAATCGCTCAGGCCGGATGTCGTCGTCCTGGATATCACCATGCCGGATATGAGCGGCATCGAAGTCGCTTTGCAAGTTGCCAGGCTTCATCTTCCCGCCGCTCTCCTCATGTTCACCATGCACGAATCCTCCAGACTCCTCGGCGAGATTCGCAACGTGGGCGCTCAGGGATTCGTCAACAAATCTTGCGCCGGGCGCGATCTCATTGCCGCGATTGACGCGCTCCTGGCGGGCGGCACTTTCTTTCGCGAGGGCGTCGCTGACGTAGCGCCGGAACCCGGCGACAAGCCGAATCCCGGACTTTCCTTCCGGCAGCAGCTCAGCCTGCGCCTCCGCCGGGCCTAACAATCCAACCGCGGCGCGCGTGCAGCGCCTTTGTTGTAATCCTTGGACTCCTCCCACTGGGCAGGCTGCGGTTTTCTCGCCCTCTTTGATCACACGAGAAGGTAGGATTGCGTCTGAGGCATCCGTGAGACTCTCCGCGAATACTACACTGTGCCTGATCGCCCTATCCCTCTCCGCCCTCCCGAGCCGCGCCGCTGGAATCGCACTTTCCCCTGAGGCCGCCAAAACGCTCGATCAAATCTACAATGGCGATAACCAGGCCGCTGTCGCAACCGCGCGCGGCATCGAGCAAGCTCAGCCGGATAGCCCCGTGGGCTATCTCCTTGAAGCTGAAGCGCAGTGGTGGAAGATGTATTGCGCCGCGTGCGAAATCAAATGGGGCATGCTCGACGCCTGGAA
>DASYZC010000367.1:0-4367 GCA_035949735.1 Candidatus Acidiferrales bacterium | reverse complement strand
CTCGTGCGCCATCACCGCGGCGAGTTGCGCTTCGTCGTCCGCATTTTCAATCACTCCGCGGTTGATGTAAACGAAGCCGCCCGGAAGCGCGAACGCATTGATCGTTTCGCTGTCGATGCACCGATATTGGTACGGATATTTGTATCCCGGCGCGTGGGCCGCCAGGCGCGTGCCGAGCCGCTGAAGATACTGGTCGACGCGTTTGTTGTTGAGAATGGCAAATTGGCGCGGGACCTGCGTGGACGCCTTTTTCCCCAGCTCAATATCCTGCTGTGGAGAAAAAAGATTGAAGCCCGGATGAATTACAGTGCGGTCGTCGGAAAGTCCGACGGAGGAAAGCGCGAACACCAGGAAAACAGGAAGAACAATTCTCGCGAGACGCGTTCTCATTCTAAGAGCGAAACTCGTTGCATCACGATGGGCCGATTTCATCGCGTCCCCGCGCCCTCTTCCCACAGTGGCGATAGCTCAATCGGTCGGATGCTACTATCGTCAGGAAGGTTTCGCGGCAGGTAATTTAGCAGCTTGCAACACACAACGACAGCGAACAGTCGAACGAAAGCCAATGTGGCAACGCAGAACAGTTTCTAGTGCAACGAAAAATTTGACAGTAGCAGAACGCCGGAGATAAGCTGAACGCTAAAGACAGCGGTGGGCGCGAAGACCCTAACAGGATCGTCAGGTGGAGGTACCGAGCATGAGCGTGCGCTTGGGCGACACGTGGCGGATATCCGTGCTGGGTGTCGTTCTTTCCCTTGTCGTCCTGCCCTCCGGCACCGGTAATCAGGCACCGAAGCAATCGACTCGGCATGTCCCGGTCGTCGAGGACTTGGTCCAACTGCTGCACGCGCGAACAGAGTTGCGAGCGGCGCTCGAAGGGGCGATCAGGAAGGCGGACCTCAAGGGCCTTCGGGACATGGACTCGTTCCTGACCTATCTGGACGGTTTCGTCACGTACGTCCCCACCGGGCACGAGCAACCCACGGCGCTGAAGCTCCACTACATCGTCAACCAAGCGCCGGGGGATCAACTGAACCGCGATAAGAGCTTTAGTGCCTGGATGAGGAAGCTTGTCGAGGCCTGGGGCCAGTTCCTAGATACGCCCGCGTCGGCGGCGGGAATCCCCGCTTACACGGCGCTTCCCAATTACCACATCGACGACTACTTCGTCGAACCGAGCGGATGGCTGACCTTCAACCAGTTCTTCGCTCGCGAAGTGAAGCCCGGCAAGCGACCGATCGCAGAGCCACGCAACGACAAGGTGATCGTGTCGCCGGCCGATTCGGTCTTCGCCGGCAAGTGGGACATCGACGCGAACTCGAAGGTCACGGTCAAGGGCGTTACCTGGCAGATTGCGAAGCTCCTGGATGGCAGCTCGTACCAGGACGCGTTCGAGAACGGCATCTACACCCATAGTTTCCTGAACAGCGACGACTATCACCGTTGCCACGTACCTGTCGCTGGTGAGATCAAGGAAGTCCGCAAAATCCAGGGCCGGGTTTACTTGAACTTGGTACGCAGGGCAGACGGCAGCCTCCAGATTATCGACGGGGACACCTACCAGTACAACCAAGAACGCGGCCTGATCGTCATCGATTCGCCCGAGGTGGGCTTAGTCGCCGTGCTGCCGATCGGGATGGGCGATGTTTCCTCAGTGAATCTGACCCCAGAGGTTGGTGCCAGGTTGCAGAAGGGCGACGAGTTCGGCTTCTTCATGTTCGGCGGCTCTGACATCGTAATGCTGTTCCAGAACAAGAAGGTCGTGATCGACGCTGAGGTTGGGAGGAAGTATCTGCAAGGGCAGCGCATCGGCGAGGTCCGCTAACTTCCTACTCTTCCGGGCGAATGACGGGCAACCCCGAAGTAGAACCACGAGACGCTCAGAATTAGGCTTCGGGGACTCGAGACATTTATGAGATAGGAGATAGGTTGTACTCTATGACGTCCAAGTAGGCTCTTCAGCAGCTAGGCGCGCTCTTACTTCACTCTTCGCGCGCGTCCTTCCTCAGACGGAGTCGCCTGTTGCGCTGCGGGACGCAACGCCCTGGCCGCGTGACTCACCGCGCCAGCGGTTACAGGCACGGCCTCCGTGGGAATCTCGCGCCCATGCCCGTCTTCGTCGGCCGCCGCCGCTGCCGCGAGTCCCGGATTTGGCGGCTCGACGGTCACCAGCGCGCCCTCGGCTTCCTTCCAAAAGACCAGGCAATTCCCGGCCGCATCCCAGTCAATGGACAACACATCTCCCAGACGGATCTGATCCGTCGCAAGCAGGCTGGCGAGCGGGTACACCAGATGGCGCTCGATGGCGCGTTTGAGGTGACGCGCGCCATATTTCATGTCTGTGCCTTCCTTCAGCAGAAATTCTCGCGCCGGCTGCGTTACGCGGAACAAGAATTTGCCTTTCGCCGTTTCAAGAACGCGCTGCTGCACCATGCCGAGTTCGATGTCCAGGATCAGTTCGAGCTGTTGTTCGCGCAGCGGATGAAAAACCACCACCTTGTCGAGCCGGTTCATGAACTCGGGAGAGAATTTCCGCTTCGCCGCTTCCGCCGCCGTGCGCTCGATTTTCTGCTCGAGGCGCGCCGGCGTATCGGCCGCGTTCACGGGAGCAAACCCGAGCTTGCCGGTCATCAGTTCGGTAATTTCCGAGCCGCCCAGGTTGGACGTGAGAAAAATCATCGTTTGCGACAAATCGACGCGCCGGTTGTCTCCCAAAGTCAGCGTGGCTTTGTCGAGAATGCCCAGAAGCAACTGCCACAGCGCATCCGACGCTTTCTCGATTTCGTCGAAAAGCAGAAACGACAGCTTGATTTTTTCCGTGTGATACTGCGCCAGCGCTTCTTGAGTGATCAACGGATGCGTTTCGCGATGCCCCAAATATCCCGGAGGCGAACCAATCAGTTTGGCGATTTCGTGGGAATGTTGGAATTCCGCGCAATCCACTTTGATCACCGCGCGCGGATCGCCGAAAATCACTTCCGCCGTAGCCTCCACCACGCGCGTTTTGCCCGCACCTGTTGGCCCAAGGAACAACAGATTTCCCACCGGACGCCCCGGCGAGTTCAATCCGGCCCGGAACACTTGATACAGATCGACCACCGACTGTACCGCTTCTTCCTGGCCCACAATCTTGCGCCGCAATGCGGTCTCAAATTCGCGAGACTCGCGGCTGCGTTGCGTGGGATCCAAATGTTGTGCCCGGGTCATGGTATTTCTCCCCCCTACCGGTATCTCCGGTTCCCTTCAAGAGCGCGCGGTTTCACGCGCTCGAACTGCTCCAGCTTGATATCGACCGTGGAGCGCAAAAGCCTGAGTTGCGTCACCAGATCATGGCCGGAATTACCATGGTCCGGCAGCAGCAGCAGCGGCGGTGAAAGATCCGCCAAATCCAGATTGAGCAGCCGCAGTGAATTCAGCAACTGTTTCACATAGGGAGAGCCCGGATCGAACAGTTCCACCCGGCTGTTCACGTCCTCGCGTAGCCGCGACCAATCCAGTTCCAGCATCGGATGGTTGCGGGAAACTTCGCGCACCACGTCGTCGGTTATATGCGGCCGCTCCCCCAGCCGGGCCAGATAAAGCTGCTCGACCTTTCCGCGGCGGCGGACGTTGTGCACCAGATAGTACGAGTTCCCTTTGCGCCGGACGAATGCCACGATCGCCCCCTAAATCCTTGCATTGTGGTGTAGTGTACGTTCTGTCCACTACGCCGTCAATGGTATGATGCCGTCTTCCTTGCAGGGTTGCATCGTATCGGTAATTAGCAAGGAAGCGTCAAAAACGAGGCCAGTTGGGCAGTGATCGCGGCAGAGATTGGAGCTGACGTGGAAGCGAATCCGCGAATCAGGCAGACTTCGCTTTCCACTAATTAGATGCGCGATTTTCGAAAAGCATTCTGAATATTCAATCTGAGCATCGAGAGTCCTATTACTTCAAGCCAAGTCAAACCAACGAGGATTGCACCCACGATGGCGAAGAAAAACGGTGGATGGGACAAAGTTTATAAGCTCGTGAAACGCATCCCGCGCGGCCGTGTGGTTACTTACGGCCAGCTGGCCCAAATGCTTCACTTGCCCGGGGGCGCGCGTACGGCGGGCTACGCCATCGCCGGTTGCCCTTCAGGACAAGGTATTCCGTGGCACCGCGTTGTGGGAGCGGGCGGGAAACTTCTGCCGCGCGAGCCGTATGGCAGCAAGCAACGCCGCCTGCTCGAAAGCGAAGGCACTCAATTCGCGGGCATGGCGGTTGACCTTGCCGCGCATCAATGGCAGCCAACGCGGCAGCCGCAGAAATCACGCTCGAAGACATCGGCAAAACAGAAGCGCAAGAAAGCCGGTTCGCGAAAGTAGCACGCGGTGTGATAAAAA
>DASYZC010000366.1:0-6421 GCA_035949735.1 Candidatus Acidiferrales bacterium | reverse complement strand
AAAGACCATCAGAGCCCCTGGCAGATCATCGAGCGCCTCGCTCCACGCTCGCCTCTCGAACTCTGCTTGCTTCCTCCCGTCTTCCTGGATTATTACCTCAACGACTCAGGGGGATACGATGTGCCCCGGCAGCCCTATCGCGTATCCCGGGCGGGTCAGAGGGCGTCGTCTTTGGTTTCGCGAGTTGCGAGCAGCCCGATGAAGCTCAGGGCCGCGGCCACGCAGACGTAGTAACCGACGTACTGCAGCCCGTACGTCTTGGCGAGCCATGTGGCGATGTAGGGCGCCAACGAGGCACCGAAAATACCGGCGAAGTTGAACGTTAGAGAGCTGCCGGTGTAGCGGACCGATGTCGGAAAAAGTTCGGAGAGCAGCGTGCCGAGCGGGCCGTAGGTGAGGCCCATTAAAGACAAGCCTATCACCATCGTCATGACGGCGCCCGTGGTTCCAGCCAGGAATAGGGGCGCCATGATCAGGCCGAACGCGCCGATCGCCAAGGTGACCCAGAGGAGCACGCGGCGGCGGCCGCGTTCGGCCAAAACCGCGCTGATCGGAATGGCGAGCGCAAAAAACACCATGCCGAACAACTGGATAACCAGAAACTTCCCGCGGCTATAACCGAGCGCTGTGGTGCCCCAGGACAAAGCGAAAACTGTCATCAGATAAAAGACGACGAATGTTGCGAGAGATACGAGCGTGCCCACCAGAAGTGTGCCGGGATGTTCGCGAAACACGGTCAACATAGGTACTTTAACTTGTTCTCGCCGGTTGAGGGCATCACGGAATACGGGCGTCTCGCTGATCGTGAGCCGCACGTAGAGGCCGACAAGCACAAGCACCGCGCTTGCCAGAAAGGGGATTCGCCAACCGAAGCTGAAGAAGCGTTCGTCAGGTAGCGAGTTGGAGAGTGCCAGAAATGTGCCTCCGGACAAGAGGAATCCCAGCGGCGCGCCGAGCTGCGGAAACATGCCGTACCACGCGCGTTTCCCAGGCGGAGCGTTTTCGACCGCCAGCAACACCGCGCCTCCCCACTCGCCGCCAAGACCCAGGCCTTGGCCAAAGCGAAAGGCCGCAAGGAGCAGCGGCGCGGCCACGCCGATCGTCTGGTCGGTTGGCACAGCGCCAATCGTCACTGTGGAGATTCCCATGGTGAGTAAGGCCGCCACTAGAGTTGTCTTGCGGCCTACGCGATCTCCGAAGTGACCAAAAAGCGCTGAGCCGATCGGTCGTGCGAGAAATGCGATCGCAAATGTTGCCAGCGATGCGAGCGTTGCGGAGGCGGGGTCGTAGGTCGGAAAAAACAGCTTGGGAAACACAAGTACGGCTGCCGTTGCGTAAATATAGAAGTCGAAAAACTCGATCGTCGTCCCAATGAGGCTGGCAAATAACACTTGGCTTCGGCTGTTGACGGCCATAGCTGTGCCAGAGTTCTCCGGGCTGCTGGCGACCCCGACCTCAATAGGTTCACCCAATGGTGCCCCAGCTTACTTCATCTCGTGATGTTTCGCAGGTCGCCCGTCTTAATGGGCTGGCGCGGCCTCTTTAGCTTGCGGCGGACGCGGCGGAACGAATGGGAATTGCAAGAGGTTTCGCAGCCTCGGGCTCAGCCGCTGCCAGCATGTGGCACTGCCCTTCGAAGAAAGCGCCTGGCTCGATTACCAAGCAGGGGGTATGAATGTCGCCAGATACGACGGCCTTGGCCTGAATATCGACGCGACCGGTTGCCTGAATCTTGCCATCGAAGTGTCCCGCAACCATGACGCGGTTGCCGACAATCTCGCCCACGACGGTCGCATGCTCGCCGAGGATCAATGTGCCTGCTGAGATAAGAGTGCCCTTCATCGCTGAGTCAATTCGAAAGGTGCCCGTGGATTCAAGCTTACCCTCCAGCTTGACTCCTGGCTCGAGAAAACCAGTCCATTCGCCGGATTCCTGGTGCTTGCGTTCGAACCATCGCCAAGCCATGCGGCGCTCCTTATCTGAGGAGCTTTTATTCTCGCATGAGTTGGCTATACAAGCGGGCCAGATCAGAGGCGTCGTAGTATTCAAAAGATAACTGGCCCGGGCGTCCCGGCGCCACAGGCCGGATGTGCGCCTTTGCTCCGAACTTGCGCTGCAACTCGTCCAGCGCGAACTTGGTATTGGGGTCGAGTGCCGAAGGGATCGCTGTTGCTTTGGGCCGGGCGCCGCGGGCGGCAAGGCGCTCGACCTGGCGCACCGTCATTCCGCCTCGCGCAATTCGCCGCGCAAGCTCGATCCTTTCTTTCGGCTCGGCAATGGCGAGAAGCGCTCGACCGTGGCCAGCGGAAAGCCGGCCCTCTTCGAGCAGGTCCTGAATAGGTTCTTCCAGTCTCAGAAGGCGCAAAGAATTTGCGATGGTTGCGCGATCCTTTCCCGTTCGCTC
Organism: Candidatus Acidiferrales bacterium; assembly: GCA_035949735.1. Lineage (GTDB taxonomy): Bacteria > Acidobacteriota > Terriglobia > Acidiferrales > UBA7541 > Palsa-295. The sequence goes on along the minus strand of DASYZC010000366.1, from coordinate 4,017 downwards.
GGCTATCTGTTCTTGCGTGAAACTGAATTCGTCGGTGAGGCGCTGAAACGCGTGCGCCTGTTCGATCGGATTTAGATCCTCACGCTGGAGGTTTTCGACGAGAGTCATCTCCAACGCCATTTCATCGCGAACTTCGCGGAGAACCGCGGGAACGCGTTGGAGTGGGGCCCGCTGGGCTGCGCGCCAGCGACGCTCGCCCGCAATCAATTGGTAGCGGCTGCCCAGTCTGCGGACGACGATCGGCTGCACGATCCCGGTAGCCCTGATCGAGCGAGCGAGTTCTTCAAGCGCCTCGTCGCGAAACCGCGTGCGAGGCTGATACGGACTCGGATCGATCAGGTCAATATCGATTTGAAGGAAGCCTTCAGTCTGCACCGGAGCCGACATCGCCGCCGCTGCTGCCGCCGGAGACCCCACCTGCGGCTGCTGCTGAGGCGCTTGCTCCGGTTCCCGGATCAAGGCGCTCAGCCCCCTGCCCAACGCGTTTCTGGGCATTGACGATAACCTCCTTGGCTAGTTGAATGTAGCTCTCGGCACCTTTACTATGAATGTCGTAGAATATCACCGGCATTCCATGGCTGGGAGCCTCCGCTAGACGGACATTTCTCGGAATTACACTCTCAAATACTTGCGATCCGAAAAAGCTCCGGAGATCGGCAGCGACCTGCTTTGAAAGCGTGGTTCGATCATCGTACATCGTCAAAAGAATACCCTCTACGGAGAGAGCAGGGTTGATCGTCCTTCGGAGACGCATCAGGGTGTCTAGAAGCTCGGAGACGCCCTCTAACGCCAAATATTCGCATTGGATCGGAACGAGGACGGAATCGCTGGCGGCTAGGGCGTTCAGAGTAAGCAAATCTAGGGAGGGTGGACAATCGATCAGAATGTATTCGTATTTTTCCCGAATACCCTGGATAGATGCCCGTAGCTTGTATTCGCGATCGTCCATTGAGACGAGCTCGACTGCTGCGCCGACGAGGTTTTTGTCAGAGGGTATAAGGTCGAGACCGTCAACCTTGGCATCGATGGCAACGCGCTCGATAGGCTCGCCTAATATGAGGGTTTGATAGAGTGTGCGTCGGGCTGGATCCTTCGGAAATCCGAGTGCGCTGGTTGTGTTCGCTTGAGGATCGCAATCTATGAGAAGGGTACGTTTTTCTGAAACCGCGAGGGACGCGCCGAGGTTAACTGCGGTCGTTGTCTTGCCAACGCCGCCTTTTTGATTGGCAATAGAGATTACTCGCGCCAATGGTGCTCCGATGGAAGCGGGAATTTAACTAGAATTCTAAGGGAATGCAAGATGTTTCACGTGGAACGTCACTCTCGTATCGATCAGCGAGTTGAGATCCGGATTTAGAAGTGTTCCACGTGGAACACTCCCTTTCGAATTGGCTACGGAGCGACAGTCCCGGAGAGGATACACCGACGCACGGACCCAGGTATTCTAATCGGCAATCCCCAATTCCATCCTCTCGTCCTACTGATATCTTGGGCGTCTTCTTCGCCCAAGAAAAGCACGAGTCTCCCTTTCTGCGTTAGCTTTCCAAAGGACCAACGCATGAGGCTCGCATGTTCGCCCATGGCCCTAGCGCAAACAAAATCAAAGGTCCCTATTTGCGTGGCATCTTCCATGCGGCTCCGTACCACACCAACGTTTGACAACTGAAGCCGTCGTACAACCTCAGACAAGAATGCTACCTTCTTGGTATTCGCCTCAATAAGTGTCGCCTGCACGCCAGAAATCGCCATCGCCAGGGGAATTCCTGGAAAACCCGCGCCGGAACCAAGGTCGGCGAGCCGACCTTCGCGAATCCCGAGTGCAGAGGCAGCGAATAGACTCTCTCCAAAGTGAAATTTCACGATCTCCACAGGATCCGTGACTGCTGTGAGCGAAATCTTCCGGTTCCATTCTAAAAGAAGTGCAATATAGACCCTGACTTGATCGGTCAAACGCAGACCCTGAATCGGATAATATGGGGTCAGAAGAGAGGTGATGTCGGCTGTAGAAAGGTCTCTCATACCATTTTCGCTCCACAAACGCCCCCAGAAGGGGTGTTATCTCACAATTCCCTGCCCTTCGCCGACGTTTGGAGAAAACCCAATGCGTGACGGAGCTAGCATCCCGGCCGTGAAATCAGCCAGAAAATGAGCCAAGATCGGTGGAAGCAAACTACCTGTCCAACTTCTGACTGCAGAAAACAGAATACCTACTATAAACGTAGCACCAATCCCCTTCGCGCCTTGATATGCGTGCGCTAGAGCAAATAGAGCGGCAGATGCCAGGACACCGGCTAACACACTACCCCACAGCGAGTTACCGAAAGCGTATTGAGCGAAACCCCGATAAATGACTTCTTCGCACAAAGAGACCGTCATCACCACAGCAAGGAATACCAGCCGCTCGGCAAAGTCCTGTGGGAAGACCTTTCTAGCAAGCTCCGGCAGAATTCCTCGTTGCTCGCCGGTCCCGCGAGAGATCCGACGGAGGCTGACAAGCTGATTCACCAGAATAAGCGCGGCCAACAATACTGAGACAAGGGCGACGACGCCGAGGTTGGGAATTTGGAAGCCGAGCGACGCGAGCGAAATCCTGCGCGCGCCGGTCCGCCACAGAATGACTCCTGCCGCGATACATTGAAAAGCTATCGTTGAGGCGTAGAGTCGCAACCGATCTTGTTTTGTCGTTTGCGGCATTTGCATCAATTGGCGCACGCGACGCCTGCCCAGCCATGGCACGGCGGTGCCGAGAAACAGGAGGATGAGGGCAAAGTCCCAGTGCATTCCTCCCGATGAAATCATCTTTGCGAGGCTAGAGCAAGCTGCGCGTTGGATTGGTGCAGCGCACTTGCGGATGGGAATCGATGGTTGACACCGACGGACACCGCGCCGTATGGTTCTAAATTCTCGACGGGAAACACGATGAAAATACTGGTAATTGGAAGCGGCGGCCGCGAGCACGCGATCATTTGGAAGCTTTCGCAGAGCGCTTCGGTGCAAAAGATATGGTGCGCGCCGGGTAACGACGGCATCGCTCGCGAGACCGAATGCTTGCCTCTGAATCTGAGGGACCCGATCGTGGCCGCGGACCTGGCTACGAAGATCGGCGCCGATCTGACGATTGTGGGACCGGAATTGCCGCTAGTGCTCGGCATTGCGGATGAATTCGTGGAACGGGGCCTACCGCTGCTGGGGCCCCGACAAAGCGTCGCGCGCCTGGAGGGCAGCAAAATCTTCGCGAAGGAATTCATGCAACGGCATGGGATCGCCACGGCGGAAGTTTATGGGATCTTCGAGTCGTCACTGGAAGCACTTATGGCGCTCGATTCCGTGGAGATGCCGGTGGTCATCAAAGCGGATGGTTTATGTGCCGGGAAGGGCGTGTTGGTAACGAGTTCCACGGCCGAGGCAGCCGCATTCATCGAGCGCCTGATGGAAAAGCGCGAGTTCGGTGATGCGGGAGCAAGGGCGCTGCTGGAAGAGGGGCTCGCTGGCGAGGAACTCTCCTACATTATTTTGACGGACGGCGAACATTTCGTCCGCATGGCCCCTGCGCGCGATCATAAGCGCGCCTTCGACAATGACGAAGGGCCGAACACAGGCGGAATGGGCGTCTACTCGACCGACGCGATTCTTCCACCGGCGCTGGAGAATACCATCATCGAAACGATTGTCCGGCCGACGCTAGAGGGGCTAAGGGCCGAAGGGATGCTATACCGAGGCTTCCTTTATTTCGGTTTGATGTTGACGGCGCAGGGCCCCAAGGTGCTGGAATACAATTGCCGCCTCGGCGATCCGGAGACCGAGGCGGTTTTGCTGCGCGCGAATTTCGATTTCGCGCAGGCTTGCATGCAGGCGGCACTTGGGGATCTTGCAGGGTTTCAGGCGAAGTGGTCTGAGGGCGCGAGCGTGTGTGTGGTGATCGCATCGAAGGGTTATCCCGGCGATCCGCAAACCGGCGTCGCAATCGAGGGGCTTGCGGACGCGGCGAAGGTGCCAGGCGCGGTGATTTTCCACGCT
>DASYZC010000365.1:0-7399 GCA_035949735.1 Candidatus Acidiferrales bacterium | reverse complement strand
CGCGCCACGGGCGAATTCGCGAACGCAAGGGACTGCGACCGGGAGGTTTCGGATTGGTCCTGGTCAAAGCGAATGCCGACGAACTTCTTTACAACGACGCGCAGAACGAAGTCGTATTCGTGAAGTATCTGGATTAAACCCCACGGATTGTTTTCGACGGTGCGCCCGCAACGCACTGCGAATCTGCGGATTCGCGATGCTCGACCGCTTTCTACTCTGTTGCTACCATAGCACTGAGCGTCCCATTTTGTGCCAAGGTCTTACCCATGATTCCACTAGAGCAGCGCGTGCTCGCAAACATTCGGCGCAGGAAAATGCTGAATCCGGGGGATCGGATCGGTGTGGCTGTCTCGGGCGGTGCGGATTCGGTGGGACTCTTGCGGCTGCTGGAGGCCCTGCGTGGACGACTTGGTATTGCGCTGCTCGTTGTTCACTTCGATCACTGCCTTCGGGGCACGGAGTCGGATGCGGATGCCGAATTTGTCGTTGAGCTGGCGCGCGGTCTGGGGATCGAGTGTGTAGTTGAGCGCGGCGACGTCTTGGCGGCAGCTTCAAAAAACAAGTGGAACCTAGAGGACGCAGGTCGGCGGATGCGATACGCCTTTTTTGAGCGGCTTGTTGCGGAGGGGAAAGCCAGCCGGATCGCCGTGGCGCATACGGAGGACGATCAGGCGGAAACGGTGCTCGCGCACTTGCTCCGCGGGACCGGTCCCACGGGACTCGCCGGCATTCATCCCCAAACGGGTTCCATTATCCGACCGTTGCTTGGCGAACGACGCGAGACCTTGCGCCAATACTTGCGCGAGATCGGGCAACCCTGGCGCGAAGACTCGACCAACCTCGACCTGCGCCGAATGCGGGCGAGGGTGCGAGAATGTCTGCTGCCCATGCTCGAACGCGATTTTACGAATCGCGTCACGAACCGGCTTGCCGCATTCGCGGAGCTCGCTCGCGAAGAACAGGACTTTTGGAGAGTGCTGGTGGAGAACCGCTTTCGGACATTCGTTCAGAGGAATGACGGGAAGTTATCAATCGCAATTAGGGACCTGCTGGCTCCGATCGATACTACGCTGCAGAGGAGCGCCAGCACGAGTGACCAAAAGGCGCCCTGGCAGCGCGCACTTACGGAGCGACTGATCCGGCGGCTCTATGAAGACGTTCATGGAGCCAGACCCGGACTTGGCCTGCGGCACGTGGAACAAGTGATTCGCCTAGCCGGTGAATCCGCGAGCGGAAGCCGAGTGGAGCTTCCAGGAGGCGTTGTTGTCGCGCGAAATTTCGACCGGCTGATCTTTTCCGCAGTGGCAGACAAAAAGCGACGCACAGGGCGCGCGAAGCCCCCGGCCCTGTTGGCCGGATACGAATACCAGATTAATCTTCCCATCGAGGGAACAACGAACATTTTGGTCCCGGTACTGAAGCGACGCTTTAGCTTGAAAATGATTGACTGGTTATTCGCGGAGCGCGACACTAAAAGAGGTTGCGTGGCTCTGGATGCCGGTCTTCTTCGCTCTCCCCTGATCTTGCGGAACTGGCGGTGCGGGGATACGTATCGTCCGGTCGGCCGGCGGCGCAGGGCCAAACTAAAGGAGATGTTTCGCGTTCGGAAGATTCCGAACGGAGAGCGGCTGCTCTGGCCGGTCCTGGAGAGTGCCGGAAATGTCGTCTGGGCCCAGGGGATGCCGGTGGCCCATGAGTTCTGTCCTGGGGAACGAACTCATCTAGGGCTCCTGATCGACGAGGCTCAGGCTACAGTCTAAGAGCTTCGCTGCGGCATCTAATTGTAGGAATGGACGGCAGGGATGGTTTTCACGGAACAGGGACAAGGGTGAAGGTTTCGCGGGAACATTGAAAGGCCCGGGGCGAGGTAATACGTGAACTCAACGGTACGCACTGTTTTGTTTTGGGTGATGATGATCGCGCTTGCCGCGGTTCTCTGGCAAATGGCCTCCAAGGGCAGCCCCACAGCGCATGAGGACGAGCCCAACTACACGAGCTTCATCGATAAGGTAGACAGCGGCAACGTCAAGGACGTAACCGTCTATCTCTCTCCGAACAGCGCAGAACTACAGGGCGAGTATCGCGATAACAGCAAGTTCCGCGGCGTGACCGTTGCAAATGCGGCCATTCCCGATGTTACGAAAGCGCTCCAGGACAAGGGAGTACCCTTCAACTACAAGGAAGTAAAAGAGGCTAACTGGCTGAGTATCATCATCACACTTTCTCCCTTTCTCGTGATTATCGCTATTTGGATATTTATGCTTCGCCAGATGCAGGCGGGCGGAAACAAAGCGCTCAGCTTCGGAAAGTCTCGCGCGCGTTTGCTGACGGCGCAACAAAAGAAAGCGACGTTCAAGGATGTTGCTGGGATCGATGAGGCCAAGGAAGAGCTTTACGAGATTATCGACTTCTTGAAGGATCCGCAGAAGTTCCAGAAGCTTGGCGGGCGCATTCCCAAAGGTGTGCTGCTTGTAGGTCCTCCGGGAACGGGCAAGACGTTGCTGGCCCGCGCGATTGCGGGCGAAGCGAATGTGCCATTTTTCTCCATATCGGGATCGGATTTCGTGGAGATGTTTGTGGGCGTTGGCGCAAGCCGCGTCCGCGATCTTTTCGAACAGGGGAAGAAAAACGCTCCCTGCATCATTTTCATCGATGAAATCGACGCGGTGGGGCGTCATCGCGGCGCGGGACTCGGGGGCGGCCACGATGAACGCGAGCAAACCCTGAATGCGCTGTTGGTCGAAATGGACGGGTTCGAATCGAACGAGGGCGTGATTCTGATTGCGGCCACCAACCGTCCGGACGTTCTGGATCCTGCGCTGCTGCGGCCAGGACGCTTTGACCGGCGCGTGGTGGTGCCTCGGCCCGACGTGAAGGGGCGAGAAGAGATTCTGCGAGTGCATACGCGAAAAGTGCCGCTCTCGGACGACGTCGACCTTTCCGTCATTGCGCGTGGCACGCCCGGATTTTCTGGCGCGGACATGGCGAACTTGGTGAATGAGGCGGCATTGTGGGCGGCGCGGCAGAACCGCAAGTTCGTAGCGATGGTGGACTTCGAGATGTCGAAGGACAAGGTCCTGATGGGCGCCGAGCGCCGATCGATGATTTTGTCGGATGAGGAAAAGAAAAATACGGCCTATCACGAAGCTGGACACGCGCTGGTGGCCGCGATGACTCCTGGCGCCGATCCTCTGCACAAAGTGACCATCATCCCGCGCGGCATGGCGCTGGGCGTCACGATGCAATTGCCCATCGACGACAAGCATACATACACGAAGGAATTCCTGGAGTCGCAGCTGGCCGTCCTTATGGGAGGCCGCGCCGCCGAGGAAATTTTCCTGAATCACATCACGACCGGCGCGGGAAACGATATCGAGCGCGCCACTGAAATCGCGCGGCAGATGGTGTGCGAGTGGGGCATGAGTTCGCTCGGGCCACTGACGTTTGGTAAGAAGGAAGAGGCGATATTCCTAGGCCGAGAAATCGCGCAGCATCGCGACTACTCCGAGGACACCGCGATTAAGATCGACGTGGAAGTCCGCGCCATTGTTAACAGCGGGTACACACGAGCGCGCAATATCTTGGAGACGTACCGCGACGCCCTCGAGCGTATCGCGCGAGCCTTGCTCGAACGCGAGGTGCTCGACGCGGTGGAGCTAAAACTCCTCATGGAAGGCAAACCGCTTCCAGAGAAACTGCCCCCGCCACCCCCGGCTGCGCCGCCCGTGCCGGCAAAGGAGCCGCAGCTCGCGCGGCGTCCTGATCCGCGACCCGTGCCGGGTCTTGCCAAGGGGGAAAAGCCGGCGCCCGCGTAGATAGCCGCTTGGCTTCGGTTCCTGAGGCTCGCTTCTTTTGTGGCGAGCCTCTTTTGTTTGCGCGGCTTTGTCCACGAGGCTGCGACGCTTCCTATTATCTGAATTGGCGTAGAATATCGACATGGTGAACCGTTCACAGGACGTATTCGAGATTGATTGTCCTTGCTGCGGCGCGAAGATGACCGTGGACCGGCAACTGGGAGTGGTGCTGGCGCATGTCGCACCCGTAAGACCGCCTTCAATCGATCTGGACGATACCGCCCAGCTTCTACGGAAGCAGTCCGAGGCCGTCGAAGCTAAGTTTAGGGCGTCTGTGGAAGCTGAAAAGACGAAGGAAGACGTGCTTGCCCGAAAGTTCGCCGAAGGCCTGAAGAAGGCCAAAGATGCCCCGATCGAAAAACCGATTCGCGATTTCGATCTCGACTAAAATCGTCGAATGCCAAGGTTGGACTGCCTGCGACTCGATGAAAGCGGGACGAGCGCCGAGCAGCCGCTTTTCTGTGCTGGCGTCAGTCCTAATAGCGCTCACCGCGTCGGCGATTCTGGTTTGCTCCGCTCCTTTTTGTTTGCAGGCCCAACGCAAAAAGACAACCAAGCTCCCCGTTGAGCTCGACCGAGGACTGCGATGGCACCGCGATCACTCGACCGGTGAGATTCAGGCGTCCAGTGCCGCGGTTCGCGCGGCTGGGGCGGCTGCAGTTGGTGGCACGGATGCTCACACTATGCTGGTCCGGACCCAGATGGTCCCGGTAACCTGCATCGCATCGACCGCTGACGGCGACGCTTTGCCGGGTCTCCATCGCGAGGAATTTCATATCTTCTCCGACGGAATCGAGCAGCTAATATCCTATTTTGAAGCCTCCGCCCAACCTGCCAGCGTCGCGCTTGTAATCGATGCCAGCCCCAGCGTTCTTCGGGATTCGCAGGAGATGAAACAGGCAGCCGATGCGCTGGTGGATGCTCTGGCGCCGCTGGATGAATCAGCCGTTGTCGATTTCTCGGAGCACACCTATCTTCAATCGCCGTTCTCAGATGTCCGTGAAGTGATACGGCGGGCCGTGGCGCGAATAGATGTGCGAGCGCTCTTGGGCGACACCGGAGGATCGAACGTCTACGAAGCCGTCTATCTGGCAGCGCGGTTATTTCAGGGACGCACGGGTCGCAAGGCCATCCTGCTCCTTACGGACGGGCAGGATAGCGGCCTAGGTTTAACCGTCGATCCAGCGAGCGCCACCGCGGGCCAAACTACCGACAAGCTGACTTTCGATGACGTGGCACGGCTCCTAGCCGCGCAGGACATCCAAGTCTTCGCGGTGTCCACCGAAAACCGTCCCAAGGTGATGACGCCCGAGTGGTTGGCAGCACACGAAAACGAGACACTTGTTACCTCCGATGTGCGAGCGCAAGGCATTCCTGCATATACGCTTTACCTCGCTGAATTGGTCCGGCGCGTTGGGGGACAGCTCTATTTCTTGCGCGAGACCAACACCATGGCCGATACCTTTCGAAAAATTGCGGAGCGAATTCGCGCGGAGTATACGATCGGGTTTTACCCGAGCGGCGGCTCAGACAAAGAGGGAATCCTGCGCGGTTGGCATTCATTGCGGGTCGAGATCGCCGGTCAGCCGGGAGCACGAATCATGTACCGCACTGCCTATTATGTTCCAGCAGGCCAGTAGCTCGGTTTACAGGAGGCAACCGAAATCCGTCCGAGCCCCCAAATGGATGGTGGCCTGAGCAGGCGCTCATGGCGCCTGATATACTTTGTTGTACGGAGTGCCGAAGTCAGGCTAGCTGCGAGAACCGAAATGAGCGATCCCGTCATCGTCGTGCACTATCACGAGCTTTGGCTGAAGGGCGGCAATCGTCGATTCTTTTTGGGTAAGCTCTTCCGTGCACTGCGCCAGTCGCTGCAGGGTATTCCTGTGCAACGAATCGAACAACCCGGGGACAGATTCCTTGTGCGGCTAGGTCCAGGCGCACCACTGGACGAAGCGAAACGGCGTATCGAACGGGTTGTTGGAATCGCCTATTACGCGGTGGTGCGTACCGTTGAACGCGACATGGATGCGCTTTGCCGTGCATCCTGGGAGGAAGTTGGACCGCTTTCTTTTAGGACGTTTGCCGTCCGCGCCAAGCGCAGCGATAAATCATTCCCGCAGACGACGATGGAGATCGAGGCCATCGTGGGCCGCTCCTTGCTGGAAACGCTTCGGGCACACGGGAGGGACATCCGAGTTCAGCTAAAGGATCCGGAACTTACCTGCCACATCGAAATTACGCCCGGGCCTCTGCTAGTGTACGCGCGAAAAATTCCTGGCGTCGGAGGTTTGCCGGCAAATACTGCCGGGCGCCTGACGTGCCTGTTATCAGGCGGGTATGATTCCGCCGTTGCCGCATATTACATGATGAAGCGCGGCGCGCATCTGAGTTTCGTACATTTTCACGGAACCGGCGCGCACCCCGGGGAATCGTCCGTACACGTGGCAAGAGGACTCGCGCGCACCCTTGTGCCCTATCAATTTGGAGCAAAGCTCTATTGTGTTCCCTTTGAGGCTATCCAGCGCGAGATCGTGCGCTACGCCCCAGAAGGTATGCGCATACTTTTGTACCGTCGCATGATGTTGCGGATAAGCGAAGTGCTAGCACGACGTGAGCGCGCGCTGGCTCTGGTTACCGGAGACAGCCTCGGCCAAGTGGCATCGCAAACACTGAGGAATCTGGTTGCAGTAGAGGCGGCGACGCGAATGCCGGTGCTTCGGCCGCTGATTGGTATGGATAAGGCGGAAATCCTCGAGACCGCCCGAAAGATCGGGACATACGATATTTCGTCGGAGCCTTTCCACGACTGCTGCCCGGTTTTCATGCCGCGGAACCCAGCACTCTCTGCAAGTCCGGAACAGCTGACGAAGGCAGAGGCGGGTCTAGACATCGCCGCGCTGGTCGCGCAGGGGCTTCGTGGCGCCACCCTTGAGAAATTCAATTACTCCGGTGGCCGTGTGGAAGTCACTGAGCTGGCGCCGATCGTCAAGGACGACCAGCACCAAGTGACAGTTGCGCGATGAAGCTGGGCTATCTACCGGTCGCGCCCGTAGCCGCCACGCCCACCTCGGCCGCCGCCTCCGCCACCACCGTGGCCGCCTCGACCACCGCCCCCTCCTCCGTGACCACCATAGCCTCCCCGTCCGCCGCCCCCGCCGCCGCTCTCTCTTTGCGGGCGAGCTTCGTTGACAACCAGAGCGCGGCCGAGGAAGTCCTTTCCGTTCAGTGCAGCGATAGCCTTTTCGGCTTCCGCATCATCACGGATTTCAGCGAAACCAAAGCCACGCGGCTGTCCCGTAAAACGGTCGCGAAGCAATGTTAAGGAATCTGGTTGCACCCCTACTTCCGCAAACAACGCTCCCACCTCTTCTTCCGTTGCCTTGAACGACAGATTACCTACATACAGTTTCTTCACGGCCGATCTCCCTGTGCCCACCTTCACGCGAGCGAGCACGCACTGCGAGGCTGAAGAGGCAGGATCTCGGCCCGCGGCCAGTGATGCAAATCGACGCGCGGCTCAGGGCTGAAGCGAGCACCCCAGC
>DASYZC010000364.1:0-1573 GCA_035949735.1 Candidatus Acidiferrales bacterium | reverse complement strand
CGCCCTTGCCCAGCGCAGTGCTCGCGGCGACATCGAACGCCTTTCGCGCGTCTACGGCGGGAGCAAGCCGGGCTTATCGCCGAAGGTGGATAAGATGCTTGAATATGCCCGGCAGGAGATGCGTGGCTTCGGCGACGAATTCACCAGCGTCGAACACTTGCTGCTTGCCATGTTCGACATCGGCGACGACCCCGCCTCGCGCGTCCTGAAGGCAGCCGGGTTGACGCGCGAACGAGTCATGCAAACCTTGCAGACCGTACGTGGAGCGCAGCGCGTCACCGACCAGAACCCGGAGGGCAAGTACCAGGCGCTGGAAAAGTACGGGCGCAACCTCACCGAACTGGCCTCCCAGGGCAAACTCGACCCCGTCATCGGGCGCGACGAAGAGATACGGCGCGTCATCCAGGTCCTCAGCCGCCGCACCAAGAACAACCCCGTCCTGATCGGCGAGCCTGGCGTGGGCAAAACCGCAATCGTGGAAGGCCTCGCGCAGCGGATTGCCGATGGCGACGTGCCGCCGTTTTTGGCGGACAAAAGAATCCTCTCCCTGGACCTTTCGCTGATCGTGGCGGGCACGAAGTACCGCGGGCAGTTTGAAGAGCGGCTGAAGACCATCATGAAAGAGCTGATGGAAAGCCAAAATGCGATCATCTTCATCGACGAACTGCACACGCTGGTGGGAGCGGGTTCGGCGGAAGGCTCACTCGATGCCGCCAACATTCTGAAGCCCGCGCTAAGCCGCGGAGAAATTCAGTGCATCGGCGCCACCACTCCGGCTGAATATCGCAAATCGGTTGAAAAGGACCGTTCGCTCGAGCGGCGATTCCAGGCCGTGAAGGTGTCCGCGCCAAATGAAGAAGATACCATTCGCGTGCTTCAAGGCGTGCGAGACCGGTACGAAAAGTTTCACGCAGTCAGCTACACGGAAGACGCAATCCAGTATGCGGTTTATCTCTCGAACCGCTACATCCCAGACCGCTTCTTGCCAGACAAGGCAATCGACCTGCTCGACGAGTCTGGCGCCCGAGTAAAACTACGGCAGGCCATGCTGCCGGACGAAGTGGCGGAAGTGCAGAAGCGCGTGAAGTTCATCACCCATCGGATGGAGACCGCCATCGCGAACCACGAGTTCGAAAAGGCGCGATTTTATTCGGAGGAAGAGCGCAAGGAAAAAGAACATCTGAGAACGTTGCGCGAAAAACTCAAGATCGACGATTCGTCCACGGGAATTGTGACGCGGGAAGATATCGAGGAAGTTGTGGCGCGCTGGACCGGCATCGCCGTTATGTCGATCAAGGAAGATGAGCAGCAAAAGCTGTTGCGCATCGAGGAAGAGTTGCACCGGCGGGTGATCAGCCAGGACAAGGCCATCACTTCGCTGGCACGGGCCATTCGGCGGAGCCGGGCGGGACTGAAGGCCCCCGGCAGGCCTGTGGGTTGCTTCCTGTTCCTCGGCCCCACGGGTGTTGGAAAAACTGAAGTGGCGCGGCGGCTGGGCGAGTTTCTTTTTGGCAGCGAGAAATCGCTCATTCGCTTTGACATGTCCGAATACATGGAGAAGCATTCCGTTTCG
>DASYZC010000363.1:0-15612 GCA_035949735.1 Candidatus Acidiferrales bacterium | reverse complement strand
CGACACTGAGGACGAAGCGGTGAAAATTGCGAATGGCACGGTCTACGGACTTGCCGCCGGCGTTTGGACCACCAGCATCCGGCGCGCTCTGCTGATGTCCGAGCAATTGGAAGCGGGAATGGTTTGGGTGAACACGTACCGGGCGGTGAGCTACATGTCTCCGTTTGGCGGCTACAAGCGTTCTGGAATTGGACGCGAAAGCGGGATCGACGCGATTCGAGAATACTTGCAGACGAAAAGCGTTTGGATCGACATCGTGGGCAACGCACCAAACCCGTTTGTCATGCGATAGGGGCGATTAGCTCGCCGCTCGCGATGCTTCGCGGCCGATCCACCACCACAATACCGTCCCCAAAACTGGAACGAGGCTCAATGAGATGAACGTGGCTTCGTACCACTGGCGGTCGAACCAACGGCCGTAGATCACCAGAAGAATTGCCACTACGGCGGACCACGCGCCGGAACCGATCCCAGCGACCATTCCGGTTTCGTCGCGCGGATAAGCGCGCGCGCTGAGATGCAGCGAGATCACGATGAAACCCACGGCGATGAACATGGCCCAGGAAAAGAAAGCCAGGGCCGCGATCCAAGAACTGGTTTCGGTCACTAGCGAAAGTGGCAGCGCGAGGAACGTCAGCAGAATGTAGAGACTCCGTGGCCTAGGATTCTCGCGCACGAAGCGGTCGCCAATCCAACCCCAGAAGTAATATCCCAGCTCCCAACACAGCGCTGGAATCCACAGAATTTTTCCAAGCTGCGCTTGCGTGAGACCCAGAACGCGGTTCAAGTAAAGAGGGCTGAGGTAGAGCGTGGGACCGAGCGCCGCGCCGCCGAGCCCCATGCCCACCACCAGCAGCCAGAAGCGGCGTTCGAACAAATTCGGCCACGCAACTTTGCGCTTGGTTCGATTCACCGCGCGCACCAGCGGCGGCCGCGCCACAAACCACCAGACAGCAAGCCATCCCGCGCCCAGTGCACCTGTGGCTATAAATGCGGCGCGCCATCCGAATCGCAGCGCGATCGGTGTGATGATCAGCGGCGCGAAAATAGCTCCGAGTGACGCTCCGCTGTAGGAGATTCCCATCCCGCGCGATTGGCGGTCCAGCGGCAACGAATCTGCAGCGGTTCGCAAGCCACCGGGAAAAGTGGCGCCTTCGCCGAAGCCGAGAAGTCCGCGAGCCAGGGCAAAGCCGAGAAAACCAGAAACCCACGCGTGCGATGCGCTCGCGAGTGTCCAAATCCCAACAGCCGCGAGCATCCCTGCGCGCAGTCCGAAATAATCGAGCAGCGATCCCCACAGCGGATTCGCGATCATGTAGAGAATGGAAAAAACGGAGATGGCGTCGGCGTACGACGCCGCGCTCAGGCCCGTATCGCGCAGAATCATCGGAGAAATTACGGCGAGCGCCTGGCGATCGACGTAGGAGAGCCAAGAGCACGTCATCATGGCGACGACGGGAATCCACATACGCCAACCGGCGGCAAGGCGAACTGTGCCACCGGAAGTTTTGTCAGCCGTGATTTGTGCGCCGCTGTGCATACTGATTTCTTGTTCGTCGCTGGTCAGGAGGCGGAGTGTATCACGCGGGCTTTGTATCGAGCGGGAGCATGGTAATGTGGCCGATGCTGGACATAGGGAGAGCTGAAACGTGAGTGCTACAGACTTGCAAGCGTGTGTGGGGAAAACCGAAACGCGAACGGATCAGATAACCTCGATGCCCTTCGCCGCGCTATCCGCGACGTTGGACATCGACGCGCCGACGCCGCGCGCCGGTGATCCGGTGCCGCCGCTGTGGCACTGGATGTGGTTCATGCCAATTCATCGGCAGTCGGAACTGGACGAGGATGGGCACGGAAAAACCGGAGACTTCCTGCCGCCGGTGCCGCTGCCCCTGCGCATGTGGGCGGGTGGACGGCTCGAGTTTCACCGGCCGTTGCGTGTGGGCCAAACGTACACGCGCATCTCGCACATTCTGGACGTGCGGCGGAAGGAAGGTCACAGCGGGTCGCTAATCTTTGTGATCGTGGGGCATGAAATTGGCGATGCCGAAGGAATCGCGCTGAGCGAGGAGCAGGATATTGTTTATCGCGACAAAGCGACGGCGGGTCAAGTGAGTGTGACGGCAGCGCCGGCTGCTCCGTCGGACGCAGCGTGGGAGCGAGTGATTCGGCCAAACGATGTGCTGCTCTTCCGGTACTCCGCGCTAACATTCAATGCGCACCGCATTCATTACGACCGCCGCTATGCGACGGAAGTGGGAGGCTATCCGGGGTTGGTGGTGCACGGCCCGCTGATCGCGACGCTACTGCTCGATCTGCTGCGGCGCAATGTGCCGAAAGCGAAGGTGGGACGATTTGCGTTTCGAGCCGTAAGCCCGCTATTTGATACGGAGCCGTTTGTGGTCTGCGGCAAGCCCGAAAACGACGGAAAAACTATCTCGCTGTGGGCAAAAGATGCAGCGGGACATTTGGCGACGACGGCGACGGTTACCGTAGCCTAGGAATGTAATTGAGGGATGGCGTGACGCTCGCCGAGTGGTCGATTGACGAGAGGTCCTTCGTCTGCGTCCCGCGCCGCGCGAACACCGCGCGAGGAAAAAAGCGCTGGACTCCGCTCAGGATGACGGCGGTTGGGGGAGCGCAACGGCGCATGTGGCGAACGTGTGGCCGCTCAGCACCGGCGAACAGTTTGGCGTTTTTACGCTGGCCTGAATGATGGTCGCTGGCTGCGCCGTTTTGATTTCTAGTCGTAGTACTGCGGGGATTTTTTCAGTTTGGAGTTGTGCACGTAGTCGTGCTCGATCCACAGCTGCGTTCCCGTTTTTTTGCAATAGTCCTCGATCATCGCACGGCTGGCGAGGGATTGCTCCTTGTTGTATTCGAATGTGGGCACACGATTCAGCTTGCGTTCCTCGGGGTAGTGATAAAGGTCGCCCGCAAGCATCACAGGTCCGGTTTTCGCCAGTTTGAGAATCAGCACTTGATGGCCCGGCGTGTGGCCGGGCGCTGATTTGATGATTACTTTGCCGTCGCCGAATACATCGTATTCGTCCTTGGTCAGAATAATGGTCTTGCTGTCTTTCAGCTCGCTATAGTCCTTGGGATCGACGAGCGCCGGAGGCTTTGCGGCGAACATCGCGTCGCGCTCCACTTTGCGCACCAGCCACGTAGAGCTGGCGAACTCGTTCGAATTGGCAATGTGATCGCCGTGATAGTGCGAGTGTGCCAGATAGGTGATGTCCGATGGCGAGTAGCCGATTTCGGCGAGCTGCGATTTCAGCGTCCGAGTGACAGTGGACGGTCCCTGCGTCACCGGCTGCCCGTCATCCTTGAAAGCCGAATCCGGGATTACGCCCACGTCCCACATCAGCGTGCCTTTCGGATGGACGATGAGGTAGCAAGGAACGGCCAGTTCGGTTTCGGCAAGCTCGTCCTTTTTGAAATTGAATAACGCCGGATCGAGGCCTTTGATTACGCCGCAATCGAAGACGTATAGCCGGAGCGTCTTCGGGGGGCGCGCGCGGTGGTGCTGCTGTGCGACGGTTGAAGCTACGGCGGCGACGGCCAATATTGACAGAAGCAGAACGCCGTACCACCTGGAAGGCTGTAGTTGAGTCTCCATGGTCAACCTCAATAGGTCTGAAATTTTGGCCTGCTAACGATCCTGGCCCAAAATACGAAGTTGGAGACTTTGCCCCGAGTAGGATTTCGATTGCCCGCAAAAGCTCTAGTGGGTGGCCACGGAGTCCGAATCCGCCTGCGCATCCTCGAATGCCAGGACCACATTTCCCGGCATACCCGCGGTTACGTCGAAACCGGAGGCCACGTATATCATATTTCCCGCTACAACGGGACCATTACCGCTCATCGAGCCTCCGTGGGCCCTTACGTCGTTTACAGTGGGGAAATCGGGCAGCGTGTCAAAGTCCCATAGGATCTTGCCGTCTTTCGCCGAATAGGCGCGGAGGTGGCCGTCCATCGAGCCAGAAAATACTAAGCCCGGAGTCGCGGTCACAGCGGCGAGCTGCCCAGCGCTGCATCCCGATTGGCCGAGGCAGGCCGGTTTCGGAGGCATCGTCTTCCAGACGAGCTTGCCGGTGCGGATGTTAATGGCAGCCAAGCCTCCTGGTGGTGGCGGAGTGCCCCCCGAGGACGTGAGCGTAGAAATATCAGAATTTGCGGCGTACACATTCGTTCCATCCGCCGCCGATCCCCACTCGATTCCTCCCAGCCCACTGCCCTGACCCACACGAACCTGCCAGAGTTCTTTTCCGCCCGTATCCGGATCGAGACCGTACATGACGCCGGTTTTTTGGCCTGCCAGCAAGACGCGGTGGCCATTGCCCAAATCCTGCAGGATGGGCGACGAACCGAAATCCACGTCGGGGCCCGGCTGCACTGGGCAATTGAAATGGCGCGGATCGATGCAGCCGAAATTGAAAACGTCGTTGGGAGTTTTTTGTTGCACCCACAGCCGTTTGCCGGTGGCCAGGTCGAAAGCGACAATCGCGTCTGTGCCCTCGGCCGCCGGGTCCACGTATGCGTCGCCCGTTCCAACATAGAGAACGCGGCGCTTTGCATCGATGGTAGGGGCGTCCCAAATGGCAGCGCCGGCGGGACTGAATTTCGCGTGACTGGCGCCAGGCTTCGATGGGCCAGGCTTTTCCGCGATCGCGTAAGCCTTCCAGATTTGCTTCCCGGTCAGCGCGTTGACGGCGACTACATTTCCACGAAAAGTACAGCAGGGATAGTCGGGGTCGCCGCCGTTGAGTTCCTCGTTTGACGCCAAGGGAACATAAAGGTGGTTGCGATACAGCTGGGGCGCTCCCGTAATTCTTGCCCCGGGATGCGGGTCAATTTTGACTTTCCAGGCAAGCGTTCCTCTATCCGCGTCAACCGCATACAGATTCGCTTCGCCGTCCCCAAAGTAAGCCAAGTAGCGGCCTTTTTCGGACACGGCTACGGTAATGGCCGTTCGTACGGTGGTTTCGGCCTTGTACGTCCATATCGTGCATCCGCTCGCGGCATTCAGCGCGTAAACCGTACCGTTGCCCGATCCGAAAAATACGCGACCGGCGAACACCGTGGGTTGCCCGTAGGCGGTGCTCGCATCAGGAATTCCAAACGCCCATTTCAGTTTCAAACCCGACACGTTGCCGGGACCGATTGTGGTGTGCGTTTGATAGCGCGAATTCACGATGTCGAGGCCCCATCCATT
The DNA here is from genome assembly GCA_035949735.1 of Candidatus Acidiferrales bacterium. GTDB lineage: Bacteria > Acidobacteriota > Terriglobia > Acidiferrales > UBA7541 > Palsa-295. Next base: position 10,394 of record DASYZC010000363.1, on the reverse strand, counting down.
CCAATTCTCGGGATTTGTCGCACCGGCGGGCGTGATTGGTTCTTTCGTCGCACAGAGATTTGCTCTCGATAAAGCCTCTGTACTCGCCGTATTCGAGGAAAGAAATGCCGCGACGGCGTGGCGTCCCGCCTCGGACATTCTGTTGCCGTAAATGACCATCGGGCCCGATTCGAGCGCGCGCAGAATTTCCTCTTGGGATTTTTGCGCAAGCGCGGAGCGCGTGGGTGCGCGGTTGCCTGCGGCTGCCGCGCCTTCATGGCACATGGCACAGTGAGTCTGGAAAAGCGCCGCGCCATTCGAGCTAGTCTGCGCGCGGGCGGGCATGGTTAAGATTCCCGCTGTAAGGAGCAATAAGAAGACTCTCACGGCCTCTGCCACCGTCATTAATCTCCCTAGGCGCTTCCACCGTTCAAGGAAAGAACGTTATATAGAGTTTGCGTTCGCCTGGCAATCGCGTTCGTCCGCCAGTTCACTCAATCTGGCGGTTGACGGACCGAAAAGCCCATCAAAAGCAGGGAGCGTTGGGCGAACGGGAGATAAAGCAACGCGGCCGCAAAGCCGATTGCCAGGCCGATACCGATCTGCCGAAATAGCAGGAATGGGGCGAGTGCCCACAGTTCATCCAGTGGGAGCAAGAATGGAAAGAGCTTCTGGAATTTTGCGCTCAATCCCCGGTAGTTGAAGGCCATGGCCGAGAACAGGTACAGACGAATCGGCACACCGATAGCAGCGGTGACCACCAGTAATACCGTCCAGATAGTAGGATTCCCAAATTCCGCGACGATTGTCTCGACTTTAGGCAAACGCCACAAGGAAACGACATAGAAAGCGAGATACATCCATTGAATCAGCGAAAACAGAATTCGCACGATTCCGGTGGAAACTGAAGGCAGCTCACGTGAGTCGCTTAAGAGCGACGAACGGGGAGCGTTTTGCCCCACAGGTGGCTCAGTATCACGGACAGGAGCTTCAGGCGCGCTTGGGGCTTTCGTGCCGCGAAACTGGGTGGACTCGCCGGCGCTCGCAATTCCCACAGGAGCTATGAAACGGTATCCGCGACGCGGCAGCGTTTGTATGAATCGAGGATTCGCCGCTGAGTCGTTAAACGCACCGCGCAACTGATTGATCGCGGTATTCAACCCATGGTCGAAATCCACAAACGTGTCCGAAGACCACAGTCGCTGGCGCAGCTCTTCGCGCGTGATCAGGTCGCCCGGCCGCTCTAAGAGCATGAGCAGAATTCGAAGCGGCTGATCGCGCAGGCGCGGCTGGGCTTTTCCTTCTTTGCGAATTTCTCCGGTGTCGACGTCGAGCTCAAAAGTGCCGAAACGGAAGGTGCGAGGCTTTTGACCACTTTCGCTCACGACCAGGCTCGCACAGGCTGATTCGTCATGGTGTACCCAGGTGCGGTCGTACTCGCTCCTCTCGATTTGCGGATGCGGACTCGGGATGCGATCCCTCATTCTAATTGAGGGAATGGATTAAATTGCTGATTTTAACTTGCTTACGAATTGAGCTTCTGTTGACTTGAAATAACGCGCGCGTCATTGAATTCTCCGGGATGCCGCGGGCACATTGGGCGCATGACGAGCTACACACGAATACCGGAGTCGATCTCAAGCGCGATTACAATCGTCGCCGCTCTGATAGCCGCCATTGGTATCGGTGTTCGGCCCACCCGAGCGGAACAATTGAAGAAAGAAACCGCGGTCGCCTTTGATCAATACATTCGGCTTAAAGAAACTCGCGACGAACGTCAGATTTCAGGACGGCAGGCGTTCCTATGGATTGATGCTCTGCCGGAGCCGATCGCCAGGGAAGCCTACGCAAAGGCGAGACGCGGGCAAGTCCTCACCAAACGCAATGAAGATTGCGGCACGCCGGAATGCAGCGCAATTCCGGGTGGACTTATCCACGACTGGGTAGGAGTGGTCTTTATTCCGGGGATTTCACTCGCGCAAGCGATGAGCGCACTGCAAGACTACGACCGCGACGCCGACTATTACCGGCCGCAGGTCCTGAAGTCCAAACTTCTCGATCGCTCGGGCGATGTGTTCCACGTGTTTCTGCGGCTGAAGCAAGTGCATGTGATCACCGTGGTTTTGGATACCGAATACGAGGTTCACTACCGAACTTTGGACGAGGCTCATGCGGTTTCCCGTTCGTACAGCACACGCATCGCAGAGGTTGAAAACGCCGGCGAGGCGGACGAGCAGGATAGAGTCCCCGGCGACGATCGCGGACTTCTTTGGCGTTTGTACTCCTATTGGCGCTTTTATCAGGCCGACGGCGGAGTCTATATCCAGTGCAACGCAATTTCCCTGACGCGCGATGTGCCCGCCGGCCTTGGCTGGCTGATCCGGCCATTCATTCAAAAGATTCCCAGCGAATCGCTCCGCTTCACGCTGGACGCCACGCGCGCGGCGGTCGCGAAGAAATTCGAGGGGGCCTCGAAGTGACCGCACGACTCGGAAGGACTGAAATAGCGGCGAATTCAATTTGTGGCTAGGCGTAAGAGAGAGGCAATGAAAATGAGTGTAAATCCGCTGTCAATCGATCGGCCGCTTGAGCAAAACGCGCAATCGTTCAAGGATGCGAAGCGCATTCAGGAGAGCATCACGTCGCGCTGGGAACGCAAGGTTCTGCTTTGGCTGGCGGCACGCATTCCGGCGCGCGTCAATTCCGACCATCTGACGCTTCTCGGATTTGCGGCGATGGTCCTGGCGGGTGGCAGCTATGCATGGGCACACTGGAACCGGGCCGGTTTGTTGCTCGCGACTTTGTGTCTGGCATTGAATTGGTTTGGCGACAGCCTCGATGGGACGCTAGCGCGCGTGAAAAACCAGCAGCGCCCTCGCTACGGCTTTTACGTGGACCACATGATCGATTCCTTCGGTGCGCTGTTTCTAATGAGCGGCCTTGCCATTTCTACGTACATCGATTGGCGAGTCGCCGCGAGCATGCTGATTGCCTTTCTGCTGCTTTCGATTGAGAGTTATCTTGCGTCCTATACGCTGGGCATCTTTCGATTGTCGTTTGCGTTATTCGGGCCCACGGAGATCCGGATTCTGTTGGCGGCCGGCAATCTGGCGCTATGGTTTCATCCAAATGCCAAAGTACCGGGATACTCTTATCGCCTCTTCGACTTTGGCGGCGTGTTGGCCACATGCGGGATGTCTATCATGGTCGTAGCGGCTGCTATCTGGCACACGCGCGCGCTATACCGTCAGGAAACGCGTTGATGGCCATTTTGGGCTTTACAGGATGGCAGCGGAGTCCATATTCTGGATGACCTATGTGGTATGTGAACAAGCTCTTCAACCAGCCGCAGGTGGAGTCGCTTTCTGCAAAGGGCTTCCTCGTGCGCAGTTCGGGCGGAGTGGTCCGCATCGAGAAGTATGGCTGCGGCGCGGAGCTCCGCAAGGAGCCTCAAGGCAACTACCGGATGACGATCATTCCCTCGATCATGCTGCAAGGGCAGTTCACGCATCTTTGGGATGCGGGCTATCAGAAATTCCTGCTGACGCACGAAGGGCGCAAACATCCCATCCGCGTGGAACAACTCGCCAATTTGCGACGCTTCAATGAAGAGCTGCGCACCGCTCTCGGTGTGCCGACCTATTACAACGAAGCCATCGGTTCAACTTGCCAGTACAGCGTGTACGATCGCGTGAAGGGCCGCGTCGGCGATGTGCCCGATGAAACCGTCGGCGCGCATGAAGAAGCGGACCACTAGGCCCTCTGCGAAATTCTATCTGCGCGGCCCTGTTTCCTAACGTTCGCTAGCGCCGCTTCTAACGCTGGTGAGACCTCGTGGTTCTGGCAAGCCTCCCGCAGTTGACAAAAGCGGAGAATACAACTATCAGTCTGACTGCCCGGCGACCGGTTACGACGAGGGACATTTGACAACTGAAGCGGCGGCTCCCAGGCGGTTGGGCAGTGTCCTATTCTACGGCATAGTCATCCTGCTCGTTTATCTGGCCTACCTCGTGGTTTCGCCGTTCGTGGTGCCGCTCGCTTGGGCCGCGGTTCTGGTGGTGGTCTCTTATCCGGCGTACGAGCGCTTGGCTGCGCGACTGGGCTCGACAACCGGCGCGGCCGTTAGCACGGCCGCGATAACGCTGATTTTGATTGTTCCGTCACTCTTCGTAATGATTGCGTTTGTCCGGCAAGGCGTGAACGCAGCGCAGTCAATACAATTCGAGGTAGCGATTGGCCATTTCGCCTGGCTAAACGACCTCTGGCTAAAAATTCAGCATCGATTTCCGGCTGCGAACGCCCGCGACCTTTCGGAATCGCTTCGCCACTATGGCGAATTAGCCGCGACGTTTGTCGCGGCTCGGATCGGAACCATATTGAAGCACAGCGCCATTTTTCTGTTCGATTTAGGAGTGACGATCCTGGCGATGTTCTATTTCTATAGGGATGGAGCAGCTATGGTTGTCCGGCTGAGAAAGGTACTGCCGTTCCGGAGCGCTTACCGGGATCGGATGCTTGGCGACACACACGAACTGATCTTCGCGAGCGTCACATCCAGCCTCGTGGCAGCCGCCGTGCACGGAGCCTTGGGAGGGTTGGCGTTTGCGGTTACTGGAGTTAAAGCGCCGATTTTTTGGGGCGTGATGATGGGATTTCTTTCATTTGTTCCCATCGTGGGCTCTGCTCTCGTGTGGCTGCCGATTTCGATCAGCCTGATGATCGCGGGACATTTGCTGCGCGGTTTGCTTCTGGTGTTCTTCTGCGCTGTGATAGTGGGTCTGGTGGATAATCTAATCCGGCCATGGCTGATCAGCGGTCGATCCGAAATGAGTGGACTCGTGGTGTTCATCAGCGTGCTGGGCGGAATCAGCGCGTTCGGGCTGCTTGGAGTGGTTTTAGGGCCGATTGTGGTGGCGGCCGCGGCAAGCCTTCTCGACCTGTATGCTTCCGAGTCGATATCCACTGATAAACAATTAGAAACCTAGTAGAAACCGATCTGGCGGCGTGTGCTAGAGTAGCGCCCCTTGAAGAGCTATTGAACAAACAAGCAGTTTGGGGAGTTGAGAATCTCGAAGAAAGCGGCCCAGGCGAGGACGGACGTCGTCCCTGAGTTCAGGACGCTTTTGAGGAAGTCGAAGAGATGGCGAGAAACCACCAACCTCGACACAAAGGTCTGCCCCCAGAAAAGCTCCGCTGGCGATGCGACCCTGCCACGATTCCGTTCGACACAACCGCCGAAATAGCGCCCGTTTCGGGAGACATGGGCCAAGAGCGGGCGCTTCGCGCTCTGCGCATGGGCGTGGAACTGACTGCCTCCGGATACAACCTATTCGTCTGCGGACTTTCCGGCACAAGCCGCGGCGGCATGATTGTCCGCATGATTGAGGACTTGCATCCGGAAACTGAGCCAGCGCCAGACCGGTGTTACGTAAATAATTTCAAGAATGCCGACCGGCCGCGCCTGCTGACGCTGCCACGAGGTCAGGCAAACGCTTTCAAAAAGGAGGTCGAGTCGGGCATCGATTTTCTGCGGCGTCGCATTCCGCAAGTTTTCGAAGGGGAACCATTCCAACGGCAGAAAACCCGAATCGTGGAGCGATTCACTGTAAGGGAAAAGGAATTGATGGACGACTTCACGCGGAGAATCGCACGCGAGCAATTTGCGCTTGGAAGAATGCAGGTGGGGGCCGTAGCCTTGCCGGAAATTTTTCCCGTCCTTGAAGGGCAAATGGTCCCCATCGAGGAAATTCCCAAGATGGTGCAAGACGGCAAGCTGGAAAACACCGCCGCCGAAGATATCGAGAGGAAATACGACCAGTTTCGCCAGGAATTCACGGTGGTGTACCGCCGGACGCTCTCTCTTTCGCGCGAACTGGCCAGCGAGATGAGCTACCTCGAACAAGAGGCCGCCTCCGTATTGGTCGATGGCGTTATCGAGGAGCTAAAGGAAAAATATCCGAGTTCCTCGATTTCGGAATACCTGGAGGAGGTACGCCATCACATTCTGGATAATCTCGATCCTTTCAAAGAACGCGAGGGTGAAGATGAACAGCAGCCAGCGACCGACGGAAGCGCGCCGAAGCCGGAACGCATTGAGCGCGATCCGTTTCGTGTTTACGGCGTGAATGTGATTCTTGCGCACGTGGAAAGCGAAAAATGTCCGGTTGTATTTGAGACGATTCCGACCTACGCGAACCTTTTCGGCACCATTCATCGCAGCTACGACACGCGAGGCGGATGGAACTCGGACTTCATGGACCTGAGAGGAGGCTCCCTGCTGCGGGCGGACGGCGGCTTCCTGGTGATGTACGCGCTGGATACGCTGACGGAAGCGGGCGTGTGGCGCACGTTGAAACGAACTTTGAATCACGGGAAGCTCGAGATCCAGCCGGTGGACGTTTTCTTCCCGTTCAGCACCGCCGCGTTGAAGCCGGAGCCGATCGACGTTCACGCGAAAATCATCCTGATCGGCGATCGCGATATGTACGAAATGCTCTACGACTACGAAGACGATTTCAAAAAGATTTTCAAGGTCCGGGTGGAATTCGACGAAGAGATGAAATGGAGCGAGGAGGTCGCTTGCCAATACGGCGGACGGCTGCGAAAACTCGTGGACGACGAAAAGCTACTGCACTTCGATCGTTCGGCAGTGGCCGCGATTCTCGAGCACGGTGTTCGCCTGGCAGGGCGGCGTGGGAAGATCACCACGCGTTTTTTCGACCTCGCGGATCTCGCGCGAGAATCGTGCTATGCGGCGAAGCTCGACGCGAGCCAGATCGTCAGCGCCGAGCACGTTCGCCGCGCTCTGGACGCAAAGGTGGACCGGCACAATCTGCTCGAAACTAAAATCCGCGAACTGATCGAGCAAAACCTCGTTTTCATTGACACAACCGGTGGCCGGGCAGGGCAGGTGAACGGATTGAGCGTGATGGAAATCGGCGGCTATGCGTTCGGCAAACCTGTCCGGATTACGGCATCGGTGGCTCTCGGGAAAACGGGCATCATCAATATCGAGCGCGAATCCAATCTGAGCGGCCGCTTTCACGACAAGGGCGTCCAAATCATTTCAGGTTATATCCGGCGAGTATTTTCTCAAGACAAGCCGCTGTCGCTGGCAGCGAGCCTGTGCTTCGAACAATCCTATTCCGGCGTCGACGGCGATAGCGCCAGCTCCACGGAAATCTATGCGTTGCTTTCCGCGCTCGCAGAGCTTCCGGTACGGCAAGACCTTGCCGTTACCGGCTCCGTGAACCAACAAGGCGATATTCAGCCTATTGGAGGCGTAAATCAGAAGATCGAGGGCTTTTACGATGTCTGCCGCCTGAAAGGCCTCACAGGAAGTCAAGGAGTTCTCATCCCGGCAGAAAACATTGATGACCTGATGTTGCGGGACGAGGTGATCGAGGCTGTTGCAAAGGGCCTATTTCATATTTATCCGGTTGCGACGATCGAGCAAGGAATAGAGATCCTTACGGGCGTCCGCGCCGGCAAAAGAAATAATTCCGGGAAATTCGATCCCGGCAGCGTCTTCGCGAAGGCAGACGCCCGATTGAGCAATATGGCCACGACTTTGCGGCGATTCGAATAAGAGGCGCGGCTGGAGAGATCGGTCAATCCGGCGAACGCACAGGGCTCATAATAAGTGGCGGGTCTGGAGCGTGGCCGTGAGTGTTTGACCGTTTCGCTGAATCAGAAGTTTGTATTTTGTACCCGGCTGGCGGAATAGTTTGCGAATAGCTGCCAGAGTGAGATCGGCGGCAGCCTCGTCGTCTACACCGGCGATAACATCTCCTTTTTGAATTTTGGCATCGGCTCCCGGCGTGCCGGATCGTACCTCGGTCACTTCGAAGGTCTTAAGGTTTGAACCCGTGGCAAGGATCGCGAGGCCGCTCATGTCCTCCGAATCGTCTATCCGAAAATCACTGTTGGGATCCAAGATCAGGCGCTGGTGAGGGTAATCGAAGGTAACGGTGAACCTACGGAGCAGCCCGGCTCCCAGCCGTCCGGCGAGACGAGATTTGACATCAGCCGGCAAATCTCCGCGTGAAAAAACAGCGATGGGATCTCGTATTTCATAAGGCCCAAGGCTCACTTGGGTGATTCTTGCGAACACTGGCTGCTGCACTTCGCCCAGCTCCATATCTATCGCCGGGATCGTCTTGGTACGTGCGAAGTGCAAATGATGCGTTTGCCCGAACTTGCCTGAAATTACAATCGATGCATCAAGGGCGGTGTCAACTGCAAAATCGCCCTCTAACGTTTTGCCATTCGTCTCGCTAAATTTCGCGTGCAGCACCGGCTCACCCGAGGCCAGGTTTAAATGAAAGGTCTTTCCTCTGCCGGAGTATTGGTAGGTTGCCGGATCGTATACGCGGACGGTTTGCCTTGCATAGTCGATTTCGATGACAGCGTCCGCGAGAACGTCATTCCCAATCGTGCCTTCGTAGGGCCGGCCCACGTATGCGCCGAAATCTTTTTTGGCCGTCTCCGCCAAGGAAGCCAAAGAAATATCGACGCCGCTCAAATTGAGCAGGGGTACCGGCGCGCGTCCAATCCCAATTTCTGTCGCGCGGTCAGAATCGATCGACGATACCGCAGCAGTTGAATCCAGCTCGAAGAGACTGGGTTCGCTCTGATTCACGTGAACTGGGAGGAAAACTAGACTGTCGACGAAGGTGGCGGGAATTTCGGCTGCATTTCCTCCAAGCGTAAATCGCAATCGTGGAGGAGGCTGTTGCGAAAATGGCGAGAGATTCGCTGCCGGTGCCGCGGCCCACGCCGCTAACCCGAAGGTGAATACGATGCAGGATACAAGCAATGCCTGAAGCTGCCGATTCATTTTGCCCCCGGTGAGATCGAACACGTTGGGATGAGAGTATACGAAACTACTGTTTGGGAGCCAAATAGCCGGCGCGAGCGAAGATACGATAAACCGTCGTTTTCGCACGCGGCGTCGTCGATTTGGGATTGCCGATCACTTCGACTGTCAACGAGTGGAATTGTCCATCTTGTGCCGGCTGGATGCCCAGGACATATTCGTTTCTCAGTTCGTAAGCGATTTGACGGTATATCGGAACGAAATCGTCCGCGGATTCGGGAAAGTATGCGCGACCGCCAGTCATCGATGCCAGCAAGAGCAGCGCCGCATCGGCCTTGGCGAAAATCTCAGAGCTGCGAGTTGGCGGAGACTCAGGCTCGTGTTTTGCATTCCCTCTCGACTCTTTTTTCTTTGCCCTCGACTTGTAGCTAGGTCCGCCGCGTAACCAGCCTCCAAGGGCAACTGGGAAAATAACGACGTCGTGCCCGCGCAGCTTCTTGACCAACGCGTCCCAGTTCGGCGAAGGTGAGGAATCGAGTCCCGTGCCGAGGAGCACGAGTGCCTTTTTCCCGGTCGACGATCCGATCCAGTCGAGAACCGTCGAGATTGAACTGTATAAGTTCAACTCGTCCATTCCGATCGTGTACTGCACTTCGGAAAGAGCCGCCCGGAGTGCGGCTTTGTCTTCGGTAAAACCCAGAATTCCATGTGGTGTCGCGTCGTAAGTGGCGAGCGCCACCTGGTCATCGGGGGCGAGGCCATCCAGAAGAGCGTAGATAGCCGAGATGTGTTCACTTCGGATCAGGTACACGGCAGGACTCGTCTCAAGCATCACGAGTATTTGCGCCGGACTCTCGACCGGCGAGAAAAAGGCGACTGGCTGCTCGATGCCGTTGTCCAAGACGCGGAAGTCGTGCGCCGTAAGTCCGGCTGCGAACTTTCCACTCTGATCGAGAACGCTGACATCCAACTTTACGAGTTCAGTTGCGGATCGCAGCGGGGGCGCTTGCGGTGAAGCCAATTGCTGGGCAGCTCCCAGACCTGAGGGAAAGAGACACACAAGAAAGACCGCCATCAGCGCAAAGCAACCGGTCCCGAGAGAATCTCTCACCTTATTGAAGATATGAATCGAAGTACACGCCGCCGGAGTCTTTCCACCATCCGCTTAACGCGATGTGGAGGTGGCGCGAGATTAAGTCCGGCTTGAGCCAACCCAAATCTGGCGGCTGCTGCTCGTTTTTCTGCTTGGCCCCTTGCGCGATTCGGTCCTCAAGCTGAGAGAACAATTTGTCCCACGGAATTTGAGTGAGGTCCGAGCCGCTCAGTCCGGAGAGTTTTTCGGGAAGTAGCGATCTCATTCGAGAAAAGTCCGGGCTGGCCAAAAGTCCGGCTGCCGGCGAAGGATCCCCATTAGAACTGAGCCTTTGAATGGTCTCGCGCAACATCGCTTTTCGGGGTGCGCCCACTAGCATCTCCGGGGTGACCGCGAGGTAGTAGAATTTCCTCCGCCGGGTCCCCGTTTTTGGGTCCTTGTAAGGATATGCGATATCCAGGAAGGTGGTGGGGCCGGACGAGTCTTCAGCCACGATCACCGAGC
>DASYZC010000362.1:0-6354 GCA_035949735.1 Candidatus Acidiferrales bacterium | reverse complement strand
TTCGTGTAGGTGCCGGCTGGCCCGGAGGAAAGGCCTACAACTCCATTGATCCCGGCGGACGCAGGCGTGGCATCAAATTCCAATCGAAACATTCCAGTTTCTACCTGCGGCAGAGCCGAGTTCACCCAGGTCCGTGACGATGTCATACAACCGGATGTAGCAGCGACCGGGTTTGCGGCGACTATAGCGGGCGTCACTGTACCGATTGCGAACAGCAACGCGGTGACAAGGGCGACGCTCAGGATCTTCGTGTAGCTTGTTCCAGAAGCACCCATTTCGGACTCCATCTGAGCTCTGTACCGGTTGCCCAAGCTGCGCCGGTTCGCAGAACGTTTTCGGATACACAGAGAGAGGGACCGAAACATTTGCAGACTAACGGGAGGGAAAGAGCGGGGCTACTGGTCGGTAGTACAGTAACGGGCGAGTGGAAACGGGGGGTGAGCTGCTGCCCTACTGGCCACGCGCACGCTTGGATGAAAGCAAAGGTCCGTCGGCAGGCTCAGAGGAGCGAACATTTGGCTGGGCGCGGCGAATCGCGCACTGTCTCTATTTCAGAAAAGGCGAATCGTGCAGACTTGCGAAAAAGGCGTGGTGAGCCGCGGAGGACTCGAACCTCCAACCCGCTGATTAAGAGTCAGCTGCTCTACCATTGAGCTAGCGGCCCGGCGAATCCCGATTCTAACACGATGAAACTACTTCTCCATGTGTCCAGGAGCCGGTGGAACAAGCTTTTAATGACGGAGCGACGATGCAATTTCCTTCGCTATCTGGCGGGCGCGGACAAGATCGCCGGGGCCCAGCGAGATGGCTGCCACGCGCGCATGTCCACCTCCCCCGTATTTTTCGCAGACTGCGGCGAGGTTTACTTCCGCCGACGCTTCCTTCCACGGGTTGGTGCCGACTGAAATTTTGGCGCGAACGGGTGATGCGCTCACTCCCACGGAATAAAGTGCGTCCGGACACAGATAATACGGCACGAACTTGTTGTAACCCTCCAGATCGAGGTCGCTCACGTCAAAGTAAATCACGCCGTCCCTGAAGTCGGCGCGCTCGCGCAGGATGTCAATGGAACGGCGATGCCGCTCAAGCAACGGGCCGAGGTGCTTTTTGATCAAAGGCAGTTCGATAACCTCATCGATCGGATGTTCAGAAAGGTAGGGAATCAACTGAGGAACCAGGTTGGCCTCCGGCGCTGCTTCGATCACCAGCGCCAGCTGCATCGCCGGCTGCGCCAGTCCCACGGCCTCTTCGGGAGACGCGAATTGTGCACCGTCAATGATGTCGCCCCAATGAATCAAGTCCGCCAGGGGACGCGCATCGAATCCGAATTTTTCGGAAGCAATAGTGGCTAAGAATTTTGTGCAGGACTTGTAGCTGGGATCGTAAAATTTTTTGCCGGAGGGATCTTGACGGAAATGCTCGGCGTCCTCCGGTTTTAAGAAGGCACTCTGGTGATGATCGAACCACCACGTCAATCTCGGAGAGCTGGAATACTTGAAATCGACGACGGCGTTTTCATCGCCATCGAAGATGCCGTCCTCGAAGGGCTGGGAAGCCTTGTGAGTCATTCCAGTGTAGAAAAAGTGCGAATCCGGCTCGATTCGCTCGCGATAAAAACGCGAAAATATTGCAGCGGAGGAAGCGCCGTCGAAACATTTGTCATGAAAACATACACGAATCTTCAACGATTTGTCTCCGTGCACCGCGAACGCGGCCGCAAAGCCTGCAATGGAAAGTCAACTAAGATGGCGGGTCCCCCTGCGCTTGTCAATAGCGAACCTGGAGGTTTGCCTTGCCTTCATTGCCGCCATCAATGCTGCACAGGACGAAATCGTCCTAGCCCATGCGGGCGACCACAACCGTCATATCGTCGGCCTGTTCCGCCGTGCCGGACCACCGTTCGGCGGCGTCAATGAGATCTTCGGCCAGTTGAGGCGGCGAAAGGCCGCGCTGCCGGAGCATTTCCGCTTTCAATCTTTCCAAGCCGAATTCCTGGCCGTAAACGCTCTCGGGTTCCACGAGCCCGTCGCTGAACACCACAAGCAAACTGCCTTGCGATATATGGATCGTCCGCTGCTCGTATGTGGGCTCCTCAAAAAGGCCCACCACCGTTCCGCCCTCGTCCAGCGACCGGACACTGCCATCGCACAGAAAAAACGGCGCCGGATGGCCGGCGTTGGTGTAGGTGAGCGTTTTGGCGTCTCCATCGTACACGGCGTAGAAAAGCGTTGCGTAGCGATCGTCCGACGTGTTTCTGAAAAGGTGGCCATTGAGCCGCGAGACGAGATCGGCAGTGTTGCACTGGTCGCCGAGCGACGCGATGCTGCGCAAGGCGGCTTGCAGGCTTGCCATCAGGAGGGCTGCGAAGATTCCCTTGCCGCTGATGTCAGCCAGAGCAATCGCAACGCGTGCCGGCGCCAGCTGAATGAAATCGTAGTAATCACCGCTCACAACTCGAGCGGGGCGGCAGATCGCGGCGAGATCGAGTCCGGGCGCGGTGGGCAGAGTGCGAGGGAAAAGCTGCTGCTGGACTTCGTGGGCGATTGCGACCTCGTTTTCCAGGCGTTGCCGCTCGCGCTGTCCTTCGAGCGATTCGGAAATCGAGCTGGTCATGTCATTGAACGATTCGCCGAGTGCTCCGAGCTGGTCGCGCTTTGTCACGCGAACGCGATGGCTGAAATCACCTCGCCGTACGTGGAGCGTAGCGTCATACAGGTCAGCCGCCCACCGAGTGATCGTTCGCGTCAGAATCCAGCCGGTTGCGAACGCAGCGATTACCACCACGAAAAATATGATGGCCGCAACGATCAAGATATCCACGAGGTACGGCCCAAAGGCGCCCATTGACGTCAATAGGTCCTTGTTGACCGCCGATAATCGCAACGAAAAACTGGCCAGGACAGGCCGCTCCACCGTGTCTGGGCCGAGATCGGCGCGGACAGCTTCCAATGTGGCCACGCCATCCACAGGAATATCGAACCAATTCTCCGGGGAACCGAGCGTTCGGCGGCCGCTGGCAATTTGTTCCCCCAAAACGTATCGAGACTTGCCAAATTCAACGGTGCGCGAATCGCTTGAGGGATGGGTCGTTGGGTCGAGCAGGGTCAGCTGGATTGGACCTAATTTGGAAGGCAGGCTATCAAGGAGAGCCGGCGTGACGGGCGCGATAACGAGTACTGTGGCGTGGCCGCCCGGCACTGCCAACTCTTCGGCCGATGCGAACCAGAGCTGCCCGCGAAATTCAGCCAGACATGAGTTGGGGCAGGTGTTCCGTGTTCGCACGAGCTGTTGACCGTGATTCAAATAGACGCGAAGGTCGGGCCATTGCGCTTGCGCGGCCGCAATCACGCTTGCGACACCAGGACGCAACAGCACCGGATCGATAGTGGCGGAGGAAGTGGGCGAAACCGGCTCGTCAACTTTCAAGCCTGGCTCGCGGCTAAGCGCGGCCGCGATGGCGTTCCTATCGGCCGCGATCACAGTGAGATGACGCTCGAGATCGTCGCGCAGCAGATGCGCTCCAATTTGAAGTTCCAGCAGAATGAACGAAACAGCCACCATCGTCAGTAGCAACACAACGGGAACCACAGCCATAAATACGTAGGCCACAATCAGACGATTCCGCAAGCTCCACAGCACGCGTGCGCGAATCCAGCGAATGAGACGCACAGCCAAATAGACGATGGCGGCAAAACCGAGAAAGTTGACAAAGGAAGAAAAAGGAAGCTTGCCAACCCCCAAGCGAACAACAAGGCCCTCAATGGCGTCGAGGATCAGTACGGCAACGGCCACGCGATCGAGCAGCGAGGTTCGCCGCAGGAATACCGAGAAACGACGTAGAGAGAATACGGCCATGCAAGCTAGATTCGCACAAAGGCTGAATGGAGGCCACCTTGCAGCGAATGCCAGAGCCGCAATCTAGCACGGAGTTCCCGGTGCTGGAGGCCTTCTATCTTGCGCCGCCATTCACGCCGGAAATACTACTCCGAGAAACGCTCGCCTCTTTGCACGCAACTATGGTGGCGGCTGTAGGTGAAGTAGATTACAAGTCCAATCACAAGCCAGACGATCAGTCGAATCCAATTCACGACGCCCAGCTTGTAAATCATATAGCCGTTGAAGGCTATTCCGAGAAGCGGAACCGCGGGAACCCAGGGAGTCCTGAAGGGCCGCGGCTGGTCCGGGTTCGTTCGGCGCAGGGCCATCACCGATATGCACACCAGCACAAACGCGAATAGCGTGCCGATATTGACCATCTTTCCGATGTCGTCGATTGGAACGAGACTTCCCACGATTGCGGCGAGTATTCCCACGAGGATTGTGTTTTTATATGGTGTCCGAAACTTAGGATGAATCGCAGCGAAAAACTTCCTAGGAAGCAGCCCGTCGCAGGCCATCGAGTAAAGCACGCGCGTTTGCCCCAGCAACATCACTAGCATGACGCTCGTGAGTCCCGCCAGCGCGCCCATGGTAATCAGGTATGAAGCCTTGGTAAGTCCGCGATCTAGAAAGGCCACCGCGAGCGGTGCCTCCACGTTTATTTCCTTCCAGGGCACCATTCCAGTCAGAACTGCCGCTACCAGAATGTACAGAACCGTGCAGACAAGCAGCGAGGTTATGATCCCAATCGGAAGGTCCCGCTGAGGGTTTTTGGCTTCCTGCGCCGTCGTGGAGACAGCGTCAAAACCGATGTATGCAAAGAAGATGTAAGCCGCGCCGGCGCCAATTCCAGAGAGACCCATCGGTGCAAAGGACGGCCAATCATGGCCCCAGTTCGATGGATGCACGTAGTGCATTCCCAAAGCGATGATGAACAACACCACAGCTACTTTTATGATCACAATTGTCGAATTAAATGCCGCGCTCTCCTTGATTCCGACTACCAGAACCGCGGTTATAACCAGCGCTATCGCGAATGCGGGTAGATTGAACCCGACTTCCATCCCGAAGAGGTGCGGCGCGGCCACCAGGTCGTGCGCGCGTCGCAATAGTTCCGGAGACTGCGCACTAATGATGTCGCCCACTTTGTTTAGGAAGGCTTGCGTCCCTGCTACAAGACTTGGGTCAGACGAGTGCGCCATCTGCCGCGCGACGATGTTTTGAGCTGTGCGCAAGGCAGTCCAATGGTCGTAGGCAAGCCAGAGCGGCATCTTGAGCCCGAAAATATTCAGGAATTCGATGAAGTGATTTGACCAGCCGGAGGAAACCGTGCTCGCACCCATCGCGTATTCGAGCGTCAGATCCCAGCCAATGATCCAGGCGAAGAGTTCTCCAAGCGCCGCGTACGCATACGTGTAGGCGCTGCCCGCCAAAGGAATCAATGCGGCAAACTCGGCATAGCAAAGACCTGCGAACGCGCATCCCAGTCCGGAGATCACGAATGACAACATCAATCCCGGCCCGGCGTAATGCGCTCCCAGCCCTGAAAGCACGAAAATTCCGGCGCCGATGATAGCTCCAACGCCAAGCGCCGTCAGCGAAACGGGTCCGAGTGTGCGTTTGAGAGTGTGCTCGCCGACGCCTTCGGCTTCGTTCAGAAGCCAGTCCATCGGCTTCTTTGCCAGCAGCGGCTTCGCCATTCCGAGATTTCCCTCCGGTCGTGTTGTCACTGCCATGCTAAGCTCTCGCTGACCGCTTCCCCGCCCAGCTCCAAATGAAGTAAACCGGCAACCCCAGCAAAACGATGATCAGCCCCGGCCAAGTGTACTGTGGTTTATACCTCAGCAGCTGAATTTCGAGAAAAACAGCCATCAGGATGTACAGCGCCGGCAGATAAGGGTATCCAACTGCACGATAGGGACGCGTCAAACTCGAACGATTCCAGCGCAGCAGGAACAGCCCCAACAAGGTCAGAATGTAGAAGATCATCACCGCGAAAATCAGAAAGTCGAGCAACTGGCTATAGGTTCCCGAAAGGCAAAGCAGAGACGCCCACGCGCACTGGACCACGAGTGCGACTCCTGGAGCATGGTGGCGGTTCACCGTGCCAGCGGATGTGAAAAAAAGCCGGTCCTTCGCCATGGCATAATAGATGCGGGCGCCGGAAAGAATCAGGCCGTTATTGCATCCAAACGTGGAAACCAAAATCGCGAGCGCCATCAAGATGGCTCCCACCGGCCCGAGCATCGCTTGAACCGCAGCAGTTGCAACGCGCCCGTCTGCAGCAAATTCGATTCCCCGCGAAAGCACGGTCGCGCCGTGCGGGTCACCGGAGAGCGGCAGCACTCGCAAATACGCGAAGTTTGCCAAGGTATAAAGCAAAATTACGGTACCCGTCCCCAGCGCGAGCGAAATCGGCAGATTGCGGCTGGGATTCTTCACTTCGGCAGCCGTGAAGGTGATGTTGTTCCACGC
>DASYZC010000361.1:0-3125 GCA_035949735.1 Candidatus Acidiferrales bacterium | reverse complement strand
CGCAGCATTTCCTGCGCCTCCGCCTCGATTTCAGCCAGCCTGCCGCGAGTCTGGCTCACGCGCCGGATCACGCGAATCAGTTCGGCGCCCGCGCCTTCGCCCTCGACAGCTTCCGGACTGCATTCATATTCGGTGAAAATTTTGGTGAGCTTAGCCTCATCGCTGCGTTCGTAGGCTTCGTTCGCTTCGGCCATCAATTGCTGGCGTTTCGCGCGATCGTCGCGATTGGACGTAAGGTCGGGATGCACGCGCTTGGCAACTTCGCGGTAGAGCCGTTTCATTTCCGGCGAGGACTCGAACGCGCGTGGTTCCCTGACGGATTTTTCGCCCGCCGCCGACTTCGTTTCATCGGCGCGCGCGCGCGCATCGCGAGCCGCCTTCTGGGCACGCTCGCCGCCGGGCTGTTCCCGGGCCAGCCGCTCGGCAATCTGGGCCTTCAATTCGTCAAGTTCCGCGTAACGCGAACCCACGAAGTGCAAGTATTGCCGTTCGAACGCTCCGAGTTCCGCACGCAAGTTGGCAGAGCGCAGCTCTCGCTCGGCAAGCTCGGCTTCGAGCGAGGCTTGCTCCTCGCGTTTGCGCGCCAGTTCCTGCTCTTCGGGCTTAACCAGCGGTTGAGCGAGGGCCTGCGAACGAGGACGCACGTCCGCCGCTTTGGTGTCCATTGTGTTCGCCTCTGAGAGCTCGAATCGAGGCAAGCGGCCGGCTACATCCCAAGCGGCGGCATGCCCTGAATCACTTAAATTGTACGATGTGGACCGAAAGGCCCGGCGCGGTTGGAAAGCTCAGTTTCCAAGATGGAAAACGGATGCTAGCCCGTTTGTCTCTTCCCCCGAAGCCTTGCGCTGAGTAGTGGTCAGTTTGGGATCACCCCGTTAACCAGGACTTTGCGACATTGACTTGCCCCCGCACGCGACCTAATATCTGGGCCAAATGCCAGAATCGCAGTCCCTGTGTGGCCAGACCATCTCTCACTACCGCGTTGTTGAGCGGCTAGGCGGAGGTGGAATGGGCATCGTCTACAAGGCCGAGGACACCAAGCTCCATCGCTTCGTTGCCTTGAAGTTCCTTCCCGACGGGTTCGCGACAGACTCACAAGCTCTGAGCCGCTTCAACCGTGAGGCGCAGGCCGCTTCCGCCCTGAACCATCCCAATATTTGCACTATCTACGAAATCAGCGAGCACAACGGTCAGCCCTTCATTGCCATGGAATGCCTCGACGGGCAGACACTGAAGCACCGCATTTCTGGCAGGCCACTGGCGCTCGATGTGACGTTGGAACTGGCGGTTGAGATTACCGACGCGCTGGATGCGGCACACGCCAAAGGAATCGTTCACCGCGACATCAAGCCCGCCAACATTTTTGTCACCGAGCGCGGGCACGCCAAGATTCTGGATTTTGGCTTGGCAAAGCTGGCACCTGTGGGCGGTGCGGTGAATCTTTCGGCGATGCCCACAGCCAGCGAGCTGGAACAGCTGACTCGGCTTGGCACTATGATTGGCACGCTCGCATACATGTCACCGGAGCAAGTGCGCGGCGAAGAGCTAGATGCACGCACGGATTTGTTCTCGTTTGGCGCCGTTCTATACGAGATGGCGACGGGAGTCATGCCTTTTAGGGGTGACACAACTGGGGTCATTGCGAACGCGATTCTGGAGCGAGCGCCAGTCGCGCCCGTGCGATTGAATTCCGATATTCCGCCGAGGCTCGAAGAGGCCATCAATAAGACGCTGGAGAAAGACCGCAGGCTGCGCTACCAGAGCGCCGCCGACATTCGCACCGATTTGCAGCGGTTGAAACGCGATTCAGATTCGGGTCGTACATTCGTCGGAGCAGCCGAGGCCGGGGTGAAGCCTGTCGCTCAATCAACTCGGCCGCGATGGATTGCGATTCCCGCCGTTGCGGTAGTGGCGGTCGCTCTGGGTGTGGGTAGCTGGCTCTATTTTGCGCGCGGGGCGCATGCCCTCACCGAGAAAGACACCATCGTGCTCGCTGATTTCACGAACACGACCGGCGATTCAGTCTTTGACGACACGCTCAAACAAGCCCTGGCCGTGGACCTGGGACAGTCGCCTTTCCTTAACATCCTTTCAGAGGAGAAGATTCGCGAGACGCTACAGCAGATGACACGCTCTCCGGGCCAGCGATTGACGCGAGACCTGGCGCGCGAAGTGTGTCAGCGTGCAGGGAGCAAAGCCTACCTGGAAGGTTCGATTGCGACGCTGGGAACGCAATACGTGATTGGCCTGGAGGCCCTGAACTGCGCGAGCGGAGACGTGCTGGCACGCCAGCAGATCACAGCCGCGGGAAAGGAGCAAGTTCTCCCGGCGTTGGGACAGGCCGCAGCGAAGCTTCGCAACGAGGTGGGCGAATCCCTCAGCTCGGTGCAGAAATTCGATGTCCCGCTGGAGCAGGCCACCACGAATTCCCTGGAAGCCCTCCAGGCTTACACCCTGGGTTTTACAACCTTTCGCGAAAACGGAGACGCTGAAGCCATTCCATTCTACAAGCGGGCCGTCGAACTCGACCCCCACTTTGCGCTGGCGTATGACCGTCTCGGAGTGAATTACTTCAATCTGAACCAGCCGCGTCTTGCCGCCGATTACCTGAAGAAAGCCTTCGATTTGCGCGACCGAGTCACCGGACGTGAAAGACTCCACATCTCCGCCCTCTACTACACATTCGCCACCGGCGAGCTGGAAAAAGCGAATCAGGCTTACGAACTGTGGATACAAGTTTATCCGCGCGATGTTGTGGCTTATGTCGATATCGGCAGCAGCGACATGATTCTGGGGCAATATGAGAAGGCCGCCACAGAAACCCGTGAAGGGCTTAGCCTGGAACCGAATACAGTGGTCCTGTATGAGAATCTCGGCCAGATTTACCTGGCCCTGAACCATTTCGACGAAGCAAGGACCACAACCGAAGCGGCGGTGAGACGCAAGCTTGACAATATTCCCCTGCACCTAAACCTGTATGCACTAGCCTTCTTTCAGGGCAACGTGGCAGCCATGAAGCAGGAGGCGGATTGGGCTGTAGGAAAACCAGGCGCAGAAGACTGGATGCCTTCAGTTGAATCCGATACTGAAGCCTGGTCTGGGAGACTCGGGAAAGCCCGCGAGCT
>DASYZC010000360.1:0-11052 GCA_035949735.1 Candidatus Acidiferrales bacterium | reverse complement strand
TCGACGGACGAAACCTGTTTCTTGCGAATGGCTTCGGCCGCCTGCAATGCCGAAGCAAAGTCCAGATCGTGGGAAGCTCCGCTGGATGAAAACGCTGCCGCCGCTGAATCCATGTCACACCTCTTCGGGAACGCATCCTACGCTTCTCATTCTCCCGGGACAACAAATTTGCCTCGAAGCCAAGCCCGCGCAAGGTCGGCGCAAGTTTCACCAAATTCGCGCCCAGCCCTCACCTGCGCTAAAATCGCTTGGTAACTATCTGGGGGACACAATGACGACCGCCGCGAATCCAACCGCCGCCACGCAGGGAAAACAACAATCCGAAAATCCTCTCAAGGCCCTCGCCCGTTTCGGCCAGTCCGTTTGGCTTGACTACATTCGCCGCAATCTGCTCACCACCGGCGAGCTCGCCCGCCTGATTGCCGAAGACGGCCTTCGCGGCATGACCTCCAATCCAGCCATCTTCGAAAAAGCCATCGCTGGCAGCACGGACTACGCCCAGTCGCTCGAGGAACTTGCCAAGCAAAAGGGTCTCGACGCCAAGGCCATCTTCGAACGTCTCGCCATCCGCGATATTCAGGATGCGGCGGACATCCTGCGGCCCGTCTATCTTCAAACTCAACGCCGCGACGGTTACGTCAGCCTCGAAGTCTCGCCCTACCTTGCCCACAAGACGCGCGAAACAATCGACGAGGCGCGTCGCCTCTGGAGTACGGTCGCTCGCGAGAACATCATGATCAAGGTTCCCGGCACGCCCGAGGGATTGCCCGCTATTCGCGAACTAATTGGCAGCGGCATCAATGTGAATATCACGCTCCTTTTCGCGCAGGAAGTTTACGAAAAGGTTGCTGAGGCGTTTATCGCCGGCCTCGAGGATTTTGCAAAGCGTGATGGCGACGTCAGCCGCGTAGCCAGCGTTGCCAGCTTCTTCGTCAGCCGCATCGACGCCCTCGTCGATAGCAAACTCGCCGAGCTGCTCAAGAATCCGCACTCCGGCATCGATCGCGCTTTTCTAAGCGGGCTTCAAGGCAAAGTTGCCATTGCCAATGCCAAGCTTGCCTATCAGCTCTACAAGAAAATCTTCGATGGACCCCGCTGGCAATCCCTGGCCCAACGCGGCGCCGCAACTCAACGCCTGCTCTGGGCCAGCACCAGCACGAAGAATCCCGCTTACAGCGACATTCTCTATGTGGAAGAACTCATCGGCCCCGATACGGTCGATACCATCCCTCCAGCCACGTTTGACGCCTTCCGCGATCACGGCAAGCCCCGCGCCAGCCTCGAGGAAAATGTCGATCAAGCCCGTCAAACCATGAACGACCTCGCCCGCGCGGGAATCTCCATGAAGGCAGTCACCGACCAACTTACTGAAGACGGCGTGAAGCTGTTTGCTGAGGCTTTCGATACGCTCCTCGCGGCTGTCGAGAAGAGCGTTCAGAAAACCGCGCCATCCGCTTCCGGAAGCCTTTCTTACAAGTTGCCGCAAGATCTCACTCAATCAGTCAAGTCCGCGCTCGACGATTGGACTGCGAATAACAAGGTCAAGCGTCTTTGGGCGCGCGATGCTTCGCTGTGGACCAACTCCGACGAAAGCAAGTGGCTCGGATGGCTTTCCATCACCGAGGATCAGAGATCGAATGCCGATCGTTTTCGCGAAATTGCCAAGGAAATCGCTTCTGAGGGCTTCACGCACGCTGTCCTTCTCGGGATGGGCGGCTCCAGCTTGTGCGTCGAAGTCTTGAAGTTCACTTTCGGCAAGATTTCGGGCCATCCCGAATTTTTGATTCTAGATTCCACTTCTCCCGCTCAAATCAAAGCCCTCGAGTCCAAGCTCGATCTCGCCAAAACCATCTTCATCGTGTCCAGCAAATCGGGCAGCACTCTTGAGCCAAACATCTTCACGCAATATTTCTTCGAACGCGTGAAGCAGACCGTCGGCCCCGCGAAAGCCGCATCGCATTTCATCGCAATCACCGACCCCGGCTCGCACCTGCAAAAAGTTGCCGAATCGGAGGGTTTTCGCCGCGTGTTTTTTGGTTCCCCGAGTATCGGTGGCCGCTACTCAGCTCTTTCCAATTTCGGAACGATTCCCGGCGCGGTTCAGGGCGTCGACATCCCCAAGTTTCTCGACCGGACCGAGGAAATGGTCCAGGCGTGCGCCTCGGTCGTGCCCGCCGACCAAAATCCCGGCGTCATTCTTGGCGCAATCCTCGGAACGCTTCAAAAGGCTGGCCGCGACAAAGTCACCATCTTTACCTCGCCCGGCATTTCGGACCTCGGCGCTTGGCTCGAGCAATTGCTCGCCGAGTCCACTGGCAAAGACGGACGCGGCCTCATCCCCGTGGACCGCGAAGAAATCGGCGCACCTGATGTCTACGGAAATGACCGCGTCTTCGTCTACCTGCGCCTAACCGCCGCTCCCGACGCAAAGCAGGACAAAGCCATCGACGCGCTCGAAAAAGCCGGCCATCCCCTCATTCGTATCAGCGTCCCGGAGATTATCGATATCGGCCAGGAATTCTTCCGATGGGAAATTGCCACTGCTGTCGCCGGTTCCATTATCGGCATCAACGCCTTCAACCAACCGGACGTCGAAGCCAGCAAGATCGAAACGCGCAAACTAACCGACCAATACGAAAAATCCGGCTCACTTCCCGAGGAATCGCCAATCTTCGAACAGGACGGCATCAAGCTCTTCACCGACGAAAAGAATGCCGCCGCTCTCAAGCAAGCACCTGGAAAAGATGCCACGCTTGCTGCGTACCTGCGCGCGCATCTGAGCCGCCTCAAAGCCGGCGATTACTTCGCCTTGCTCGGTTTCATCCAGATGAATGACGCGAATGAAGCCGCGCTCCAATCCATCCGTCACGGCGTGCGCGACAAAAGACGCGTCGCCACCTGCCTCGGCTTCGGCCCGCGCTTCCTCCATTCCACGGGACAAGCCTACAAAGGCGGTCCAAACTGCGGCGTCTTCCTCCAAATCACGTGTGATTACGCCCCGGATCTTCCGGTGCCAGGACAGAAGTATACTTTCGGCATCGTGCAGGCCGCTCAGGCCCGCGGCGATTTTCAAGTGCTCGCCGAACGCAGCCGCCGTGCCCTTCGCGTTCACCTTGGCCCCGATCTCTCCGCCGGCTTAGCCAAGCTCCGCGAAGCCATCACCCAAGCGCTGCAGTGAAATAGCCAGGCGGCCCAGGTTCCTGTGGAGTGCGGGAGCTTGCTCCCGCTGTTTGCCGCTCGGGCTTGCCCGAGCGTGCTGCAACCACGCCCCCAGAAAATAGCGAAATCCGCCCCGTACCGTAGACGATTTTTCTTTCCACCAACGACCACTTGCGTCGATTTCCTAGGCTCGCGTAAGAATATTGTCTGTATCCTCGGACTATGCCCTGCCGGCCACCGAAGAATCTCCCTCTCGTCGCGGAGGCTCCAAACCGCCCTTAGGTCAACCCACGCGGCTGAACACCTCAAGCATTTCTTCCTCTGATGGAGGTTGGAGAACGTTGCGCGCCGCAAACTCTTGTGCTTGCGGGTATTGCGTGCCCCGAACGCGCTCCACTGCCTTCGCAAGATCGTAGTGCGTGTGCCGAAGCTGAACGTCGGGACCAAGCAGAAGCCAATCCGCGCCCGGCTCCCCGAACGGCATCCCTACGCTTCCGGCATTTACCACACGCACGCGTCCAATCATTCGATCAAATTGCATGTGCGTATGGCCACAGACAACCAGAGCCGCGTCGACTCCCTCGAAGACAGGCAAAAGCCGGTTTTCAGCGGTCAAACGAGTGAAGCACTCGTTCTCGTTTCGAGGCGTCGCATGGCAAAACAGCACCTGGCCCAGCCCGTCAATCTCGAACCGAAGTGTTTTCGGCCAGGCGGATAACAAACTCTCGTATTCGCTATCAAGCTGTTCTACCGTCCATCGGATGATGGGTCGATACGGCTCCGGGACCGCGCTCGGCTCCTTGCCCGCCATCTGTTCCAGCACTGCAACCTCACCGTTGCCATAGATGTAGTGCACAGGAATATCTAGGTCTGCTAAACACGCAAGCGTTTCACGTGGCATCGGACCCGGAAGCACATCGCCCCCGACCACCACACGGTCTACTTGTGTCTGGTGAATCTCCTGCAACACCGCCTCCAGAGCAGGAAGGTTTCCGTGAATGTCATAGATTGCAGCGACTCGCATGAGAGACTCGCTTTTAACTAAGTTCCACACCAAAGCGTCTCGACAGAATATTTCTCAAACATTCGATCCGCCGTCAGCAGCACCATCTCTTCCATCGTCGCCTGCACGATCAGCATTCGGTCAAACGGGTCCTGATGATAAAACGGCAGGTCGCCAACAGCCAGTGCATGAAGGTGGGAAATCTCGAGCGCACGGATACCCCAGTTAAGCATCCACTTTGGGACGCACTTTGCAGGCTCGCCCGGGAGTTCCAGTTTCCCAAGTCCAAATTTGACGCTGATTTCCCAGGCGCTGGCTGCCGACAAAAACAGCCCCTCACGCTGGTTCGATAGAACCTGGCGCGCGCGCCGGTTCAACTTGCTGGGTGCAGCCAAAGCCCAGAGAAACACACTGGTGTCGAGCAAGTATTTCACCGCCTCCTGCCTTTCCGTCTCTTCTCTCCCCCAAGAAAAGCAGCTAGAACGTCCATCGGCAGTGGTGCGTCAAAGTCCTCCGCAATCTTCAAGTGCTCGCACTCCGTTCCCAGTTCTCGGTGTGCCTTCGGCAATGCCGCTGGGACCAGGCGCGCCACAGGAACTCCCCGATTCGCGATAGCGATCTCTTCGCCCGCGGCCACGCGTTGAAGTAGCTTTGACAGCTGTGTCTTGGCTTCGTGCACGTTCACCTTTTTCATGCTGGGTCCCTTTCCGCCAAATGTAACTAGTCTAGTCCTGTGGACTAAGTCATGTCAACCGCAATGCGCCACCTAGCTCCCAAACGGCAAGAATATCCAATAATCATTACCGCAGAAAGGCGCTGACCAAAGTCCACAGGAGTGGCCCCTTGCGCTCCACCTCTCGTGTATTAAGATGGATGCGATGAAAACTTTTGTGGAACGTAACGGCCCGCCCGAAGATCTCGCGACGACCGGCTCCTCGCGAGCAGCGTCGCCGCATATCTGCACGCCCGTCCGCGGCTCGTGCCCCTGGGGCCGACATCCAATTGCCAGCGGGCGCTCCCCAGAATCTAATCGACGCACCGGACGAGTAGAAAGCCTCCTAAGTTATTGCAAACAAAAGGTAGGCGTGGCCTCTACCCGTCACAAGTTCGGCGGTCCTTTGCGCCCCCTCGGAGGTTCATTTCGTGGATCAAACTGACTCTGGGAAGCTAACGCAGGAAACTTTGGGCAGCCCTGCCCGGCCTTGCGCGATGGTGATTTTCGGCGCAGGTGGCGATCTCACTAAGCGGATGTTGATCCCCGCTATGTACAACCTGTGCAAGGGCAAATTACTCCCAGAGGAATTTGCCATTGTCGGAGTCTCGATCGAACCTTTCTCCGTGGACGAGTTCCGCGAGCGCGCCAGTAAAGACATTCGGGAGTTCGCCGTAGGCGGCGTGGAGACGAAATCGTGGGACTGGCTCGTCAAGCGCCTGTACTACGTGTCCGGAGATTTTCACGACGCCAACATGTACGGAAAACTAAAAGAAACTTTGGCTCAAGTGGAGAAGGAGCAATCCACGAGAGGCAACGTCCTTTTTTACTTGGCTACCAGCCCCGAGTTTTTCCCCGTGGTCGTGCAGCAACTGGGTGCAGCCGAGCTTACGAAACAGGATGCTCAAACTTGGAAACGCGTGGTGATCGAAAAGCCGTTCGGCCACGACTTGCCGTCCGCCATTGCCCTGAACCACGCCGTCGGCGAAGTGCTCGACGAAAAACAGGTCTACCGAATCGACCATTACCTTGGAAAAGAAACCGTTCAAAATATCTTGGCCTTTCGATTCGCCAACGGAATTTTTGAGCCGGTTTGGAACCGCCGCTATGTCGATCATGTCCAAGTCACCGTCGCGGAAGAATTGGGCGTCGAGCTGCGCGGCGGATATTACGAAACGGCGGGCGCTCTGCGGGATATGGTCCCCAACCACATTTTTCAGCTGATAACGCTATGTGCGATGGAGCCTCCGATTTCTTTCGACGCCGATGCGGTCCACGACGAACAAACGAAAATTTTGCGGGCCCTTCAGCCTTTCAGCCCGGAAAAGGTCCTCGACCATGCGGTGCGCGGCCAATACGGCGAAGGCGTAATCGAGGGCAAGCGCGTGCCGGCATACCGCAACGAGCCGCACGTGGCACACGATTCGCAAACTCCCACGTTTGTGGCCATGGCTCTGCACATCGATAATTGGCGCTGGGCCGGGGTTCCCTTCTATCTTCGCACCGGAAAACGCATGGCCGCACGCGCCACGCAGATCGTGATTCGTTTCCGCCGCCCCCCTCTGGTTCTCTTCCGCAAAACCTCGATCGACCGAATCACGCCGAACGAACTGGTAATCAATATCCAGCCCGAGGAAGGAATCTCATTGAGTTTCGAGGCCAAGATTCCGGGGCCGGTGGTGCGTTTGGGCGCAGTGAATATGGACTTTCAATACTCGGACTATTTCGGCAGTACTCCTTCCACCGGGTACGAAACGCTCATTTACGATTGCATGATGGGCGATCCGACCTTATTTCAGCGTGCCGATATGGTGGAGGCGGCCTGGGCGGTCGTGCAGCCGATTCTCGATGTGTGGAAGGCTTTGCCCCCGCGAGATTTTCCCAATTATGCAGCTGGTACCTGGGGACCTGCGCAAGCAGAGGAGTTGTTGCGGCGCGAAGGGCGCGAGTGGAGGGATCCGACTCGCGTCAACAGCCTGCATCAACGGGCCGCAACGAATGCGCCGGAGGCCGCTGTTACCGGCAAACCCTGAGGCATCCTGCGAAGCTGCGGATTTCCCAAACGCCTGCCGAGCGGATGACGTTCGGATTCTGAGGTATTTCCAGGCAAAGGCGTTCTTGAAAATGCTATTTGTTCAGGCGGGCGATCTCGAGCTGGTCCCCTATTTTGGTTCCGGTGCGATAAATCGTGTGCGCGGGAAGCTCGAGGATACTCGAAGCCTTCAGCGAGACCGCTGAGATTCGGAACGGTCGCACATGCTCCTCCACGTGAATGACCTGCTTTTCCTTGCTGAGAAAGATCAAATCGATCGGGAAAAGCATTCCAATCGTATGGACGCCGCGGGAAGGCACGATCCAGAGGCCGCGGCCTGGCTGGGCCCATCTCTTGGTTCTTCCGAGAAGACCAATAAGCCGCGGAAAATAGCTATCGGCGATCGTAGCTTCCGTGGCCACAAACGTCTCCTGCGTTTTGTTGTAGACGTACACGGCATGGTTGTGACCGTTGCTAGACATACCTCACCGAGCCCCTATCCTCCCGAGGGTGGTTATCCCCTCAGTCTGATGAACGTGATTACTCGACAATCTTCCGCTTGCGGCGCCAAATAATGATAAAAAGAACAACTACAGCCAGCACCCCCGCCACTACTCGGATCAGCGTAACGTTGTCCATTCCCAAGCTCCTTTCTATTCAAGCGAATCCAAGCCTCTTACGAATCGAGCCTAACCGTCCAGACAAATGCCGTTGCTTCCATCATTTCAATATCGGCGATAGCTGCCGCATGATGGCGATAATCGCGGGGCCCAGTATCACAACCATTAGGGCGGGAAATATGAAAAAAACGAGCGGTGGCACCATCTTCACCGTCGTTTTGGCGCTCATTTCTTCCGCCCGTTGCCGCCGCTTTATCCTTAAATCGTCGGAGTGAACCCGCAATGACTGAGCAACGCTTGTGCCAAAGCGCTCAGTCTGAATCAGCATGGCCACCAAAGACTTGATGTCTTCCAGGCCGGTCCTTCGAGCAAGCTCCCGCAACGCGTCTAATCGTGTTTTTCCTACCCTCATTTCAAGGTTCACAAGGGCGATTTCGTCGCTGAGTTCGGGGTGGGCGATACGCAACTCTTCCGCCACGCGCATCAGAGACTGATCCAGGCCAAGGCCCGCCTCGACGCAGATAACAAGCAAATCCAAAGCGTCCGGGAGCGATAGGCGGAGCCGGTGCTGGCGTGCGTGAACGCGCCAGACGAGCCAGAGTTCCGGAAGCAAATATCCGAGCACCAGCGCACCCAAAACAGAGATCCATGGGTTCCAGCGATACAATCCGCTGGCCACAACTACGGCAACGAACCCCAGGGGCAATAGGATCTTCGCTCCACGCATCGCCATGATGGCATTTGAGCTGCGGTAGCCAGCCCGGAGCATCATCAGTTGAGCGCTAGATCGCGTTCCAGAAGCAGCTGGCAGCAGTTTCCCAACAGACGCGAGGGTGTCGCGCACTTTCTCCTTCTGCCTTTTCGGAAACGCGGCGTCCGAAGCGGGTGGGGATACATTTAGTAGCCGCGAGAGTCGCCCAACAGCATTCATTTCGGCGGGCAGAAAAGCATAGAGTAACGCGCCAATCGCGGCGACGGTGGCCAAGAATGTTATTCCGGTTGCGGCCCAGAGCATCTTTTTTCTTCCACCTCAGACTTCGATATGAATGATCTTCCAAAGCATGATGGACCCGATGACCTGCAGAATCCCGGCAATGGCCAAAACCATCGGCCCTTTCGGGTCGGTGAACAGCACACTGATGTAATGCGGGTTTACGATTTCCAACATCACCATCATGAGCGGGGGGAGTGCAATGAGAATCGCGGCAGTCAGCCTCCCCTGCGCAGTCTTTACCCTGACTTCCCGGTATATCCGGAAGCGATCGCGAATCACGCGCGCTAGAGCGTCCAGAATCTCCGCCAAATTGCCGCCCGTCTCCTTTTGAATGAGCAGTGCGGTGACGAAAAAGCGGACGTCAATCAACGGAATTCGCTCCGTCATGTTTAACAAGGCATCTCGGAGCGGGAGACCAAAGTTCTGTTCGTCAAATGCAGTCTGAAACTCGCCAGCGATCGGCTGCGCCATTTCTTTCGAAATCATTTCGAGACCGGTGGTGAAGGCATGACCCGCGCGGACAGCTCGACCCAGCAAATCGAGCGCTTCAGGAAAGTGTTCTTCGAAGTTCCGAAATCGTCGATGGCGCTTCCAAGCCACAGAGGCAATCGGAATTGTACCGGTCGCCAATCCAACCAGGAGTGCGAAAACAAAACCATGGAAAAAGTGTACGGCGACCAAATACGCCGCTAGGGCGGTTGCGCAGCTCAACATCACGAGTGAGGCGGGTCTCATTTTCAATCCCGCCTGGCTTATAAGCTCGCGAAGGCGGGTCGACCATGACCAGTGCAGCATCAAGCGATGGAGAAAGGGGACACCGCTGAGCATCTCATCGCGCAGGAGACCAACTCCAAGGGCGACGTCGCCGCCTCGCCGCTCTGCTTTGCGAACTGCTTCCATCCGCTGCCGGACCACCTCCTGGCCCTTAGAGGTTCCGGCAAAAAGCCAGATGAAAAGGAACGCCGCTGTAACGACCAAGAACGTTAAAATAGAAACAAGCAGCGCCATATTAGATTCCTTGCGCCTCGCGGAGCTCAAATCGAGACGGGTCCGATGCTCCAGCGACGGCCGTCAGCAACGAGTTGTAATGCAAGGTCATAAACAAAGTTAGGCCAACTCCCCTTTTTCGAACATGGACATGGGCAGCTGAATACCCGTAACGATCAAGCGCTCTGAGAACTTCGGACGTATACCCGTGGGCACGAACTCACCAATTACCTCGCCGTTTTCGCGGACACCGCGTTTGCGAAACACGAAAATATCCTGCATCGTAACCACTTCCCCTTCCATCCCGGTGATTTCCGCGATACTTACAATCTTGCGCGTCCCGTCGCTCAAGCGGCTCACCTGAACCACCACGTCAATGGCCGCGGAGATCTGGCGGCGAATGGCGCCCTCAGGAATATTGAGATTGGCCATCGCGACCATGGTTTCCAAGCGGCTCAGGGCATCACGCGGTGTATTTGCGTGAATGGTGGTCAGCGAGCCGTCGTGGCCCGTATTCATCGCCTGAAGCATATCCAGAGCCTCTTCGCCACGAACCTCACCCACAATGATGCGGTCGGGACGCATACGCAAAGAGTTGATCACCAATTGACGCTGCTGGACGGCTCCACGGCCCTCGATATTGGGAGGCCGGGTCTCCAGACGCACCACGTGGTCCTGGTTGAGCTGCAATTCCGCCGCGTCCTCAATCGTGACGATCCGTTCGCGATTCGAGATATAGGACGAAAGAACATTGAGGAAGGTCGTCTTGCCGGCGCCCGTTCCTCCGGAGATCAGAATGTTCAGGCGCGCTTTGACGCATCCCTGCAAGAGTTCCAGCATTCGGGGAGTGAGAGATTTGTTCCCGACTAAGTCATCGGCGGTCAAAGGGTCCCGCCCGAAACGTCGGATGGAGAGACACGGCCCATCCACGGCGAGGGGAGGAATGATAGCGTTGACGCGCGAACCGTCCGCGAGCCGGGCATCTACCATTGGGGAAGACTCGTCCACGCGCCGGCCGATCGCCGAAACAATTCGGTCAATGATGCCCATCAAATGGGCATCGTTGCGGAACTGCACGCCGGTTTGCTCAAGCACTCCCTTCCGCTCGATGTAGACCCGCTTATGCGTGTTCACTAAAATATCCGATATCGTCGGGTCCGCCAGTAGGGGTTCGAGAGGCCCGAGACCGAATACTTCATCGAGAACTTCCTGCGCCAGCCTCTCGCGTTCCTGGAGATTCATCGGCGTGGACTCGCCGACGACGAGAGCCTCCAGAATCAGTCCCACTTCGCGCCGGACTTCGTCGCGGTTGACCTCATTCAGACGATCGAGATTCAATTTTTGAATCAGCTTGCGGTGAATCGCAGCCTTTACTGCTCCGAAATCCGTTCGCGTCGAAGTGATTGGAACCGGTGCCATGGCTCATTTACCTCTTTGTCGGAAATGAAAAGAATCCCTTTTTCGGTGCGAATGTGGCATCCATACCGGTCAATTGGGCGGCGATCTGCCGGTACCGATTGCTGAGCAAATTGTTGTGATTCTGCA
>DASYZC010000359.1:0-2250 GCA_035949735.1 Candidatus Acidiferrales bacterium | reverse complement strand
CCACCACGGGCCGCGTCCCATTTCTTTGTTGCCCAGCCACGCGCGGCCCCAAGGACGCGGTTCGAAGCCGCCGCTTGCACCGCCGTCATTATTTTTCCCAGGATACCAGTAGCCGTAGTTGGATTCTGGCGTGCCGGAATTAAGAAGCGCCCACGAGCTCAGGTATGAAGCGAATCCGAGCCGCATGTAGGTTGCAGGATCCTTCGCGAAATTGAGGGCATAATCCATCACGGCCCAGCCGCCCATCTGCGCCATGTAGCTGAGCGTGTAGCTAGCGTTGCCGCTCGCGCGATAATCGCTGCCCAAATCGTAATAGGCAGTTTCGAGCCAACCACGGCAGGCGATGTTCAACTTCATCTGCTCGTCCAAGAATTCCGCCGCGTCAGTGTATTTCACCGCGCGGCTGAATTCTGTCTGCGATGGGTTCGGCGAAGCAGAATCACCAGGGGCGTTCACGTGATGCATCGCGTAACGCGCGAAAGCTTCCGTAGATTCGAAACCCGTCGAATCGAAAGGATATTCCGAGCCGAAAAGATACGGATGATCGTTAATGAAATATTCAACCTTCTTCTCCCAAGCGTTTCTTAACCAATTGGCCTGATCTTTGTGGCCGCTGTCGTATAAAGCCCGGATCAGCGCTGGAATCACAAGCTCGTCGTATGTGCCCGTTTTGTCAGCGGACCACTTAATCACTTCGTCCGGGACGGTGAAAAATGCCTTTGCAGTTCCGAAGGCGCGCTCAAGATAGCCGTCTTCGTTCAGGTAATTTGTCGTGGAGGGATAAAACTTAGCGACCTGATACATGTAGTAGTACATGGCGATCACGTGCGGATAATCGTAGATTCGCCAGACGTGTTTCTTGCCGCGGACAGTGTCTTCAGGACTGTCGCGATTCACTTTCCAGTTGGGAATGCCATAAATCGCGTAGGGATATTCTTCCTTGTCGGTCTCCTGCAATCCGCCCCAAACATAATTCTTGATGTAATACTCGACCGCGGAAATTTCCGATTGCGAAGGATAGAAAACATTTTCTCCCGCAACGTACATGGCTTTGCCCAAGATTGGATCGTCACACGCGACGGCATAGGATTGGAGACCATCCAGGTCGTCGGGACTGCGTAGAATTTCGTGCTTCATGTCCCATTGCGAGAAAAGGCCGTTGTACCACTTGCCCGGGTCGCGATGCTGCTCATGCGTGACGATGAATGAGGCGCGTTTCTGGAAAAGAGTTTCGAGCGGCGGGGTCACAAAAAATTCGAGGGAAAGGTATTCGCCCTTCCCGTACTCCACCTTCAGCAGATTCTCTCCGAGACGTGAAAAATGGACCTTGTAGACGCGGACGTCCTTTCCGCGTTCGCCGAGATATTTGATTTGAGTGCTTTCGGGATGCTCAGGAACAACGGCGCGAATCCTATTGCGAGTGTGGAGCGAGAACATGGCCGACAGGTCCGTCGGAACGGTCATGCCCGGAACCACATTGACGTCGAAAAGGCCCTCTTGATACAATACTTGGCGCACTCCTGCGTAGTCGGGAGCCCAACGAAAGCGGAATCCATACTTTGCGGAATCGCCCGCGTGCCCTTTCGGCGGCAAAATCAACCGCGTGTTCGGCAGTCGCCAGTTCCCTCCCTTGGCACGAAGCTCCTCTGCGCTTGCCGCAGAATGAATGTAAGCGCCGTAACCGCGACTGGCTCGCGAGAAATCAAAATATTCAAGGCCGGTGCCGGCAACAGGAGTCATGACCAAATACGGGCCTTCGGAATTCGTTCGCATCAAAAAGATAAACGAACCATTGCCACCGATGAAACTGTGGCGGATCAGGCGCTTGGTGTAGGTTTCCGTTTTGTCCCAAACGTATCGCGTGTTGAACGGAAGAGGCAGGCCGAGGTCGCCGACTTCGATTTCATGATCTGTGTTGTTGCGCAGGGATATTGTCCAGAGCAATGCGTCGTTCTGAAGTTGGAAGGTTTCCGTAGCTTGCAGGTCGCGAGTGGGATTGATTTTGTCGCCCGCATCGCCGTTGATGCGCCACTGGAAAATGCCAGCGGTCGCGTTGTCGTCGAGATGCGCTTCGATGCGAAGAGCTGATGTGGTAACAGGCTGGAATGTGGCTTCGCTGAATTTGTCGGCGGCGACAGGATAACCGTTCGCCGCTTTCACCTCCTTCCAGTCGGCTCCGTCGCGATAAAGGACGCGCCAGCTTTTTGGCAACTTGCAAGGCGCATCGGGATTTTTGTCTTCCGCCCAGTA
>DASYZC010000358.1:0-4089 GCA_035949735.1 Candidatus Acidiferrales bacterium | reverse complement strand
GCTAACGTTTGACAGTTCCTCAATTGGAGTACCGTTACCAGTCCGCTAACCCAGCTCGCTGCCCTTCGAATCTCGAGGATATTTTGCAGCTTCCAGAATCTGACGCACAGATAAAAACATCAGGGCGTTGAGCGGGATCGCTGCAATTTTCGAGTGAGACTTAGCGCCGAGCCGAAGGATTTCTGAAGATCAACAAGGCCCGGTTCGCGTGGCGCTGCTCGGAGCCTTCTCAAGCGGGTCCGCGGCAAGCACGCTCTCCATGTCTGCTGCTATCGTTGCACATAGTTCGTGCACCATGGAGAGATCAGCGGGGGCCTGAATGCGGCGAATCGGAACCTCGGTGACAACGCGTCCCAAGAGTTCAAATTCTCGGCGACGCCCTTCGGGGTCCGGCAAGTAGTTCATATACGTGTTGCCAAGAAGGGCTAAGAAGGCCTCAGTGCCGGTCAGCGGCTCCACGATTGGCCGGCCTATTCCCACCGCGCGCCTTTGGAACACGTAAATACCGCCCAGGGGCAAAGACCTCGTTTCGAATTGCGTCTGCGGATCAAGCGGCATGAAATGTTTGTCCCAACTGGGACTGATGAGCGGCAGCGAAACGCCGGACCCGAACATGGCTCGGATCGACTCGACCCAGAGGTTCACTCGAGGATAGCCTGGGGGGATCCCGAAGCGGCGCCCTTCCGGCGTTAGGGCAACAACGTCGTCGGAAATTACGCGGTAACCGCATCTGGCAAAAGCCGCTGCAGTCGTGGACTTTCCTGCCCCCGCGGGGCCGACGAGAGCGATGGCTTGGTCGCCAATCGAGACCGCACTGGCGTGCAGAGGAAACATGCCCCGCAAGCGCAGTATAACGCCCAGAACCGGACCAACCAGGTATGGAGCAGCGTCTTCCAGCGTTAATGGATCGGGCCAGTCGGCAAAGACTTCATTCCCTCGACATTCAAGCGCAAAGCGTGTTCCATCGCTATAGAGCAGTGCTAGGTGTCTAGCATCGGCCAGTAACACGGCTCGCAAAACCGGATTCCCGTTCTCGTCCTTCATCCGGCTTACGTAGAATGCTTCTGACGGCAAGCTGGAGGCCGATAGTGGCGATGCTTTGGGCCTGAGGCGGATTCGGACATCGATTACGTCTTCAGAATTGGATAAAACGGGAACGCCAGGAATCGCTTTATCGGTCTCGACTAGAAGTCCGTAGAGTCTGTGAAAAACCATCGGCCATCGGAAAGAGGCCAGCGCAACACCGAAAAGTCATCCGCCGGTCTTATGGTTCGCCTTCACTCTATTATCACCCGTTGTGGAGGAAATGCCTTGGAGGGTAACCTTCTCGATGTTGCCATAGATGCGAAGGGTCGGCTTTAGGTAGCTCTTCTTCGGAGATACTCTTGGTTGGTCTGACTTGACCGGCGAGTCCATCTGCCTGCCCCCTACACGTCTCATGCTGAATCATTTCTTGTTGTTCCGCAACCAGAAATTCAGGCTCAGAGGTTTGAGATTTATCCAAGCCGTGCCCGAAGATCCTTCCATCCATACTGGAGGAATCCGGTGCCGGGAAACGTAGCGATGCAGCTCGGCAACGGGTTCGAATTGGTCTACCCATCTCGATTCTGGCTTCTGCAGGAGGGCGACAACGGGGTCGTGCCGGACCGGCGATTTGCGGCGGAGCCGCACGGCTTCGGGCAAAATGCCACGACCTGCTTGCCGCAGTAGCTCTTTGTCGCAACACCACGGTAGACGAGGCAGCCCCAGAAGGAAATTGACCACTCGCAAATCGAAAAAGGGATGTCGAACTTCGACTGGGACGCGAGTAGTGCCGGGATCGAGCGTCTCAAAAAGGTCCTGCCAACTGACATGCATCATTGATATGACTGCCTCAGGTCGAAACGCATTGATGTTACTTTCGGTACGCAGTTGCGTCCCGCGATCTGGCACTCCGTGCGCCTTCCAGCGCTCCCGTAATCTCCATTCTCGTTGAAGACCCTCATCCAGCCAATTCGGATATGAGTTGAACGGATTCCTAGCACTGACCAATAACTGCCAGCGCCCGCGGAGGTAGAGCCTGGAGCACCGACCTTCGGCGCTCAAGTAGTGCGCCGCGTCACTCGCTGCGCGAATGAAATGCCTCGTTCGCAGGAGTTGCCGAAAGTGAACTGTAATGCGACTTGAGAGGCCGGGATCGCTGCCGGTTCCGGTGAGCGCAATTCGACTTCTGGCACCGATTTGACGCAGCAGTTCGGGTGTTTGGTCCGGCCAGGCTGAGTGCTCTGGGAACGGCGGACGGTACTCCGGAGTGTCGGCCCCATCAAAAAGTCGGCACTCATCTGCCGTCTGAAACTGAATTGGGATTTTCAGAGCATTTGCTGCAAGCGTGGCGTAATGGCGCTCGTTGTCGGGAGTCAATTCGTCGAGAACCACCGTCTCGGCAAACAACCCGTTCTGGTTACCGTTGGCAGCCAGGATTCGCCGAGCTGTTGCCGCTACCGTTGTCGAATCCAAGCCGCCACTCATCAGAATTCCGGCACTCTTCGTGCGCAGTCGGTCCGCCACGGCCTGCCCCAACAGTGCACGGAAGCGCTCGATGTACTCGGCGTCGCGCTTGAACCGAATCTGCTCCGTTACAGAAAGAGTCCAATAGCGGCGGATAGAGACAGCTCCGCATTTGCACTCCAGTGAATGGGCGGCCGGTAAACGCCGGATGTCAGCAAACGCCGTGGTTGCGGCATCCTGATTAGTCTCGAAGAGCAGAAAATCTGCGATGGCCAGATCGTTCAACCGATCGGATACCGCAGGATGCTGGCGAATACAATCGAGCGTGTTGCTGAATACAAGCAGAGAGCCGATGTGTGCGTAGTAGAACGGCTTAACACCCATTTGGTCGCGCGCGCAAAACAGCTTTTGCTCCGGCCCGTCCCAAATCGCGAAGGCGAAATCTCCTAGGAGGTGCTCCAGGCATGCCTCGCCCCACGCGCGGTAGGAGCGCAGTATGAGTTCCGCGTCACCAGCCTCTGAGAGATGGTTCTGGCCCGCGGCGGTCAACTCCGCCACGAGATCCGAGCGACCGTCCACGCGCGCGTCCGCCGCAATCCAAATGTTGTCGCCCAAATGAAATGGTTGCGTTTCGTGGACCGACTCGTCATTCGTTCGGAGGAGTGTGTGTCCCAAACCGACAGGTCCCCCGGTCCAGAGCCGTTGCGCGTCCGGACCACGAAATTTCTGAAAATCGACCAGCCGCTGAAGCAGTCCAGCGTCAACGGGAGCGCCATCAAGATGAAGAATTCCGACGATGCCGCTCACCGAGTTTGCGTCTCCACAGAATCGGTTGGGCGTTCAAATGCCGTGAATGGTGGATGTTCCCCGCTCATCTCGGGAAATGTATAGACCCCAACCTCTACCCACGCATGCGCCTCGAAATTCGCGGCCTCTTTTCGCCCGCCGATATGCATGTCGGCGGCCACCCCGCGCCTGCGAAGCATCCACCAAAGCGCCAAAGACTGATCGAGGCAATTCGATTGAAAAGGAAGGCGCCGCGCCACGGCTTGCTCGACGCGCGCCATCGCGCGCCATCGGTCCAGCAGGGATTCGCTGATTTCAACGCAACCCGGCGCAGCCGGCGTCAGCCGCCTGAGCAGCTTTTGCCAGCGCCGGAAACCTAGGCTTCGCAGTCCCAGCCAGGTGAGCGTGAGCACAACGGCGGATTCCAGAGCGAAGCCTTGCAGGCTCGGCCTCAAACGCCAAAATGCGCGCCAGATGTTCACGCTGGATTACCGCTGCGACTCTTCTCAGCCTGGATCTGAACCTTCGACCCGGATGAGTCCTTCATTTCGCATCGTTTCCAGCAAACTGAGCAGGTCGCCTTCGCATCGATCCGCGTCCACTTCATACTCGTCCATCAACCGCCCCTTTAGGTCCCGAACGCTTATCGGCTGTTGGATTAGGTTCCATATGCGCGTGCCCACAGGATCGAGGACATAATACACGGTGTTTTTCAGATTTAGGATCGCCGACTCGTCTCCCAGCGCACAAGAAAGCTGCTCAGGCGCAACGGAAACAATCGAATCAATGGAAAGACGCGCGTTCATAAGAACCGTC
>DASYZC010000357.1:0-29370 GCA_035949735.1 Candidatus Acidiferrales bacterium | reverse complement strand
CCGCCCGCCGCAGGACCGATCTTCCAGATACGCCAGCCGTCGCTTCCCATGCCAGCATCGATGGGCCAATCGGAATAGAGTGATTTCCCTGCGCCGTTTTTCGGTCCGGCATAAACCCGTCCGAGCACGTCGATCTGCGCATCGCTTAGGCACGAATCGGTCCTCGACGAAGAACAGGTTCTGGTCTTCAGTTCCTTCAGCACCCGGCGCCACGTGCAAGACTCGAATGCCGCCGTGATGCCGTCCTTCGCTCCATCGTCGGCATCGCACGCGGCTAGGACGGCATCGCGAGCAACCTGGAATTGGGCGTTGCTGAAACTTGTTGGAAGCAACTTGGGATCGAAGCTCTTAGCGCCCGCAGGCGCCACCAGGCTTCCGAACGCTTGGGTGTCCCAAGCCTCCGCAACGGCGGCACGGGGCAGAGAGAATCCCGGTGCGCCCACAACGATGCCGTCGAACTCGTCCGGAAAGCGCTGTGCAAAGGCCATACCTTCCTGGCCGCCCTTGGAGCACCCAACGAAGTAGGAGTGTTGAGGTAAACGGCCATAGTAGGAATGAATGATCGCCTTGGCAGTTTCAGCGACCAATCTGAGAGAAGCTCCGCCGTAGTTTGCCCGTGCCTCAGGATCAAAACCGAAAGCGACATTCCCGCCGCGGCTTGGGACGCTATTCGTCGCGTTGTCGTGGCCGGAGTCTTGGGACACGACGGCGTACCCTTGAGCGACCGCCGGAGGCTCGCCCGGAGCCGTAAGGCCGATCGCGGTGCCCAGTTCTCCCTCCGTGCCGCCACCTCCTTCGAAGAGAAACTTCCCGTTCCATCGGAGTGGCAGGCGCAGGTGGAAACGGATCGCATAGTGCTGCCCGTCTACGCCGTTGCGCTCCTGCATAACTCCTGTCAGCTCGCAGTGGGCGGGAAGCGTCACTGGCGGCCCCATCGGAATCGTTATGCGCGAGTCTTCCGCGTGCCAAACCGATTGCAAGATACGCGTCGTCGAATCGGGCCATTGAACCTTAGCAGTCGCGAGCCGGGCACATCCACCCGCAGCGCTTGATTCCGAAGCCGAATCCGGTGTCCCTGCGTTCTGGCCGGCACTGGTGGGTATGGCGAGACACAACAGGATAAGAATAGTTTGCAGAAGTTTTCTGTAGTTGACCATCAGAGTTTGACCGCGGTGCAGCCGAACAGCATACGCCTCTCCATCTGTGAATTCACGGGCACTCAAGAGGGTGCCAAGATGACAAGAGAGCCGCCAGGCGCGGGGTGGTTGCGCCACTTCGGCTCCCCGGTAGAAAGGGAGCGCGCGAGCGGGGTGGGCGCCACGCTGACTCCCCTTCCCGCGAGAAGCTACAGCTCGACAAGAATTTGCATTCCAAAAGGGGCGACGCGACCGGCCGATTTCTGACGTAGTCGCGTTGCCTCCCCATTCCCAACTGCGATTTCCCTAGAAGCTGAACTTGAGCGCGAATTGGATCTGCCGGGAAGTCCCAATCGTGCCCAAGATATGCCCAAAGTTAGGGCTCGTAAGTATGGGAACCGGCAGCCCGTAGTTCGGATGATTGAAAAGGTTAAAAATCTCCGCTCGGAATTCAAGGTTTGTGCCCTCGGTGATTCGAGTAACTTTTGCTACGGATGTGTCGAAGTCGACGAATCTGGGCCCGAAAAGAGTATTTCTGCGCAAGTCGCCCAGCGTGCCGAAGGGCTGCAACGTAAAGGCACCGGGGTTGAACCAAAGATTGTGCACACTTCTTCCTCCGGGCGGCAAGGTGCTCTCCCCGGTAACGTCCGGCCGTTGGCCCGGCTGGCCAGCTGGGTTGTTCAGATTTGCCTGATCGATTCCGTCCTGGATGCTGAATGGAGTTCCGCTACGGGCAGTCAGTATGCCCGTCACTTGCCAGCCCTCCACCCATCGGTTTCCTCGGAAGGGCAGCCTGTAGACCGTGTTCGCAACGAAGTTGTGCCGCACGTCAAAATCACACACGCCCTTGTCTCGGGCAAGGTCATATGGGTCAGACTGAGCTTGCTGGCCGCTATTCCCGGCCTCCAATCCGAAAGCGATCGAGCCATAGTCGATACACTTGGAATACGTATAGGACGCCTGAAACTGCAAATTCTTCCCGAGATTATGTGTCAAGTACGCCTGCAGCGAGTTGTACCAAGACGAGCCGTCCGGCTTGTTGAAAGCGATGCCCCCAAGGTTGGGATTCTGCCGCGGCGAACCAGCAGGAAATGTCGGTTGTCCGTTCACAATCGTGGGGATTTCTGGATTCAAGTCATTCTGGACCATTAGATAGTAGCCCCTCGAACCGACATACGAGAGGCTAAAGACCGTGTTCTTGAAGATCTCGCGTTGGACGCCAAAGTTGTACTGCAATACATACGGGGTTATGCGCGGATCGTACTCCAAGGCTTCGCCGATGGTCGGAATCGGGACCGTGATCCCAAGAAACGGCGTCGGGTAACTGCAGGGTGGCCCGCCGAAAATGCAGAGCGACACTGCGGTTTGAAACGGTCCGGCGAAAATGAATGCGGGGTGATAGTTGCGAACCTGAATCGGGTCGTGAAAAACGCCGGCTCCCGCCCGGATAGAGGTTTTGTGATCCTCGAATGGATCCCACGCGATCCCGACGCGCGGATCAAGGCTCTTCACTGACGGATTGGAAGCGAACACATGCGAGACCGGCGTGCAACCTGTCGTGGATGGGCTGCTCGGATCGATAAATGCGCAAAGCAAGTTGTGGGCTTCGACAGGATTCGAGATGAAATCGTAGCGCAGTCCCAAGTTCAAAGTTACGGTCCGCGACACTTTCCAAGTGTCTTGGATGTAGGGGAACAAGTCTGATTCCCGAAAGCTTCTGTAGGAGTTCGCCAGTCCCGGAAGTGCACCAAGCAGGGTGATGGGTGGTCCGGGTGCGACCGGCATACCCTCCACGAAGCTGGCGTAGCTCGGGAAGTTCCAGCCTTGATCTTCAAAGAAGCCGTTGGCGAGAGGGCTCTGTAGCCTTCGAAACTCCGCGCCGATTTCAAAGGAGTGCTTCCCATGGACCCAGAAAACGTCGTCGTCCAGAGAGAATACGTTTTGAAGTTCAAAGTCAGGAGTGAATGCGCTAGGCCCGATGGGCGAAGGTCCACCGGTAACAAAAACGGTCCCGTCCTGCCTATTCTCACCGTAAAAGCTAAAGAACTGCAGTACCGGATTCTCTCCGGTCACAAATGCACGCATCTTTGAACGTGTGAAGGTGAACCGGGCATCGTTGATCAGATTCGAGGAAAAGACCTCCTTATCGCCAATGGTGATGTATTGATTCCGACCCTTCGACGTTTCCGGGTAAAGCCCCACGGGCGAGACGGTTGGATCTACAAGCGATCCGTCGTCGAAGACATAACGGCCGAAAATCGTGTTTTTTTCGGAGAGGACATAGTCCCACCGTGTATTGACATAGTCCTCGTTCGCGGGTTCGGGTGCATTGACCGTGATCTGATCCAATCCGCTCGGTCCGCCGAATGGAGAGAGTAGTTCAACGGCACTTCCGCCTCCGGTCGGATAGAGAGCCATGATCGCTTGAGA
This sequence comes from Candidatus Acidiferrales bacterium, assembly GCA_035949735.1. Taxonomy (GTDB): domain Bacteria; phylum Acidobacteriota; class Terriglobia; order Acidiferrales; family UBA7541; genus Palsa-295. Next base: position 25,804 of record DASYZC010000357.1, on the reverse strand, counting down.
CGTTGGATTGAGAGGAAGTGTATCCAGTGCAGCGGGATTGCATCCAGGCCCGGGGTTAACCACGCAATCGGGCAGGTTACCAAGCCGTGCCTCCGCGTCAGGTACCGCGGGAAGCAGAGTGAATCCGCGCAGCCTCCGGATACCTTCGTAGTTTACGAAAAAGAACAACTTGTCCCTCTTGATTGGACCGCCGACAGCCCCGCCGAATTGATTCTGGCGATACGGATTCATTGGAGACGCGCTCGTGTTGAAGGTATCGCGGGCGTCGAGGACATTGTTGCGGAAGAAGTCGTATACGCTGCCGTGAAAAGCGTTGGTTCCAGACTTCGTGGTTGCGTTCATGACGCTGCCGCTTCCTCCGAAGCGGGCGCTATAGGAATTGGTCAGAACCTGAAACTCACCGATGGCCTCCACCCCGAGCGAGGTTCCGATTATGCTGTTGCCAGCGCCATGATTCCAAAAGCCCTGAATGTTGGCTCCATCGAGGAGGAGTTCCTGGCCTTCTGGCCGCGAACCCGCGATCGAATAACTTGGCTCTCTGCCGTAGAAAGAGCTCTGTGATCCAGTTGTGACCGTTTGGACTCCGGGCGCAAGAAGGATCAACTGTTCATAATTGCGACCATTCAAAGGAAGTTGCTGCACCTGCTGCTGCCCAATCTGAGCCGATATCTCGGCGGTGGTGGTTTCCACCTGCGTGGTTGCGCCCTGGACAGTCACGGTTTCCGTCACTTGGCCGACGGGCAAGGAGAAATCCACCACGACATTTTGGCCGACGGTGATCACGACGCCGGTATGAATCTGCGTCTGGAAGCCTGTCATCTTCGCTTGGACGTCGTAGGTTCCGACAAGGAGATCCGGCGCAACATATCGACCTTGGGTATTAGCTGTAATCGAAGTGACGCCACCGGTCTGGGTATTTGTCATGGTCACGGAGGTTCCCGCAATGATCGCGCCGGAGCTATCTGAAACGGTGCCCTGGATGCTTCCCGTGCCGACTTGCGCGACCGCAACGTCTGTGGCCACGAATCCGTAGAGGAAGGCCACTCCCAGCAGCAACGTACCTACCTCTCTGTCAAAGCGGAACATTTAGCCCCTCCCCACGGGACTGCCCGTCGACCTGCACGTCCGAGGTCAAAAGGCGATTAGAGTACCCACCAGATGTCGGCTACGAATACACGCGGCAGCGATTCATGTCAACACTTTTTACGCATTGATCCAATGTCTAATAGACATTGCCAAACGGAGACAATTCTCGCTAGAATGCGAAGCTGTATATGGAACTTCGACACCTGCGCTACTTCGTGATCATTGCTGAGGAATTGAATTTCACGAAAGCGGCGAAACGACTCGAGGTCGGTCAGCCCGTGCTGAGTCGGCAGATACACGATCTCGAGCGTGAAATCGGCGTCCAGCTCTTCGACCGTAATAGCAGTCGGGTCTTTCTCACCGATGCCGGAAATAGTTTCCTGAGCGAAGCGCGCGTCGTGCTACAGCATGCGGCCCAAGCCGTGGAAGCCGCCAAGCAGGTGCAGGCTGGTGCTGCGGGCACCCTGCGCGTCGCAATCGGCAAAGGTCTGGGAGATGTTGTAAGCCGAATCATCAACGGCTATCTCCGCCTTTTTCCTGGTGTAGAAGTCGACGTCAAGAACGTCGCTTCAGGTTTCCAAAGTGAAGCATTTGATAATCGCACGATTGACGTTGGGTTCATGCGGCCTCCCCTCAGCAACCCTCAACTCACGTCCAGCCTCCTGTTTGAGGAAGGTTTTTCCGTCGTACTTCGAAAATCCAGCCCCCTGGCCAGGCGGAGGCGCATTCGGCTCAAGGACCTCGCTCGGGAGAATGTCTTGATGATTGATCGAAACATCTCTCCAGGGTTCAACGAAAAGATGCTGGACTTATTTCGCAACGCAGGAATCGCACCGAAGATAATTCCCACTGAAACCATGCCTTATGACGAAGCGGGCGCGATTCTGGTCGAGTCTGGCAAAGGTATCTATCTCGCCGTTGGAGAGGGACCCTACTACCCATCCTTCGCGGATCGCCTGGTCGCGCTTCCACTTGATGAACGGTCGGCGGTAATGCCCGTCCACATCGTCTGGCGCAAGGATGAGAAAGCGAAAACGACACTCGAGTTCGTCAGGTATGCGCAAAGCACGTGCAAAGAGACGAGAGAATTCGGGCGTATGAGATCGAAGGCAGGCGGTAGGCGCAGGAAACTGAGACCATTGAGGTGGAGTAGGCGCTGAACCCGTGCGCAAATACTTCACGCCTGCTCTTGCTTCGTTCTTCGTTCTATCTCACCAACGCGGTATTCGGTCGCATCTAGATCGTGCAGAATCTGGCGCGTAGGATTGATGTGCGTCTGACACTACACTTCCGATCGCTGCGCAGACGTCGCCTCAGTTGGAACTGGCGGGTTCTCCGCTTTCCCAGGACGGGTCATGGTAAACGACCTTTCCTCCGGCCATCGTCACCAAAACCTTCGTTTTGCCGATTTGATTTGGAGCGATCTTGAAGAGATTCTGCGAGACGATAATCATGTCCGCCAGCTTGCCCACTTGAATCGAGCCTAGAACCTTTTCTCGGCGATCGCGATAGGCGCTGTCCAGCGTGTACGCCTTAATCGCTTCCGGCAGGGTAAGGCGCTCGTTTGGGTGCCACCCACCCGGCGGTGTCCCTTCGGGCGTCTCGCGCGTCAAGAACTCCTGTATGCCGTACCAAGGATTTGCAGTTACCACAGGCCAATCGCTGCCAGCGGCCAGGTGGGCGCCTCCCGTCAAGATGTCGTGCCAGGGCCAGGCACGCTGAGCACGTTCCGGCCCGACGTTGACTGCCCAAACATGCAAGACGTCGTAATTCGGGGTTTCATGCAGAGGTTGCATGCTGGCCACTACGCCGAATTGCCCAAACCGAGGGATGTCCTGTGCGCTTGGGTCTTCGATATGCTCGACACTGTCGCGCAGGTCCTTGTCGCCGGTGACTTTCTCAGCCTCCAGGTAAGCATCGAGAGCCATGCGAATCCCCTGATCGCCAATCGCATGCGTGAAGACCTGGAAACCAAGGCGATTAACCTCCACAACGTCTTTCGTGTACACGGCTGGATCAAAATTGAGGTGTCCCCGTGTTGGAGCATTTGTATACGGTCGGAGCATTGCGGCCGTGTGCGACTCGATAACTCCGTCCGCAAAGAACTTCACCGCGCCCACATCTATCCAGTCGTCGTGGTATCTCTCGCGGAGCCCCTTCAGCCGCTTCAGGAACTGTGCGAATTGCGGCGTGGTTCCAGGAGCCTGTTCGATCGGCGCCCCGTAAAGCCTGGTCGTTAACTGCCCCCTTTTGCGGATGGCCTCGAAAAGATCGATATTTTCCACGTCTCCGCCGCAGCTGGTCACGCTAGTGAGTCCGAGTGAATCAAAGTATTGAAAAGCTTTCGCCAGGAGATCGAGTTCTTCTTCGCGCGTGAGTTTCGGGATGAATTTCGTCACTAACTGCTGGGCAGGTCCTTCCTTCAAAACACCAGTGGGTTCGCCCGTCCTCGGATCACGATCGATGATTCCGTCCGGCGGATTCGGAGTATCGCGGGTGATTCCCGCGATTCGCAATGCGGCGCTATTCGCAACTGCGGTATGCCCGTCGTACGCTAACAAGAAGACAGGGCGATCCGGGACAACTTCGTCTATCAGTTCTTTTTTCGGGAGACCGCCCTTTCCGAAAATGTCGTAGGTCCAACCCATGCCCTGGATCCATTTCTTTCCGGGGTGCTGGACCGCGTAATCCTTGATCATTTTTTGAAACTCCGCTACCGTTTTTGGGCCGCCGCTCCACCACCCACTGAGGTCAAGTTCGTCGAGTGTCTGAGCGCCCCCTAAGATGTGGACGTGGCTATCGAAGAAGCCGGGCAGCACCATGTTTCCCTTGGCATCAATCACCTTGGTAGACGCACTCTGGTATGGAGCGACACTTTTGTCGGAACCGACGGCGACAATCTTCCCGTCACGTATGGCCACCGCTTCCGCCCACGGCAGACGTGCGTTCACGGTGTAGATTTTCGCGTGCATGATGATCGCATCCGTAGGAGTATGCTCCCGCTGCGCCAACGCTGGTGCGCCTAAAGCATGGGCTATAAAAAGACCAATCGCAATCAGTCGTAATTTCACCTCTGGCCTCCTGTCGCTTCGAGCATCCGAATCACATTAATCCTCCAGCAGCAAACACGCCGTCTACCTTCGAGCTTTTAACTCAGCGACTTCGGCGGCGGTCTGTTCGAGAACTGTCTCTTGCTCTTCGGCCAGTGCGGAAGAAACGGGTTCCGGCCAGGCACCGGTTTGTACGATAACGACTCGCTTAGCGGGATTGACGTAGATGCATTGGCCGTAGATTCCTTCTGCCTCGAAGGCCCCGTCATTTCCCGGAGGAATCCACCACTGATAGGCATAGCCGTAACCACCTTCAGGACCACCTGTTCTAGGTTTGAGATATGGCGCGTCGGGCGTAGTCGAATCATGCATCCATTGCGTTGAAATTACGCGCTTGCCCACGAGGGCCCCTCCTTGAAGCATCATGAGTCCAACCCTCGCGTAATCCCGTGCAGTGGCATTGAAGCAAGCGAATGCACATGTGTCGGGTTGCTTCTCAGATTCGTAGAAGAACGCATCACTCTGTGCGCCGATCTTTTTCCATAGCTTCTCTTGCGTGTATTCGTTTAGCCTTTTGCCCGTTACTTTCTCAAGAAGGAGACCTAGCACCTGGCTGTTGACACTCTGATATTCAAACTTCGTACCAGGGCGAGTGGTCGTTGGTTGAATTGATTCCGCAAAACTTTTGAATGAAGGTTTACCCGTAAGCAGCGCAGCGCCGATCAAGGCGGCTCCTGATTTCGGATCTTGGTAATCCTCGCTGTAATTGACACCGGTGGACATTTGAAGCAGGTTCTTGACGGTGACGTCGCGATAACCGCCGCCGGACAGGTACGGCAAGTAGGTCGTGACGTGATCATCGACACCCTTGATCATGCCATCCCCGACGGCGGCGCCGATCAGGATCGAGATGATGGATTTGGATATCGACTGAGATACGAACCTCGAGTTCCGATCTGCTCCATGAAAATACCTCTCGACGACGATCCGATTGCCGCGCAGCACGAGAAACCCGGTGACGAAGTTTCTCTCGAAGTAGTCCTGTAGCGAATATTGGCGACCGTGAAAGTTGTACTGCAGCACGAAATCCTTCGTTGGTTCGGTCAGTGTATAAACTCCGCCGCCTTGCCGTATCCAGTCCATACGCAGGCCGAGTTGGTCCATGTGATGGAAGTAGTAGAAACTGTAGGGCTGCGACATGTAGCTGTACTTGTCCACCAAAAGACCAGCGGGATTCATCTTGCTGATGTCGATCTTGCCCGGAGACTGCGCGAACACACTGAAGCAAAGCGTCAGACCTACAACCACCAGAGGAAGCACTCGAAACTTCCAAGGTCTAATCATTCGACCTCCTTTGAATCTCGTTTTCTGACTTCCTGTTCAGGTGTTTCCGTTGGATCCAGAATCACCGTTTCTTCCGCAGCGCGGTACGGCCTACTCACTCATCGGGGCGGCTCCCAATGAGATACGGCAGTGAAGAAACTGAGTGCTTCCTGTTCATTAGCTTGAGCCGCGGGACCAACAGGCCCATGGCTCATCTTGACGACCACCGTCTTGCTCGCAGGATCGACGTAGATGAATTGCCCCTCGCCCCCGAGCGCGGTGAATGCTTGCGAGTTGAGGATCGTCCACCAGAAGTACGCGTAACCGAGATAAGGTTCCTTAGTCTCAGTGTCACTTGTGGTGGAAGGCCGCGTTGATTCCAGAACGTAAGATGCGGGCAAAATCTGACGTCCATTTGCCCGGCCTTGATTTAGCATCATGAGACCGATGCGGCCGTAATCTCGCAACACCGCGTCGAATCCGCCACCGGTGAACTCACGACCGATACCCGGCGGACCATCGAGAACATAGAAACCATACGATTCCATACCGGTCGCCTTCCAGAGTCGCTCGCTCAGATATTTGCTAACGGGCATTTTGACAGCGCGCCCAATTACCAAGCCGATGATTGCGGCATCCATGGTGTTGTAATTGAAAGTTTTTCCCGGCGGATGCGCTCGCCTAGTGGTTAGGCCCGCATCGGTATAACGCGCCGAGTTCTCGACCCACGCTGCCACGTGCGCTCCTCGCGCAGCCGAGCCCTCGGCGAAGAAATTGTCGTCCCAGTCGACGCCCGAACGCATCTCGAGCAAATCCTTGATGGTGGTTCCGTCGTAACCTGACTTTTTCAGCTCGGGGACGTACTTCACTACCGGATCGAGCACAGATTGAATATGGCCATCGGCGATTGCCAAGCCCACCATGATTGAGTTCAAGGACTTGGCCATCGAGTAGGAGTTAAAATGCGTCGTGGCGTCTGCGCGGTTGAGATATCGCTCGTAAACAATCCTGCCGCTTTTAATGATCAGCAAGGCATCCGTATCCGTATCTTCGAGGACATCCTCTGCTCTGTGTCGAACGCCCTGGAATTCATAAGTGAAGTCCAGATTCGCGGCAGCTTTCGGCAAAATCCATTGGGTCTTGGTGTTATACACTTGCGCTGTGTTAAACATCAACTCGATGGTACGGTTGGCCAAGCTACGAAAAGGGGCGTCGAACATGTGTAGACGATAATTCTCGACTGTCTTCGACGTTTCTGCCCGCGCGACAATCGCTGCAGTCACACAACCAAGACAAAGCAAAGTCACGACTCGGCCGAAACGTAGTGCAAAAACATTCATGTTTTTCCTCGATCCCTGAAAACTAGGACAGACGCGCTATTTCTGGTGAGAAATACGGCGTCACCGCACGTAGCAGTCGCTCTAGACTACGCACTTGAGAACGTCGCAGCCTTTCGTTCTGTGACGGCCGCCAGCGCAGCTTCGATTGCGTCCAGTCCCTCATCCAACTCCTCATCAGTGACGACTAGCGGAACGAGTATGCGAATTACGTTATTGAATGTACCCGCGGTGACGGTGATCAGCCCGTGCTCGTAGCAATATTTTGCGATCGCCTTCGTTTCGGTATCGGCAGGCTCCCGCGTTTGCGGATCGCGGACGATCTCGATGGCGCACATCGCGCCGAGGCCGCGCGCGTCGCCGACGAGTGGCCACTTCTTCTGCCATGCGCAGGCTCGCCGTTGAAAGCGCTCTCCGATTGCCGTGGAACGTGCCAGCAAGCCCTCTTTCTCGATCGTCTCTATCGCGACCAGTGCAGCCGCGCACGAAAGAGGATTACCGGCGAACGTGCTGCCGAGGCCGCCGACCTGTGGCGCGTCCATGATTTCGGCGCGGCCGGTGACTGCCCCGATTGGCAAACCCCCGCCCAAAGATTTTGCCGTTGCGAGTAAATCTGGTTCGAGACCGAAGTGCTCCGACGCAAACCACTTTCCTGTGCGAGCGATCCCGGACTGGACTTCGTCGGCGATAAACAAAATGCCGTGCTTCCGGCACATTTCATGAAGCAATCGGAAGTAGTCCCGCGGCGGCACGACAAAACCGCCTTCGCCCAGGACTGGTTCCACAATCATCGCGGCGACAGACTCCGGCGCGACAACTCTGTTGAATACGTCCTCTAAGTGCCGCGTGAAATTCTCGGCGGTCGAGCCTTTTTCCGCGCGATACGGATAAGCGTAAGGAATGCGATAAATGTCGCTTACGAACGGTCCGAACCCTGCTTTGTAAGGATGGGTCTTGCTTGTCAGCGACATCGTTAGCAAGGTGCGGCCGTGGAAAGCATCGTTAAAACAAATAATGGCAGGACGTTTTGTGTAAGCACGCGCAATCTTGACAGCGTTTTCGACGGCTTCTGCGCCCGTGTTGACGATGAGTGTCTTCTTGGCGAAATTTCCGGGAGCCAGTTCATTCAGTTTTTCGGCCAGCGCCACATAACTCTCATATGGGGTCATCATGAAGCAGAGATGAAGATGTTTGTCCAGTTGCTTGCGAATCGCGTCGATTACGCCGGGCGAGCGGTGCCCGACATTGAGGCAGCCAATCCCGCCCGCGAAATCGAGGAATCGGTTGCCATCAACGTCCTCGATAACAGCACCTTCCGCCTTCGCCGCAAAAACCGGCGTCGCATGATAAAGCCCACGAGGGACTGCGGCCTCTCGCCGCAACATCAGTGCCCGCGAACGCGGCCCGGGAATTTGAGTGCGAATCTGGATTACGGCCATGCCTAATACCATCCGATCGGCGTTTCGTCCAAATTGACAAAAACCTGTTTTGTTTCGAGATATTCTTCCAACCCCCAGGGGCCCAACTCTCGGCCGAATCCTGACTGTTTGTAGCCGCCCCAGGGGGCCTCTACATAGGTTGGCTGCATGTGGTTGACCCAGATAATTCCCGCTCGGAATGATTTGACCATGCGGAAGGCCTTGTAGATGTCTCTGGTCCAAACTGCCGCGGCCAGCCCGTAGGGAGTATCGTTAGCAATACGGATCGCGTCCTGCTCGCCATCGAACGGAATTACGGACGCGACCGGGCCGAAGATTTCTTCGCGCGCTATGCGCGCGCTGTTGTCCACGTCGAAGAAAATGGTTGGCTCGACGTAGTGGCCTTTGGTGAAGTGTCTCGCGCGGGTGCCGCCGATGGCCACCCTGGCTTCCTTCTTCCCCACTTCAAGATAAGACGTCACGCGGTCATATTGCTCTTTGCTGACGAGCGGTCCCATCTTGGTGTTGCGGTCGAGCGGAGGTCCGAGCTTAATGCGCTTTGTCTTTTCGGTCATGGCCTCGACGAACTTCGAATAGATCTTCCGTTCGACGAGGATGCGACTGCCCGCCGAGCACACTTCGCCTTGATTGATGAAAACGCCGAACAGCGCGCCGTCGACAGCGGCCTCCCAATCGGCATCGGCGAAGAAGATGTTCGGCGACTTACCTCCAAGCTCAAGCGAGACTCGCTTCAAAGTTTCTGCGGCACTCTTCGCGATGAGCTTGCCGACGGCGGCGCTGCCAGTGAAGGCAATCTTGTCGACGCCAGGATGCTCAACGAGTGCGGCACCGGTTGTTTCCCCGACGCCGTTGACTACATTGATTACGCCAGGAGGTAAACCGACTTCTTCGAGCCAGCTGGCGAATTCCAGCGCGGTGAGTGGCGTCTGCTCCGCAGGCTTCAGGACACAAGTGCAGCCTGCCGCGAGTGCGGGAGCGAGCTTCCAAGCGGCCATCAAGAGCGGATAATTCCAGGGAATAATCTGCCCCGCGACGCCCACCGGTTCCCGCAAAGTAAAGCTCAGCGCGTTCGCCGGAACCGGGTTCACCTGTCCGAGAACTTTTGTGGCCAGGCCCCCGTAATATTCGAAACAAGTCGCGACGTCGGCGATGTCGTACTCAGCTTCGACGATCGGTTTGCCGGTGTTGCGCGACTCCAGTTCCGCAAGTGTCGAGGCGTTCTCATTAACCTTGGCCGCAAGCTTAAAGAGGATGCGGCCGCGGTCCTGCGCCGTCGTCTGCCGCCACGGACCAGCATCGAAAGCAGTACGTGCGGCTACTACCGCGCGATCCACATCGTCGCTGCTGGCGGCTGCTACGTTTGCAATGACATCCTCGGTAGAAGGATCGTAAACAGGAAAGGTCTCGCCCGTCGAACTGCCGACCCACTCTCCATTGATGTAATTCTGATAGATCCTGACCTCAGCCTTCGCGCTACTGGACATAGAAAAAACCCCCGCTTGCCTTGGTGCTCCCGAAGGAGCCCCCCCGAATTCAAATTGCAGAAGGCGTCGCCGCATCTCCTCTCGCGGCACCACGCCTGGCATAGACGAAGAAGAAAAATGCCGCTATGGCAATGAAACAGAACGTCCCGCCAAACATCCAAATTTCATAAGAGAGCAGAGACTTAATCTGTTGTGCCGGGAAAAACACTACGCCAATACCTAGAATTGCCGTAATGCAGCCGCTGCTACCGGCCAGAATCAGTGTGGCCCGGCTGTAATGACCTCTGATAAAAGGCTGGTGGAAGGCAATCCTAAGCAAGGCACAAAACATGTAAACAAACGGGATCAACTGCAGAACTACGGACAGCGAAAGCAACCGTTGAAAAGACTCCTGCACGCTCGAACCAACGAGGGCAAAGTTAAGCACAACCAATACCAAGGAAACGAGGGCGTGCACCATGAGAGCGGCGTAAGGCGTGGCGTACTTCGGATGAACCTTCCCGAGCCACGAAGGCATGTAGGAATCGAGGCCAGCGACGAATGGTATGCGGGCGGAACCACCGAGCCAGGCAGAACCGATTCCGGCAATCGATAGACTTAGGAGAAACGCAAAAGGAGCCACGACCCATCCCGCGCCAACACGTTCTGCCAAGGTCTCGACGGCCTGCGTGACTCCCTCTAGCACGCTAACCTTGTCTTTGCTTACGGCAATCAGCAGCGTCAGGGTGGCACCGACATAAAGCAAACCCGCTAAAACCCCGCCCCAGGCAACGGCTCCAGGCAGAGTCTTTCGCGGGTTTTCAATCTCGTCGCCCATGATCGACGCGAGTTCGAGTCCGACGAGCGCATAGCAGATCACACCGAAGGAATTCAGCGCGGATCGCGGATCCGCAGGAAGCCTGAAGTCGGAAGCGGTGATTGCTATCCCGAATCGCATCGCGACTAATATCCCTAGTCCGATGAGGGCAACCGCCGCACCCCCCGCGCCCAAGCCACCGAAATTGTTGATCCACTTGCCCACGTTCAGGCCGACGATGTTCAGGGTTACTAGAAGGGTCAGCAGAATGAGCGAGACAATCAGCGCGAACACTTTACTGTCGGCCATCGACTCGTATCGCGGTCCCAACACGAACACGGACACACCGACGAAATACAGCATGACGGTCGGAACGTACATCATGTTGTTTGTCCAATAGCACCAGCCCGAAAGGAACCCATGCCAATCACCGAAAACTTCTTTGGCCCAAAGGTACACGCCGCCCTCCCCCGGAAAACGATGGGCAAGTTCGATCACGGCAATGCCTTGTGGCCAGAAAAACAGACCGAATGCGATGATCCACAGCCAAATCGTAACGCCGCCGTTGGCCGCAATGGAGGGAAGAACGTTCAGGTTGAAGACTGCTACGACAAAAAGCAGAACGAGATCCCAACGGCCCAAAGTGCGACGCAGGGTAGCGAATCCCGGACCCACTTTTTCATCACCAGACGTGACCGCTTCACTCGGCAACTTCGATTGCACTTTGACCACTCTAGGTACCTGGGATTACTGGCCGGCGTCCACAAACGCGGAACGGCGTTCTTGCTGTACCTTCGCTAGGCCGGGGGCCACATCTTCGAAGGCCGCTAAGTGCTTGTCGATGTCGGCGTCAGTGTGCTGCACGGAAACAGTCCATTGCTCGTCCCACCAGAAGGGCTGAGGTATCACGCCGCGATTGACCATTCCAAACCAGTACTGCCGCCACAGGTCTTGATCGATTCGCAGCCAGTCCCGGTAATTACGGATTTCCTCGGGGTAAAGCATAAAGGCGCCGTTTGCTCCGGCACTGACGACATATGCCTGAAGATCCATCTTGGCGATAGTCTTGCGATAACCATCCGACAATTTTTTGTTGAGTCTCGCGACGTGCGCGTAGTTCTCGCGTATCAGCACCTCACGAAACATCGCGAGCCCCGCCGCGATCGATATCCGGTTCGCGTTGTAAGTTCCTCCGTGAAAGACCTTGTGGCTTGAGATGAGGTCCATGACGCTGCGGCTCGCGCCGAACGCTCCTAGAGGCACGCCCCCGCCAATCGCCTTCGCCAATGCAATAATGTCCGGCTTCACGCCGAAATATTCGCACGCGCCGCCCCATGCAAGCTTCGCCCCCGTCTTGACTTCATCGAAGATGAGCAGCGCCCCGTTCTTGGCCGTGACTTCGCGAAGGCCTTCCAAGAAACCAGGCCGAGGCATACACATACCAACATTCATCATAATTGGTTCAAGAATGACGGCAGCAATCTGGTTGGGATACTGCTTGAATCGGCGCTCGACGCCCTCGAGATCGTTGAAGCTTGCGATAACCACATTGTCGAGCGTTCCCTGCGGGATGCCAAGGCCACCCGGAACGGCGTTCGGCTCAATTGCGTCGCCCACTTCTTCAGCTTTCGGTTTCACACTGACGAGAGCAGTGTCATGCAATCCGTGGTATCCGCCTTCAAATTTCAAGATCTTGTCTCGCTTGGTCGCCGCGCGAGCCAATCTGCACGCGTGCATTGTTACTTCCGTGCCGGTTGAGCCGAAGCGAATCATGTCGACGGGATAGCGCGTGCAGATTTCTTCGGCAAGGTCCCACTCCATTTCGTGGGGCATGCCGAACGTCGTCCCTATTTGAAATGCCTTCTCTACAGCCTTGACAATTGCCGGATGGCTGTGGCCCGCCATCAGAACGCCGAAGCAGAGATTGTGGTCGACGTATTCGTTACCGTCGATGTCGTGGACCTTACCTCCATGTCCCTCCTTAATGAAGATCGGGTAAGGCTCGTAGCCCCGGTAGTTACTTGCTACACCGAGCGGAATACGCTTCTCGGCGCGGCGTTGCGCCGCGGCGGATTTCGGCGTGCGGCGCTCGTACGTCGCGATCTCTTTTTCCAGTAGCTCACGCACCAGCATTCTCCCTATGAAGAGGCCGATTCGCAGTGACTGTGAACGCCTCTACGACGGCTTCAGATACGAAATTTCCGGTTCAACGTCAATTCCGGCCCCTCGTAGTAGTCCCTCTAGAACGCAAATCGGAGCGAAAACTCCATCACTCTTGGCTTGGACAACGTCGATGCAAAGTTGCCAAACGATGATGCACTTGTCAGCGTGTTATTTCCGCAGTAGCACAACCCGTTCTGCGTCGACATGGAACCCACGTCAAACTTCGGAGTATTAGTGACGTTGTAGACCTGCCACCCAAAGATCAGTTTCTTTGACTCAGTCAAGCTCCAGGTCTTCAAAAGGCCCGCATCAATGTCGAACAAGCCGGGTCCTCTCAAGGCGTTCCTGGGACCGGCTTCGCCGGGGAACGGAAGCCGGAAGTCATTGGCCGCTGCTGGGCCATCCTTGAAAGCGTTTGGGAGACCATTCACCAGGAAACTGCCGGTTTCAGGCAAGGGACCGGTCGGCACCACCGGCTGCGTTAACTGCCAGTTGGTAGCCCACAAGGTGCCGGGCAGGATCGAAAATGGGAACCCACTGGACCAGCGGAAAAGACCGGTTGTTTGCCAGCCCCCTAGGACAACGTCTGCCACTCCTTTCATTGCCCAGTGTCTGCCCGCGCCCCAAGGCAGGTCGTAGACCCAATTAGCATTGATCTGATGCCTCAAGTCAAAATCCGACGGGCCGTAATTTTGTTTTGGGTTCCAGGCATTCACGACCTGATCCGCAAAACCAGCGCCTTGAAACTCGTTGATGTACTCGGCATTCGACCCATAATCCATGCTCTTCGAATACGCGTAGTTCAAGTCGAAAACAAGTCCGTTCATACGTCCCCGAAGGCTAGCCAGGAGCCCGTGATAGTTGCTGTTGCCTATGCTGCGCCACGCGTACAAGGAGGAAAATTGTGGGTCAAAGAAAGCGTAGCCCTGTGTCTGTTTTCCGCTGATCGTCGCGCATGCCGGGAAGCATCCCGTGGCCGTCGGAAACACCGGGATATCAGCGTTAAAAAGCGCGACGGTATCACTCCCTGGGGGATTGCAGGACCACATGTTGTACATTGCTTGCGTCGCTGTTACGTTGGCGCTCCCAGGGATTGGTGCTCCGCTATGTGGAGCGCAAGGTCCGAACCCGGCTCCGTAGAGTTGGGTTGATGCCTGACCTGCGGCACCGGGAAAGATATTTTCCCAAAATGGGATCGCGCCGATACTCTGGATTGGTACCCCGTCTTGCTTCGCAACGTCCAGAGCTTTGGCTGCGGAGAAATAGTCCGTGCCGGACTTCGGATCCCTAATGTCCAGCGGCATGGCCAAGTCTTCCTCTTGAAGGAGCCGATGTCCGAAGCGACCAATGTACGAAATCTCAAAGACGAGGTTCTTGGGCAACTGACGTTGAATGGAAAAACTTGCGATCTCCGAATAAGGAGTCTTCAGGCGGTCGTCCAATCCCCAGGTGATCGCAAACCCGCCGTTGGAAGTGGAAGAAGGCGGGAAGTAAGGCAACACGCCTGACGGGGGCGACGCAAAGATCTGGCACGGCGGGCTTGGGCAGCCGCCAGCAGCGTCGGTCGGGATGTCGTTAATTCCTGTGAATCGCGGCGTCTGATCAATGGTAACTACCCCGAGCGGGGGGCCGATGGTCGACGTGCTCAAGCCGAACGAGCCTTGTGTGTCAAAGGTATCCACAACTCCTTGTCCAAAATGGTCGTAGTAGATGCCGTACCCGCCACGAATCGATGTTTTTCCGGCGCCACCGGCAAGTCGTCCAATCAACCCGTCACTCCAGGAAGGTGACCACGCGAACGCGATGCGTGGGGCAATGTTCCCGTAATCCCAATTCCAGTACGGCGCCTTACCATTCGCCTGGCCGGAGAAATCGAATCCGACAAGCGGAGTGTACGTGAGTCCCTGATTCATCGCCGCTTGGCGCTGCCGGAAGAATTCATTCATACTCATCGTTGGCGCCACCTGATTCCCGTGGGTTTCGTAAGGCGGTTGCAGCAGCGTGTATCGCGCGCCGAATGTTAGCGTTAGATTAGGTGTCACTCGCCAAGCGTCCTGCGCGTACCATTCCGCCTCGTTCGAATGATAGTTTCTGGTCACAAACGCGCCTTGCGGCAGTAGGTCCAGCTGGTTTCCCTGTTTGTTCAGGTTGTATGTCGCAGTGACAAGCGGAATCAACCCCGTCAAGGTGATGGCGGCAAAGTTGTAGTTTGAGGAGTAACTTGGATCTACCGGCGAGAATCCAAATGCACCTGGGTCCAAGCTCATCCCGGTATTTGCGATCGCTGATAGGAATAGCGCGTTAGGATTCGTGACCGCGCCTGAAAACGACCGCGCGCTCGATGAGCTAAAGCTGTTGATAAAGAGAACGCTGCCGCCGAACTGCAGGGTATGCGAACCCTTGGTCCAAGTCAGATCGTCGCCAAGGTTGTGAACCGGGATTTTTTCAATTATGGTTGGCGTCTCGCCCTGAAGACTAGACATTTTATCCCAACTAACGTACGGCTGGTTTTGGAGGCCGTTAGAGGCTAGACCCTGACGCAGATACTCGTATCGAAAGTTGTTGGCTAGATTGCTCCCAAGCAGGGCCGTATATCCAACCGCCAAGGCTCGCGGATTGGCGGTCGTCAGCGTGTTCGGTGGGTCTCCGGAGAATTGGGGAGGGCCGGCGGTGCGGTCTTGCTGTAAATTTCCGCGAATGAAGATTTGATTGTCGGCATTGATTCGGTAATCAAGTCTCGCAATATTGGTATTCAGGTTCACTGGCGCCGGACCGCTAAACGAATATCCGACGATGTTGTATCCGTCGCCCACATTGAGCGCATTAGGCATCGGATACATTTTTAGAACATCCTCGACAGCCGGATTCGCGCCGGGTCCCAAGGGACATGTCCCCTGTGGGAAGCCGGGTGACGGAGTGCTGCAATTTGGGTCCATCATGGCCAGGTTAGCCGGTGTCAGCGTGACGGGTCCGCTGACGGACTGGTAAGTGAGAATGCCGTTTCTCATGTTGGCGCTGGGCACTAGGCGCGTCACCTGGACGCTTTCGCGCTGTCTCTGGCCCTCGTAGGTGTAGAAAAAGAAGAGCCGATCCCTGAGAATCGGTCCGTCGATAGAACCCCCAAACGTGTTGCGGAGCAGTCTGCCCGGCGCGTTTGGCAATCCAGCCTGCGCCTCGGCCAGCTTATTGAAGTAATCATTGGCAACGGTGTTCGTTGGCCGGTTGTATTCGTATAGTGACCCATGAAATTGATTCGTTCCACTCTTGGTGACAAGCGTTACCTGTGCCCCGGAAGAATAACCAGCGTCGGCGGCGCTGCCGGCGGTGGTAGTGACGCGGAATTCTTGTAGCGAATCCAGAGTCGAACGCAGGCTACCCTGAAAGGGCAATCCCTGCAGCGGATTGTTGTTGTCAAAGCCGTCGATGGTGATATTCGCTTGGTCGCTCCTCGCTCCAGCAACGGCTCCCGACCTGCTGTCGAACGTCGTGTTCTGTGCGGCATTGCTTCCCGTGTACACGACTCCGGACTGCAAACTCAGAATCGCAGTTGGGTCACGTCCTTCAAACGGCAAATTCTCGATCTGCACCGTGTTGAAGGCATGTCCCTGACTGGAATCGACCGTATTGATTAACGGCGCTTGCGAAGTAACCTCCACGCTCTGCGACGCGCTAGCCACCTGCAGCGACGCGTTGAGAGTTGCCGGAGTTGCGACCACCAGTACAAGGTTCGCTTGTCGAAACGAAGCGAACCCACTAGCTGTAATCGTTAGTTCGTACGTGGCAGGTGGAATGTCTACGAATTCGTACGCTCCTTGAGAGTCGGTCTTGACCAATCGCGAGTACCCAGTAGATGGATTCGACAAGACCAGCTGCGCTCCGGCTATTACGGCTCCTGAGGCATCCGTCACAGTGCCGCGCAGAGAGGTAGTCGCCGTTTGCGACATCACGGAACTCGCAAGACACAGCGCAAACCAGATAATAAGGGTTGTGATCCCAACCGCTCTAAGGTTTCGCATCGAGGTCCCCTTTCGATTCATCCGCACTATCGAAAATCTGGAGCCCGATAGGTGTCCCTGCCACCCATCACCGTCAGGAGCACCTTCGTCTTCAAGATATCTGCGGGAGGAATCGTGAGAATGTCCTTAGACAACACGACAAGATCCGCCAACTTGCCCGGCGCCAGGGTGCCTCTGATCTTTTCATCGAAAGTCGCGTAAGCGCCGTCGCGAGTAAAGTGCCGCAGAGCCGCCTTTACCGAGATATCTCCCTGCGGATACCAGCCACCTGGCGGCGTCCCTTGTGGCGTCATTCGCGTCACGACGCAATAGATTGAAGGCAGGGGGACAAACGAAAAGACCGACCAATCACTGCCGAAAGCCTGCACAGCCCCGGCATCATCGAAAATCTTGAAGGAGTCGGCATGCGAGGCTCGTGCGGGACCAAGTAGGACAGCAAAATTGTCGAGTACAGTCGCGTCTGGATTTGCGAACATCGCCTGTGTCGAGGCGATCACGCCAAGCTGCTTGAATCGCGGCAGATCGGAAAGCAATGGGACCTCGGCATGCTCGATCCGATGTCTGCGGCCCGAGGTGTGATTGGTTCTTTCTGCGTACTCATAGGCATCGAGCGCCATGTGGATGGCTTTGTCGCCAATTGCGTGCAACATCACCTGGAAACCCTCGCGGTCGTAGAGAGCGACCGTCTCATTCAAGTCGTTCTGGTCCCAGAAAGGGATGCCCGTGCCGCCGCCTACGTACGGCTCGAACATTGCCGCTGTCCTTGCGTCAACAGTCCCATCCAGAAACCCTTTGATCGATTGAAACTTAAGCACGGGCCCCTTGAACCTGTCGCGCAACTCCCTGTATCGAACCAAGTCCGCATCCGTCAGAGGACTTTCCAGCTTGTGGTTTCGCGGATAGCCGCCGTCTTTTGGCAAAATAAGCGGCGAGAAATGAATGCGAACTTTCAGGGCTCCCTCCTTCTCTCCCCGCTCGAGAAGGGACAGAACCTCCTTGCTGGTAGCCGCGTCTTGTACGGAAGTAAGGCCTGCTGCTGCCATTTCCCTCATGTGCTGAATGAACGCTTTGTAGCGCTCATCGGCTGATTCGGGAGGAATATGTCGGTGGATCAGTCCTTGCGCCGCCTCTTTGAATTCACCTGTGGGCTCGCCGTTCGGTTCTCTCATTAAATGGCCGTTTGGCGGATCGGGCGTGTTGCGGGTAACTCCGGCGATCTGGATTGCCTTGGAATTCGCGAGTCCCATGTGCCCGTCACGCTCGCTCACGTAGACAGGGCGGTCCGAAATCACCGCGTCGATGTATTTCTTATCGACTGTTTGATTTGGAAAAGCTGAATAGGCCCAGCCATGCCCTGTTATCCAGGGTAGTGAAGGATGGGTTTTGGCAAAATCTGAGAGTCGGCGCTGGAACTCCTGCAGAGTCTGTACGCCGTCCAAATCAACTTCGTCTACTGAAGGCCCCGGAAAGTGCATGTGCGTATCCTGAAACCCGGGAACCATGAGGCGGCCGCCCAAATTGACGACCACTGTGTCCGGCGAAGCGAACGCTTTGATCTCATTAGTCGAGCCAACGGCAAGGATTTTGTCGCTGCTCACTGCGAGGGCTTCAGCCTCGGGGCGAACATCATCTTCCGTCCATATCTTGCCGTTCAGAAAGATGCGATCGGCATGCTGTCTAGCAGTCTGCGCAGACGTGCAAGTCATCATCATCAACAGAGCGAACAAAGAGAGCGATTTGTACGACATTTGCAGTCTCCCCTCCCGGAGATGACGCCGTCCGAAATGCTGTCCCGCAACCCTCACTTGTGCTTTTCGCCAAGACGCTTTTCGCCTCTTCGGGTCTCGCAAATCAATGAAATGCGGCACCAAGAGTGTCGATTAGCAGTCGGATCGCAGTTTGTTCAGTACGAGTGCTTGTATCGCGCATCGGATTCACTTCGACGATATCCATTCCCACGAGCTGCCCCTTGGAGGTGACTCCCTGAAGGAGCCCATCTATTTCAGCGAAACTGAATCCGTCCGGTTCCAGTGTTCCCGTGCCGGGTGCAAGCGTGGGATCCATGGAATCCACGTCAAACGTGATGTAAATGTTTCCGCTTGTTGGAATCTGCGAGAGTGCCCATTGAACCCCCCGGCGATGAATCTCTTCGCAAGTAATGATCGTGGTGTGGTCCTTGCGGGCGTTTCCCATCGACTCCTGATCATTTGCTAATCCGCGCGGACCAATTTGAATGATCTTCTTGACGTTCGGCAGCGTCACGGCGCGGTTTACCCATGACGCGTGGTCGAGGTTGCCTGGAGCCCCGTTCCACGTGTCGAGGTGCGCATCGAAGTGCATCACCGTGACGGGGATGTCAAATGCGCGCAGGATCGGGTAGGTGATGCTGTGGTCACCGCCCAAGACGATCGGGAAAGCTCCCCCCGAGCGTATCTTGCGAACCATCTCCGTGATCTTGTCATCCGTCTGGTCTGGAACGGTCGGCATGATGGGAACGTCGCCGACATCGACCCAATGCTTGCCTTTTAGGACTGTGCGATCGCCATCGATGTAGTAGAAACCTTCGGTGAGATCGTGATTGTATTCGAGAGAACTTATGCGCATGCCGCGCGGACCGTAGCGCTCGCCTGGCCACCCCCAGGTTCCTTCGTCAAAGGGAACGCCCAGAACAGCAAAGTCTGCATGTAGATCGTCGAGATTAGCCAAGTAGGGTGCCCCCAGGAACGTGGGAATGCCCACGAATGTTGGGTATGACTGGCCCTGCAAACCTGATACAGACACGAGCAGAACCAGACCTCCTGCTGCAAGCAACGCGAGATTCCGTTTCACTCGTTCCTCCATGTCTGCCGGGTGTCAGGCCTAAATGTCGGTACGAATGTTCTGTATATAGGCCGGTCTATATATAGGTCGGCCCCGGACTTGTCAAGCACAATTATTGCCGGGCTAGCACGTAGTTGGTCCGCGAAGCAGGTCAAACGTGGATCGCTGACGGTCCGCTATACTGGAATGTCGGTATGCGTAAATGCGTTTGGCTTCGTGTTAGAGTGCGGGCTGCGCAGGCTCTTCGGATTCTGAGAAGGAGTTCGGGATGGAAAACGTCGACCTCGGTCATCATCTCCAACAACTAAGGCGGCGCAGGAAACTGTCATTGCGGGCGCTGAGTCGGTCCACAGGCGTGGCCGTCAGCTTTCTTTCTGCTGTTGAGCAAGGAAAGAACAATGTCTCCGTCGCGAAACTGAAAACGATTCTAGATTCGTTAGGGGTAAGCTTGAGCGAGTTCTTCGGCGACAATTCGCAAGCGCCGAAAGTTGTGTATCGGAAGAAAGAATTGACAGAAATCGGAGTGCGTGGAACGGGAATTTCCTATCGAGAGGTCGCAGCGGGGAGACACGGTCGTGCATTGCAACTCACGGTCGAGCGATATAAGCCCGGCGCGCAGACTGGGCCCGGGATGCTGGAGTACGATGCGGAAGAGGTCGGCGTCGTCTTGAAAGGAAAGCTTGAGTTGACCGTCGACTCTGAGGTACACGTGCTCGGTCCGGGAGACGCCTACTATTTTTATAACAACCGCCCCCATCGCTTTCGCAACGTCGGTCGCGGCGTGTTATTGACAATCTCTGTGAATACTCCGACGCGTTTCTAAAGCCGGCTCCCTGAGGCGCTCCGCGAATCCCATTCAGTGCCTGCAACAATCAGAATCGCGATGCCTACGCAGGTTGCTTTTGGTTCGTTATGCCCTAGCATTGGACAGCGGGGCTTCGGGCTATCCATGCGGCAGGTAAAGAGGCGGCAGCTTCGACGCTCATCCAAACCATTGTAGTTATTTGAACGTGTTGAATACGACGGAGCGCGTTGGGATTTGGGATATGGAAACCACACCGAGATCTTCTTCGCTGTAGAAAAAACCTCCCATAAAATTGGCAGGAGAAGTGAAAACCCCGTGTTCCAGATACGTTCCAGTTAGGCGCAATTTCCTCGTTTTCTGGGTTTTTGGCGTCTCCGAAAATCAATAAGTTACGTGTTTTCAGGGCCGTCGTACATTCCAACTCCCCCCGCCTCCAAAATATACCGATATTTTATATACCTTAAGTATATATACGGTTAATCGCTTGCGACGATTTCATCGTCGGGACGCTGACACCATGCGGGACCACCGGGCGCAGTAACCGAAAGAATAGACAGTCGGCCAGCATCACAATGCCTCTCAGCATTGAGCGCGGGCCGACTGCTCTTCCCGGGGGTGGGAACTTGTGTCAATCGACTTTCGTTCTACTGCTGGCTCCGCTTTTCTCGCGAAGTACGAATTCCTTTCATTTTCCCGGCGCAAAATGCTCAGTCCGAAAGCGCTCGATCCATGGCCTGCTGCAACCGCTTTCCATGAATGGGCGGCGTTGCCCCGACTTGAGTCGCGACCCAGGCCGCAAAGCGATTCGCAGAGTCACTGATGTTGTCGAGTGATGCTCCACGAATATAGTGGTGCGCCAAACATGCTGTGAAAGCGTCCCCAGCACCCACGGCGTCTGCGACTTTTATGTTGAATCCTTTGTGTTCCACTGTCTTGTCCCTCGAAACAAGCAGGCTGCCGCGCGCGCCGCGCGTCACACAGATCAATCGCAGGCCGTATTCCACCAACAATCCTCGAGCCCGCACCTCTTCGCTTCGGGGAGCAACCCCGAGGAGATCGGACACACGGAAGAGTTCTTCGTCATTCAGCTTTGCAATCTGGGAGAGCTTGAGGGATTCCTGGAGCAATTCCCTGCTATAAAACGACTCACGGAGGTTGACGTCATAGATGCGCAGCGTGCGTTCCGGTGCAGCTCCGAGAAACCGTTGAACAGTGGCGCGCGAGATTGGAGACCGTTGCGCCAAAGACCCGAAACAGATCACATTAGCCCGTGCGGCCAAGTCGGCCCACGCGGGTGTCCACTCCAGGCAATCCCAGGAAACGGAATCTTTGATCTTGAACTTCGGCTGGCCTGCAGCGTCGATCTGCACGCTCACCATGCCAGTCGGATACTGGCTGTCTTCTTGCACATGCGAGGTGCTGAGGCCAAGCTTCTGCATGGCGGCGCGAACCTCCTGCCCGGCTTCGTCGCTGCCGACACGACTCGCGACGATGCCTTCGTCTCCAAGCACGTTGGCCATATAGGCGAAGTTCGCAGGTGCGCCGCCCAATGCCTTTCCCGAAGGCAAAAGGTCCCACAGGACCTCCCCCAATCCGATCATGATTGCTGGCCGAGTCATCGATCTTCCCTTAAAAGGTAATACTCCCCTTCAAAGTCACTGTTGTCCGAGGCGCTTTCCAAGTATTTTCCAGATTCTGGAACAGGCGAAGATTCACGCTATCGAAAAAGCCTTGGCGCAAAATCAGCCAGATACTTGCGCCACACCGTCCACACGTGGGCACCGGAACTCTCAACCCATACGTGTTTGACACCCGCTTTTTCCAGGTTTTCGTGAGACTGCTTTACTGGTTCGAGCAAGAAATCATCGCTGCCGATCCCAATCCAGACCAGCCTGAGTTGTTGATTGACGCGGGCAGCGTTCGCCAATCTCCCATGATAGTCATTCGCCGTGTTAGTGATTTCGATAGCAGGACTGAATGCTCCAATATAGGCAAATTGATCCAGGTGATTTAGCCCGATGCTAACTGCCTCGGAACCGCCCATCGAAAGACCTGCCAAGGCGCGATGCTCGCGATCCGGGAGCGTGCGAAAATTAGCGTCAATGAATGGGATCAAGTCATTCGAGACCACGCTGTCGAACAGCGTAAACCCTTCCTCCATAAGCTGCCGGATAGGCGCCGAAATTCGAGAGGAAGCCAGCTGCGGAGGCGCGGGCTGCAAATGGACCCCGGTCATTCCGTTCTCATTCACGATGATCATGGGCTTTGCCTGGTGGGAAGCGATCAGGTTGTCGAGGATGAAGTTCTCATGTCCTTGATCGCTCCACGCTGCTTCGTCCTCTCCTGCCCCATGCTGAAGATATAGAACGGGATATCGCAACGCGCTCTGATCATATCCGGGCGGGGTATACACAAAAATTCTTCTTAGTTGACCCGTCGTCTTCGAGAGATACCATTGGATACGTACCGCGCCGTGCGGAACGTCCTTGACGGCAAAGAAATCCGACTCTGGGGACGGTACTTCCAAACCGCTGACTTCTTTCATGGCGGCGAAAAACACTCGGCTTCCCGGGTCATTCGAAGCAAATCCGTCCACGGAAACCTCGTAATAGTGGAAGCCCGGCAACAAAGGCTTGGTTCTCACTTCCCAAAACCCGTCTTTGCCTTTCACCATGTCATAAGTAGACTGGCCCAGCTCCATGAGCAACCGCACTTTTTGCGCTTGATCGGCTCGCACGCGGAAGGTCGCACTTAAGTCAGGATGGATTCGGGGATACTCCGCGCCGGGAATATTGGTGGGCGCCGGGTGTGAATCGCCTGCCTGCGCCCAGCACAACCCACAACCTATAATGACGAGCAGTAAGAGTCGCTTGATTTTCATTTGATCTACTCCTCCATGCGGTTTGAGTATCTCGGTATTGGAGGGCACTGCATAGGGCATGGGCGGTCCACCTGCGCTAATGAATCGAGTCACTCTTCGTTTTGGGGCCTTCCACTCGGCCTCGCAAGAGCGAAAGATTGATGGCATCCGCCATCGCTTTATATCCAGCTGCGCTCGGATGAAGGTGATCGCCCGACTGATAATCTTCGCGAAATCCTGACGGATGGTTCGAATCGCGGACCGCCGCGTCGAAATCGAACACACCGTCAAAAGCACCGCTAGTGCGAATCCACTGGTTGACCGCCTGGCGCTCGACCTCGCCATCCGCGCTGTAGTAGTCGGCTCCTTCAAACGGCGTCAGCGTAGCTCCAAATACGCGGATTCTATGCTCGTGGGCTCGCTCGATTATCTGCTGCAGTCCCGCAATTAAGTCTTGGGCAGCCACAGCCTCGCCAGCAAACGGGCTTTGGTTCTGGCTCGTACCGTTTGCGGGCGGGCGCGGCTTCATATGGGGCCAGCCGATATCGTTGATTCCTTCCAGGACAACCAAGCTAGTGACGCCGGGTTGTGCTAATACATCGCGATCGAAACGGGCAAGGGCGCTGACGCCGGCTCCATCGTGCAGTATGCGATTCCCGCCGATCCCCTCGTTGACTACAGCCAACTGCGACGAACCTTGCTTGCCTGCCAGTCGCCGGGCCAAAAGGTCCGGCCAGTCGCTATACTCGCCTTGTTTTGCCCCAACTCCATCTGTAATCGAATCTCCCAGAGTCAGTGCTGCTCCGGTTTGATCGGAAGCCCACACTTCGACATCGGCTAGCCAATACCACGAGCTTTTTAGAGTAGCATCGGGTATATACACTTTGGCCGTGAAGTCGCCGGGCTCTGAAATGTAGGTCTCGTGTTGTGCCCAGAAGTGAGTGGATGTCGCGGGTGTTTTTCCAGGCAAGTAAATGCTGATCGCGATCTCTGCGAACGGCGATAGCTTCAAATCCACCGGGTCGCTCAGCATTGGCGAGCCCGGCGGGACAGTGGTTGATGGTTTTCCGTTGAATGTCAGAACACGATCGGACTCCGGAACGATTTTTGCTCCCTGTGACGCAAGCGCGACGTGGGCTGCGCCGATCACAATGGGAGCGGTTCCAAATTCGTTCGAGAATCTTATTCGAAGACGCTCGCCGCCAATCGTAGGCCGCACGACCATCCGGATCGTCTGATTGTCGAAAGTAGGCGACGGGGGCAGGTCCGGAAACGGCAGAGGTGCGTGTACGGCGGCACCCCAGGCGCTAACCCAATGCCCGCGTGTCTTTGGGCCTTGGGCGCTGGCCGTAAAGGCTAGAATCGCTACCATGATGATCAGAAAAACTGCCGCTGATTTGGCCTTTGCCAATGCTCCCCCTCTCTGGGGTGGTCATGCGCTTTGCCGCCGTGATCTGGAGAAGATGCAGTTGAAGCTGAACCTAGTCGAGTGTTACTGATGATCGACGGCACTACCCAAATGGCGATCAAAAAACCGGACCATTACGTTCAATGCGTCCTTGGACTCCGGCACATCCATATTGTAGAAAAACCCGTGAAAGAGCCCTTCCCACACATGGAGTTCGGCATCGACTCCCAACTTCACTAGTTGCTCGTGTGTGTAGAGAGCGGCACTCAATTCGAAGCCTCGCGTGCCCGTAATGATCAGTGTTGGTGGAAATTTGCCGAGGATTTCTGGTGAATTGATTGGTGAAACCAGCGGATCCTTCGGATTCGTGCCGCTGAAGTAGCCTAGGGCCGGCGCCGTGCCCTTCGTGTTTGCCGGCGTCAGACGAGCCTCACCCAATGGAACCGCGGTGTACAGCGCGTCGCCGCCGAAAGCGCCGCCCGCCGAAGCGCAGAAGATCCCGATCGCCCCCGGCGTGGGGAGTGAATGGGTTTGAAACCACGCCACGGACATCGCAGTCTGCATACCGCCAGCCGAGCAGCCATAGATGCCAATGTCTTGTGGCCTATGCGATTTCAATATTTCCCGATATACACTCGCCACATCTTCGCTGGCCGCGGGAAACTTGTATTTTGGACCTTCTCGATAGTCGACGCTAACTACCTCGATTTTCCCCAAGGCAGCCACAGGAATGGATTCGAGTTCCGCGCATCCCGGCCAACAACCAGAAAACCCGCCGCCGTGAAGATTGATTAGGATACGGTCTTTGTTGCGGGCCGAAACGCCCGCCGTCGGCGTGTAAACATAAGCATGCACGCCGCCGACCTTCTCGTCCTTTCTACCAACGGCAAACAATTCATGATCACGCGCAAGGTACGGCTTCATAAATCGCGGTACCCCCGCATCCTGTTTCACGATTTCAGGATTTTGCATATCCTTCAAATGCTGCGTGACGTACGCTTTAGCTTCGGGGCTCAGAAACGCTGACATCGGCACTGCCTGCGGGGGGACTTCCACCGTACCGTCCGCTCGCACTGTTACCCTCGCCGGACCTGTGTGGGAAGCATCTTGAGCAAGAATCGGCGGAGACTGCAACATCAGAGTTAGCGAGACAAACCACAGGATTGGCAAAGCCAGGCGCGAGTTCATCATCGGCATAAAGGCCCTCTCACATCGAC
>DASYZC010000356.1:0-7457 GCA_035949735.1 Candidatus Acidiferrales bacterium | reverse complement strand
TCCGAGGGACTTAACGGCCAGATCTACAACCGGTGTATCGGCACGCGGTATTGCGCGAATGCATGCCCCTATAACGTCCGCTATTTCAATTTCTATAATCCGGAATGGGATAAGCCGCTGAACTTGCAGCTCAATCCCGATGTTTCCGTGCGCGAAGTGGGCGTGATGGAGAAGTGTACGTTCTGCATTCAACGAATCAAAGCCGCCGAGATTCAGGCGCAAGCGGAACTGCGCGATTTGCAGGACGGAGAAGTGAAGCCGGCTTGCGTGCAGTCGTGCCCTCCCACGGCCATGGTCTTTGGTGATCTCAACGATCCGAATAGCGAGGCCTCGCGGTTGGCGCATTCCAATCGCGGCACGAAGCTGCTCGCGGAACTGGGCACGCTGCCCAAGGTAACTTATCTGCAACGGGATTCCTGGCATGGCGCGGAAAACATCTGAGCAAATTAACGACGACCTGCTGCGCCCGCTATCGGGAGCGTCCGGGCGGTATCTGCTGGTGTTGGCCTTCCTGGCGGGCGTGGTGGTGGCAGCGCTTGCGGCCTTTTTCTGGCAGGTCTACGCGGGACTGGGCGTTTCGGGCCTTCGCTCCCCTGTTTTTTGGGGGTTCTACATAACGAATTTCGTTTTCTGGATCGGACTGAGCCACGCGGGCACGCTGATCTCCGCGATACTGCGGCTTGCGAACGCTACGTGGCGGCGCCCCGTGACGCGCTGCGCGGAGGTCATCACGGTTTTTGCGCTGTCCATCGGCGCCACTTTTCCGATCATTCATCTGGGCCGGCCCTGGCTGTTCTTCTGGCTCGTTCCGTATCCCAGTGAGCGCGGCATCTGGCCCAATATAAGGTCGCCGCTCCTTTGGGATTTTTTTGCAATTAGCACGTACTTGCTAAGCAGCGTCACGTTCTTGCTGCTGCCGATGCTTCCCGATCTGGCGCTGGTGCGCGACCGCGCGTCGGGGCGGAAAAAGAAAATCTACGGCGCGCTGGCTCTCGGCTGGACCGGCACGCCCAAGCAGTGGCACCGGCTGGAATCAGCGATGCACATCATGGCCATCGCAGTAATTCCGGTGGCGGTTTCGGTGCACAGCATCGTTTCGTGGGACTTCGCGATGGCGCCGGTTCCCATGTGGCACTCGACAATTTTCGCGCCGTATTTCGTTGCTGGTGCGATTTTCAGCGGCATCGCGGCGCTGATTCTGGCGATGGCGCTGCTGCGAAAATTCCTGCACCTCGAGGAGTATCTGCTTCCGATCCACTTCGAAAATCTGGGCAAGCTCCTGCTGGTGATGAGCCTTTTATGGTTTTACTTCGTATTTGCAGAGCGGCTTACGGGCTGGTATGGGAATGAATCGTCGGAAATGGCGGTATTCTGGCTCACGCAGCGCGGATCGTTTGCGCCGCTATTCTGGACGATGGTTTTTTGCAATTTCCTGATTCCCTTTCCGATTCTGGCGATCAAGAAGTTTAGGACGATCACTGGCACCGCCATCGCCTCAGCAACCGTGGTGGTGGGCATGTGGATCGAGCGCTTTCTGATTATCGTGCCCTCGCTTTCGCGCAAATACCTTCCCTATAGCTGGGGAACCTACCGGCCGACGTGGGTCGAAATCACGATAACGGCTGGGACGTTTGCTGCGATGGCGCTGCTTTATATGCTTTTTGCGAAAGTGGTTCCCATCATCTCGGTGTGGGAACTCAAGGCGGGCCCGCGCGAGGCTGCCCATCCGGCGACTGCTTTACCGCAAATCAACGAGGCGGGGGCAGACTGACGTGTCAAACGCTACTGCGATTTACGGGCTGTTTCCCGATCCAGCTTCCGCGGATCGCGCGGTCCACGCATTGCAAGCGGCTGGAGTGAGCCGCGGCAAGATCGTGGTGATGTCCTCCGAGCCGTTCGACGACTATTCATTCAGCCAAGTGGATCACGCTACGGTGATGCCGTGGTTGGCCGTGCTGGGAGGCGTCATTGGCGGCACCTGCGGTTTTCTGCTCGCGGCATATACGCAGACGGCCTATCCCCTTATCACCGGTGGGATGCCGATTGTTGCGCCCTGGCCGACAGGAATCGTCACTTACGAACTTACGATGTTCGGCGCGGTGATCGCGACTGTAATCACACTTCTGATTACAACTGGCCTGCCGAATTGGGGCGCGAAGCTCTACGACCCGGAAATTTCCAACGGTAAAGTCCTCATCGGAGTCCTTGACCCATCCGAGGATGCGCACGCGGCGTTGGGTGATCGCTTGCGCGGCGCCGGGGCGGAGCAAGTGAAAGTCGCCGCGCCCGGAGCCACGCGTTAAGCCGATGACGGATTCTGCCGGCTAAAAGGGTCGTCAACTCTGAACGCTGAAATAGCGCGTTTGGCCCGCAATGTGAATCTCCTTAATCGCGTTGCCCTCGACTCTGAGGAAGTCGTACGCGGCTTTTTCCGAGCCGTCCTTCCATTCCCCCGGTGCTTCGGCAACGACTTTGCCGTTGGCGACAAAGGCAACCGTCGAATCATCCATCTTCAATTGATAGGTGCCCTCTTTCACCATTTTGCCCGCAAGAGTGTGATCCTGGCCGACGTTGACCGTGACTTTGTGACCAGATTTCGCACTAATAGTGGTGAATGTCGGTGTCGAAGCACAACTAATCGTCGGAACCAGCGCCAGAATGCATGCAACCACCGCAATCGCAAACACGTTTCGACGCAACATCGTTTTCCTCCTTGTTTGTGGTTCTTCCAAAACGTTCTATTGGGCGGGTTATCGAGCAACTACTATCGCGAGCGTGTTCTGGCACGGAACTCGGCGTCGCACTCTCGCGGCCCCACCCAGAGAAATAAGACCGGCACCGCGAGCAGTGCGACCGGCGTTATCGTAAGCACGCCGCAGTATTGAGCGGGATTTACTGGAAGGCTATACCGGTTACTGCAGGGAAGCGTGCATTCGCTGCATTTTTGTGCACTCGAGGGGCATGCCAGTGTAGGATTCTCCGCATGCAGGCAGCTCGTACACCTCAACAGCCGCGCTGGTACTGGATTGTATCGATTTGTCTCGGCCTGGGGCTATTCGACGCGCTTCAGGATGTTGCCGTGATGCGTACCGAAGGCTTGCATCATCCGTTGACGCGTTTGTTCGCAGCGATGCTGCTTGGGTGGTTGCCCTGGGCTTTCGCGACGCCAGTTGTGCTGCGTCTGCAGCGCCAATATCCACTCCAGGGAACGACGCCGGCACCGTGGCTCATTCACGCCGTCGCGTGCGTAACCATTGCAGCCGTTTCGGGAGTCTGGGACGCGGTTCTACAGAAGTTCGTGCACCCGTCATCATCCCCGTCGGCTGCCCTATCGTTTGTGACTCTATCGTTGACGAAGTTTTATGGAGAGCTGTTGTCGTCTGTGGTCCTATACAGTTGCGTCCTTTTGGTTGGGCACATGCTTGAGTCCAGAGAACGGCTCGCGCTGCAGCGAACCGAGGCGGCGCGACTCAACGAGCAACTCTCCAAGGCGCAACTGAACGCTCTGAGGCACCAAATCGAGCCGCACTTTCTCTTTAATACGCTGAACGCAATTTCTGGGCTGGTGCGTGAGGAAAGAAATGAGGCCGCGGTCGGAATGATCGCGGGATTGAGCGATCTTCTGCGCCATACCCTCAAGGATTCCAACACACAAGAAATTCCGTTGGAGGAGGAATTGCAATTTCTACAAAAGTACTTGGATATTCAGAAGATCCGCTTTGCGGACCGCCTTCAGTTGAGCGTGGACATCGACAAGGAACTCTTCTCCGCCCGGGTTCCATCTTTTGTTCTACAGCCCATCGTCGAAAATGCACTGAAACATGGGATCGCCGCGCGCGCAAATGGAGGCGTCATCCGGATTACCGCGATTCGCTCCAATGGCTTGCTCACGTTTCGTGTCTACAACGATGGTCCCAGCCTCCCCGCTGGATGGGAAAATAATCGATCTGGAGTCGGAATCTCCAATGTGCGTACCCGCCTGCAGAGTCTCTACGGAAACGCCTACGATTTGAAAATACGCAATCAGACCCCCGGTGGCGTGGAAGTACTGGTTTCGGTGCCTTTCCGCCGGGAGTGATGCGTGCCTCCGGAGCCAAAATCCGCAAAGATAAGCACCCTCATTGCGGATGATGAAAAGCTGGCTCGAAGCAACCTGACCATCCTCTTACGCCGGGATCCCGAAATTGAAATTGTCAGCGAATGCGGGTCCGGAGCGGAGGCACTCTCACAGATCCGCAGCAGGAGGCCGGATCTCGTCTTTCTGGATGTGCAGATGCCGGAATGCGACGGGTTCGACGTCCTCGAGTTGCTTGGCGGAGAACAACCACCCGCTTTTGTCTTCGTGACGGCTTACGACCAATACGCGTTGCGCGCTTTCGAGGCCGGCGCGCTTGATTATTTGTTGAAGCCTTTTAGCAACGTACGATTTGTCAAAGCTCTCGACCGAGCCAAGGAGCGCGTGCGGCTTGGCAAAGATCGGTCGCGAAAGGTAGACCGCTTCGTTATCAAGAATGCCGGAGAGGTCTTATTCCTGAAAATCTCCGAAATCGATTGGATTGAGGCTGCGGACTACTACGCCTGTCTGCACGTTGGACCAAGAACGCATCTTATTCGCCGCAGCATGTCCGATCTGGATCGGGATCTTGATCATACGGCCTTTTGCCGAATTCACCGTTCGACGATTGTGAATCTCAATCGGATTAGGGGCCTCAAACTGAGTGAAGATGGCGAGTATGGCGTACAGCTCGACAACGGGCATACGCTGCGATTGAGCCGCCGCTATCGCCGGCAACTGCAATCCCGTCTAGGCTTGACGAGACTTCAGCAGGGCTAAGACGCCTATTTCGCTGTGGGATCTTTCTTCACGCCATTGTCCATGAACTCCAACCAGAATCCTTGGGGATCGGTAACGAAGAACATGCGCGTAGTCGGAGCGATGAAAACAGGCGCGTTCGAAGGGCTCGTAGTGTGCAAGTTGGCTGCCTTGACTCGGTCGATCATCACATCGTCGTCTTTCGACATGAACAAGAAATGCGCGGCGCCGGGATCCTGAAAGTGTGGCCGGTGAAAGCGCTTGCTATGATTTTTGTATTCAACAAGCTCTATCACCACCGGCGAGCCGGGAACCATGGCCTCAGCCAGCCGGAACTGGCTGTGTGTGCCGGTCAAGTTTTCGTAAGCGGCGTCGCCCATTAGCGTCGGACTCAGCCAAAACTTGAGGCCTGGTCCAGCCAAGCTCTCGTACATGCGGGCGGTTTTTTCGAGATTGTCGACGACTACCGTGACTCGCGCGCCAAGAACTTTGCTTCCGGGCGCTGCGGTTGTTGCCGGTGCGGGCGTCACCTCCATCAACTCGACCGGGTAGCCGTCAGGATCGCGCACAAACACCGAGCGAATTTTTCCGGTGATACCCGGCCAGCCGGAAAACTCAACCGGATCTCCGCCGACAGTGATCACCGGAACGCGCTCGTCTTTCAAAACGGCAAGAGTCTTATCAAGATCGGTAACGATGAGTTTCAGATAGGAAGCGCCGGGATCGGTCAAAGCCGGAGTGAACGGGCTGGACTTGATTCCCTTAATTTCGATGGCCTCGATGGTCATTTCAGGGCCACCCGGAGCAGCGGCAGTACCAGGAATCGGAAGAAGCACCACGCGGCTAGCTTGTTCGTAAGGATTCGGCACGCCCTGGGCCAGCGATGCGACTTCCTGCAACCCGCGGTTCTGGCCAAATCGCCGGGGTCCTTCGCGGGGGCCGCGAAGTTCCAGTCCGATCAGATCGTGATAGAAATGGATGTATTCCTCGACGTTGGAGATTTGGCGGCCCAGATGGCCGGGACGAAGCACATCTCCCGCAGGCGCGATCCCCGTTGGGGGCGCGTCCAACGGCGCCCACGATGTTTGCGGTGTTTGCGCAAAGCCAATCAGGACAAACATGAGCAGCATTAGGCCGATCACGCCTATTCCGCGTGCCGCGTTTTTAGATGGTTGTGACACTGAGGGCTCTTTGATTTGGATGGGGATTTATGACATGCATCTCTGGATCGTGCGCATCATACGCTTCCCGTTCTCTCGTCACAACAAAACATGCCAGCAACGCGGATCGGGTTGGAAACGAAGAAAGAGGGAGTCGTCCGAAGTCCTTGAAAAGTAAAATCCGCACAAATGGCGCGCCCGGAGAGATTCGAACTCCCGACCCTCTGGTTCGAAGCCAGATGCTCTATCCAGCTGAGCTACGGGCGCACGATGCTTATTCTACAGCGAATTTGACTTTAAACATCGCTCGCGCCTTACCGCCTCCGCATGCCGAGTCGGCTCTCGAACGCTCTCTTGTCTATGCGCCAGGATTGCACGAAACTAGAGAATGGGCGGACCTCAGAGCCGCTCGGTGTCGGGCAATGAAGCGCTTCAAGTCAATCGTAGACGTCATCGGCATTACCGCTCTCTTGGAGCTGTATATCTGGCGTTGGCAGGCGAGCGCCCCGCGCGCCTGGATTGCGATCGCCGTCTGGCTGGCGGCGAGTTTCGTGATTCATCGAGATACGCCAAAAACTCTCGGCTGGCGCGTGGATAACCTTTGGGCGGCAACGCGCCGCGCGGGGATTGTGCTGGGCTCGTACGCAATTGCGCTGATTGCAATTGGACTTGCGCGCGGCGCTGCCACACGCATTCCGCAAAACCACGGCTCGATCGCGCACCTGGGAAGGTATTTCGCGTTCTGCATTTTTCAGCAGGTCGTGTTGAATTCCCTGATGACGAATCACCTGCTGGAACTCGGCTCGCGGCCCTGGCTCGCAGCGGCTATTGCGAGTACGATTTTTGCGGCCGCCCACTGGCCGAATCCAGTCCTCGTGCCGTTAACCTTCGTTGGAGGGACTACGATGGCCTGGCTTTTTGCGCGCGAGCGCAACATTCTGCCACTTGCAGCTCTTCAGGTGATCCTCAGCCTGCTCGTCTGGTGGGCGTTTCCGATTGCGTGGCACCACGGCCTCCGCGTCGGACCCGGTTACCATACCTTCGCTCGATGATCAAGCGCTTCAGCTCACAGACCACGCGCGTCCAGTCGCGGGAATATGGAAAACCTTCTCCGCGTTGCCGTGCGCGATCTTCTCGTTGTCCTCATCGGAAAGCGGCGAGGAATTCATGAAGTCGGCCGACTCGGGCATCTCCTGATACGGATAATCGATGGCGTAAAGAATATTGTCCGGACCGAGAGCCTCGTTGCAGTATTTCAATACTTTGTGATCGTTCATCCCGCTCGTGGTGATTAGGAAATTATCCTTCACGTATTCGCTGGGGACTTTTTTCAGGTTGGAGTGCCCGTGCGAATAAGACTTGTGCATGTAGTCGATTCGATAGAGCCAGTAGGGCAGCGCCTCGCCCATATGCCCCAGAACAATCTTCAGATCCGGAAATTGATCGAACACACCTGCGACAATCAAGCGCATCGCGTGAACCCC
>DASYZC010000355.1:0-2525 GCA_035949735.1 Candidatus Acidiferrales bacterium | reverse complement strand
ATTATCAACGTCAACGCCCAGTTTTCGCGCGTAGGTGGGATCGAGCGCGTGCTCTGCATCGATAAACGCGGCGATGCCGCCCGTTTTTTGGGCCTCGGCGATCACATGCAGGGTGAGCGTTGTCTTGCCGCCCGATTCCGGTCCATACACTTCGATTACGCGGCCGCGCGGAAATCCGCCAACGCCGAGAGCCGCGTCGATCGAAATGGCGCCGGTGGAAATCACGCTGACGGGAACGAGGACGTCGCGATTCCCAAGCCGCATGATCGAGCCTTTGCCGTACTGCTTTTCAATTTGCGAAATTGCCAATTCCAGGTTTTTAGACTTTTCGTCGGTCATGATTTACCTCGAAGGGTGTTTCGTTTAGGTCCCGCCTACGGCGGGCGGCCCGATTCTAACAGAGTGACGCGGGACCGCACGGCTGATTTATCGCGGGCATTATAGCAAGAGGCGAACAAAAAGCAAAGATAATTAGAACCGGCCTTGAGCATCGGAGCACTCTCGCAGAGCGAGGAACGTCTGGCTCGACTAGGGCACGTCACTAAGAGTCAACAGGCGCTGAGACGTACCATTGCCGAGCCTCGTGATCCCTCTTAGTGTATGTGGTAAGGAGATTTATGAGTGCTCACGTTCGCGAGACCCCCGGGCCCATTTCGAAATTGAAAAAGGCCGCGCCTTCCGCCTCCGGGTCGTGCGCGGGCGACGATCTGAATTTGATGGAGCACTTAGGCCAGCTATTTGATGTTACTCAAGATCTGCTGTGCGTGCTCGGCTTTGATGATGGCATCAAGTATTTGAACAATTCCTGGGAGAGCGTTCTGGGCTACACCCAGGAAGAAGTGAAAATGGCCCCTCCGGACGCGCTCGTTCACCCGGATGATCGTGTGGCCACGCGTGCCGATATCGAGAAGGTCCGAGCCGGCATCCCCACCAAGTCGTTTGAGAACCGGTTGGTATGCAAAGACGGCTCCTACAAATGGTTTTTGTGGTCCGTGGCGGCGTCTAGCGCCCAGCAGTGCTTTTACATAGCCGGCCGCGACGTGACGGAGAATAAAAGATCCGAGGAGCACGTGCTGCAGTTGGCACAGGCGCTGGAAAACAGCAACGAAATGATTTGCATGGGCGACAGCACGGGCCGCGCGGTATTTGCGAATCAGGCGCTCCTGGAGGCTTCAGGACTTCGGGAAGAGGAAATTCTGGGGAAGGCTTTCCACGAAACGCTGCTTTCGGTCAACAACCCGGCGACTCTGGCCGACGAGATTCGGGCGAGCATCATCCGGGAGGGGAAATGGAGCGGAGAGTGTCTTCAGCGCTGCAAAGAAGGCCCAGATCTTTCCGTGTTCCTGAGCATCGGGGTGATGAAAGACAGGAATGGGCGGGTGACGGGGGGTTACGGCATTTCGCAGGACATCACCGCGCGGAAGCGCATCGAGCAGCAGTTGCGCCAGGCACAGAAGATGGAAGCGGTGGGACAGTTGGCGGGCGGAATCGCGCACGATTTTAACAATCTATTGATGGTGATTCTCGGCTACGCGGGACTGGTGATTGAAAGCGCCGACGCTGGCGGCGACCTTCAACGGAAAGTGAAGGAAATCAGCAAGGCCGCCAATCGTGCCGCCTCGCTGACACGGCAACTGCTCGCCTTCAGCCGACAACAGGTGCTCGAAGCCAGAGTGCTGAACATGAACGCCGTAGTTGAAGACATCCGGAAGATGTTGGGACGGCTCATTAAGGAGGACATCGCGCTGGCAATCGATTTGGACCCGGTGCTGGGGCGGATGAAGGCGGACCAAGGGCAGATTGAACAGGTGATCGTCAATTTGGCAGTGAACGCCCGGGATGCCATGCCCAGTGGAGGGACACTGACAATCAAGACGGCGAACATTGAAGTGAGCGAGAGCTCCGCGCGGCGCCGCGAGCCGATGCCGCCCGGCTCGTACATCGGATTGACCGTCTCCGATACGGGCACGGGGATGGATGCCGAGACACGCTCGCACGTTTTCGAGCCGTTCTTCACAACCAAGGAACGAGGAAAAGGAACGGGGTTGGGTTTAGCGACCGTTTACGGGGTGGTGAAACAGAGTGGAGGATTTATCTGGCTTACCAGCGAACTTGGGCGGGGCGCAACATTCGAGATCTTATTTCCGAGGGTTAGCGAACCGGTCGAAGAGAATGCCAAGGACGCTGATCGAATTCTACCCGCCGGAGGATCGGAGATCATACTGCTTGTGGAAGACGACGAAGCGTTGCGCGAGCTAATCCTATCTTCATTGACGGAAGCCGGGTATACCGTGCTCGAAGCCGGCGACGGGGTGGAAGCCCTGCGGATCGCGCGGGCCAAGGCAGGAGCGATCAATCTTGTCCTCAGCGATGTAGTAATGCCGGGGATGAGCGGGACCGAGATGGCCGAGGAAATTGGCGCGCTCTACCCGAATATGAGGATTCTTTTTATGTCTGGCTATTCCGAATTTGCGGGGGGACACCAGCAGGTCTTGCGGCAGGGCCAAGTCTTATTGCAAAAGCCC
>DASYZC010000354.1:0-3157 GCA_035949735.1 Candidatus Acidiferrales bacterium | reverse complement strand
TGTGGACGGGTTCACGGAGCGCAGCAAGATTGCAGTGGAGCTAGACTGCAAGCAGGATTTGGGGCGGCTATCGCGAGAAGTGGAAATAGCCGTTTTCCGGCTGGTGCAGGAATGCTTGACGAACATCCATCGACACTCGGGAAGCCCGACAGCCACAATCCGAATCGCGCGGGTCGATGGTGTGGTGCGGGTGGAGGTGAGAGATCAGGGGCAAGGCCTAACCGCCGAGAAGCGAGAACAGATGGCATCGGGCGGGACGGTCGGAGTTGGAATTCGGGGAATACGAGAAAGGGTCCGCCAGCTGGGCGGCACCCTTGAAATCAGTTCTGATGGAATTGGGGCGGGTACATGCATCCTGGTGCGGCTGCCGGCTGCGGAAGCCGCTCGAACCCAAGAGACCAGCCATGTAAACCTGAAAGCGCAAACCTCAGAAGCGGGGCCTACAGCGGACCCTCGGCGGTTTAGTCGCGCGGCTGGAGGCTAGTTCTAGTCTTGTTAGGACGGCTCGGCCGCCCTGCGGCTTGCGAGCTGACATACAGCTTGAAGAGTGAGCCGCCACCTTCATGAATCACCGAACCGACGTCGGCACGAAAGAGCATCAAAGGTTGACGATCCGAGCGCGGCACCGCGAAAGTGATCCATCCTTCGACTGAGTTTCCTGGTTTCAGCGTTCCCTGCAAATCGGGCATCGGCTGCTCCGCGATAGAAGGCACCGCGTAGGCTGTGCCATCGGCTTTCATGGCGGTGAATTGAGTTTCATCGATTGTGTAATTGTAATGGGACGGGGATGTGCGGGCTGAGAACTCGAAGCGGACACGGGCGAGCAGGTATTCGGAGCTTGCTTTGGGAGGAGGATTCGAGGTGCTGACGGCTTTCAGCATCTCCCAAGCCTTCTCGCCGCGCACAACTTGCACGACAGTGATTTTCGCGTCGTAAAGCTCATCACCGCCGTCGTACTGGTCGCCGAATATGATGATCGTGCTCAGCGTACGGCCGAGCGGCTGGGCCTGGTCGGCGAAGGAATTGGCCGCGATGGCGTTCGCTGCGGCCAAGCTTATCGTCGCAACAATAAAAGCGGCCGCGACTCTCCCGGCTCCGTTCCTTCTCCTTACGCCCACTGATCGATGGGGACGCTCACGCGATAGCTCATGTTCGCGACCATGTGGTAGGGATTCGTTTGCCCTCCAACTACCACGAAATTGTACGAGTCGGCCTTGGCGTAGTAGGGGATTCGCGCGTCGTCGGGTGTTTGCGGATCTCGAACCCAGCGGCCGCCGAAGAGCGTCGAACGCGCGTCTTTGGCGGAAATGGTCGAATTTTTCTGGAGCCAGTCCGCGAGCTGCTCTTTCGTTTTGAAGCCGAGTTCAACCAAACCTTGAGCCACGAGAGGGTCCAAAACGCCGAGCGCGCCGAATAGCGGGCCGAAGGGGATCATGTTGTAGCGGAGCGCCTCGTGAAATTGTGGGACGGGTTTCACACCGAGGCCGACACCGGCTTGCCCCTGCGAAATGCTGAATCCGACGAAGAGGCTTACGACGTTTTGCTCAGGCTTAAATCCTTTTTGCACGTGGAAGGGGGTCCACGGGCTGTCCTTTTCATTTTCGGGAATGATCAGATTGTTGTAATTGACGCTGTTCCCGAAAGTACCGAGATAGGTCTGTCCGGGCATTCCCGAGTTGCCGAGGTTTCGCGAAACCATCGTCCAGGCGCGGCCGATGGCGGCGTTGGGCTGAGCGAAAGGACCCATCGCGCCGATTCCGTAGTTCATGTTGAGCTTGTCGCGAATGGGGCCGTTGATTACCGCCGCTACGGCGAAAGAATTGGTGGAGCTGGAAAGGGCGGTGACGCCGCTTGATGCGATGGCAAGAATCGTCGGCAGATACTCGGGCAGGGCGCCCGCCATGACCGCGTTGATGGCCACGTGGCGCACCGTAAAAGACCACTCCGGGTACGACCCGCGCGCCGGACACATTTTCCCAACCACTTCATCGGGATGGTGGCTGGTGCCCTTCAACATTGCGTCCACTTTTTCCTGAGTGGGCAACTGGATGTGCATGAAATCCGTGAGGCCGTTATCGAGGTAATACTGCTGCAAGTTATCGGAGGTATCGATGAAAGTGGCGGGTCCAACGTCCGGGGTGACGGTGCCGCTCTTGGATTCGTCAGCAGTGAGAGGCTGCGTGAGCGCGTCGGTTACTTCCTTCATCAGCGGCTTGCCGCTTACGGGATCGTTTCCTTCGAGATAAGCGTACATTTCCGCGTCAGTTTTGCCCCACACCGGATGTGGCGTGAAGCAGATACGCTCGTGAGGCATGCCGCGCTGGGCCGCGTTGGAAAGCGCCAGATTCTTGAAAGCGATAGTGACCATGGGGGCGGTCGGGAAGCCCATCTGTTCAAACTTTATGCAGTGACCAACGGTCGCTGGAGTGCAAGTGCTTCAATGCCCGATCGCCATGATCACGGCGTTACCCTTGGCTTTTATCTCCGCATTCAGTTTGGGATCGTCGTCCGCGAACGCGCCAGCCTTCAGCCGGTACATGGTGGTCACGTCAGGCATGTTCTTCTTGAACCACAGGCCGACCTGCGCCAGAAAATGATCCGCGCCGGGGAA
Source organism: Candidatus Acidiferrales bacterium (assembly GCA_035949735.1). Classification (GTDB taxonomy): domain Bacteria; phylum Acidobacteriota; class Terriglobia; order Acidiferrales; family UBA7541; genus Palsa-295. The sequence continues at coordinate 546 of DASYZC010000354.1, read as the reverse complement.
TCCGTCGGACACCAAATAGATTGTCTTGCCGTCGAGGCTGTTCAATCGCGGCGCCATGGGGACGAGTTGGATGGGAGGTGGAATGCCCTTCGGGTTGAGAGCCTCGATTTTTCCGGCGCCGGCCGTGGGCTTCGCGATTTTAGTCTTGGTCTTTGCCGCTTCGGCGCGTGACGCGGCCAAAAGTGCCGGAGACATTCCCAACAGCGACAGCATCTTTCGTCGATTCATAGGTCACCTCAACGCCAATATGCCAACTCGCCTAGCTGCTAAGACGCCCGCTAACAGACGCGGTTTCATTTATATTCCTCTTGGAACGGAAATTGCAATGCGGTCGTAACCCATTTGCGCAGCAGCTTCACGTAACAGCGCGCGATAAATTGGTGCGACCGTCCTCGCTTCAAGGGATGCTAGGGCTGCCGGGGCACATCGTATCCCCCTGAGTCGTTGAGGTAATAATCCAGGAAGACGGGAGGAAGCAAGCAGAGTTCGAGAGGCGAGCGTGGAGCGAGGCGCTCGATGATCTGCCAGGGGCTCTGATGGTCTTTG
>DASYZC010000353.1:0-3449 GCA_035949735.1 Candidatus Acidiferrales bacterium | reverse complement strand
GTAGCTTCGGGCGAACGCGCCACAGGCCCGAAGCGTGGCTGTGCCACATCGTGGAACCATCGGGAAGCTGCTCGAACAGGTCGTATTCCCGTCCCATTTGAATTCTCGAAGCGAGTGGGTTCCAAAAATATACCTACACCCCGTAGCCAAATAAAGCCAGAAATTCCGAAGCCAAATAGGAGGTACGGAAAATGGGCAGTACTACTGGCCGTATAAAGGTGGCTGCCCGAATTCCTTCTCAGTGGGAAGTGTGGGTCAGACGATTGGAGCGCGGTTAGGTATCGTAAGCCCTGATTAACGGGGTAACCGTAGAACTGAAGCGATACTTCAAAATGGACGTTAGCCGACTAACCGGGGTTAAATTCCGTCACATAACCGAAACTGTACGCGGGATGAAAGATCAGTCAGATCGAGGTGATCACGCAGCAACCGACTTGGCGAGTTGCTGCATGAGCGAGGGGATATCGACCCACACATTCTCGCGCGAAATCTTACCGTCGCGAAACTCCAGAAGGTGCAGGATCCTGAAGCTGGCGCGCCCTTCTCCGCCGGGAGCTCCCAGCACGCGCCCCACCACGTGTCCGGTCCAAACGGTTTCGTCAATCATGAAGTTGTCGCCGTAAAGCCTGCGTACGGGCTGTACGGAACCACCCTTGAGGTTGGTGAAAAGCTCTTGATAATACTTGCGGGCGGCTTCCCGGCCTCTCACCTGGCTGCCCGGCGAACCGACGACGTCATGCTCCACATCTTCGGTAAGTGTGCTAACGACACCGTCCACGTCGTCCTGAGCCTCGTACTGGAAATGCTCGTTGATGATCCTGTCCATCTCTTCACGCGTTAACTTGCTCATTGCCGATTATTTCCTTTCGATCGTCTGCCGGATCGAGAATTCTCCATACCTCATCGTCTGGGCGGAAATCCCGGATCAGCACCCCCGCAATTATGCCACGTGTCAGGCCGAGTATGTCTGTTGATCAGTGCCTTCTGTCGGTTGGGTCCCGCAAACGGGGTAACCGGACAAGTCGAATACTAGGCGGGCAAATGCCCAACTCCAATTGACGAGTTCCGCACCAGGCCCTTATAGTGGTTCTTTACCTCGCTGGGAAATTCAGCATCGTAAGGAATCCAGACCCCCGGGGAACGTCTTGCTCTTGAGGCCGTCCGGCTTTTAGGCCGTTTGCCAGCCAATCGGATACGAAACAATTACTCATAAAGGAATTGACGTCGCATAACAACGGCCGCATGATCGACCCGGTATGAAGTCTCAATTCGTAGCGCTACTAGGCTTGATGCTCTTCGTTTGTACTGGCTCCGCCGCCGGCAGCAAGAAATGGATCGAGGTGGAAGCCCCGCATTTCCGTGTCGTCACCGACGGGAGTCAAACTGACGCTCGCCAGGTGGCATTAGGGCTTGAGCAGCTGCGATACGTTTTTGCCACCCAATTCCCCAAACTTCGCTTGGACTCGGGTGCTCCCCTTCTCGTCTTTGCTGCATCGGACGAAAGCACAGCCCAGTCGCCATTGCCTTCTCTCAAGAAAGCCAAGGGTGGAGAGTACATAGCCGGCATCTACTTCCATGGGTGGGAAAAGCAATACGCGATGCTTCGGCTCGACCACCCTGAAATCGAGTCGGTCTATCATGAATATGTCCACTCGATTTTGCATATCAACGTGCGATGGCTGCCGCGTTGGTTAGACGAAGGAATCGCGGAGTTTTACACCTACACCCGCTTTGAAAACCACAAGATCTACGTTGGCGCACCGAGCATTCGATCTCCCCTTTTGCGCAATTATCCGCTGATCCCGATTGAGAAGTTGTTCTCGCCGGACCCCAAGTGGCAGGGGCCGCTGAACGAGAACTTGTTCTACGCTGAATCCTGGGCCCTGGTTCATTACATGACGTTCGGTCCGGGGATGGAGGGCGGCGCCCGGCTCTCGCGATTCTTCGTTCTCATACAAAACGGCGAAAGCCAGGACACCGCATTTCAGCAGGTCTTTGGCGACTTCAAGGAAATGGACAAGGCGCTTCAGAAATACGTAGAGCACTATGCGTTTTCAGCAGGCGTCTACGATGCTCCGCCGAGCATTGACGAAAAAGCCTTCCTTGCACGCACGTTGACCTCAGCTGACGCCGACGCTCAATTGGCTGCCTTCCATATCTGGACGCATGATGTCGACGGCGCGCTTCCACTTGCTAAGCAGGCCGTCAATGCCGATCCGAAACTCGGTATCGCACATGAAGATATGGGCTATGTACTTTTCACCCAGGGCAAGGATGCTGCGGCCGAAAACGAGTTCAGCCAAGCCTATTCTCTTGACGGAACCCTGTACCTGTCCCTATTTGCCAAGATGATGCTGTCGCTGTCAGCTGGGTCTAGTTCCCCATCTAATCAAGCAGATTTCGAAAGCGCGCTCGGGAAGGTACTGAATCTGAATCCGCAGTTTGCCCCGGCGTTCGTGGAACTGGCGCGCCTTGCGGTTCGCGAGAACGACCTGGAGAAGGCCCTTCGGCTCTCTCGACGTGCCCAACAACTTGAGCCGGGCCGCGCGGAATATCATCTTCTCACCGGTCGGATTCTGCTGCGCATGGGTCGTGGCGCCGATGCCGCGGCTCTTGCGAAGTTCGTTGCGGACCGCTGGAAGGGACCGGATCACGACGAGGCAGTTGAACTATGGAACCTTATCCCCGCAAAGGATCGGCCAGCCGGGGCTGTCGCTCTCGACGCATCAGCGACAGAGCTACGGACGGCGGATGGCGTTCTAAAATCCGTTACTTGTACCGAGAAGCCTAAGGAATACACGCTCGCCGTCGATGACAACGGGAAGGTCCTTACCTTCCACGCGAACAGCGCCTTTCCCGTCGGATTCAGCGATACCCTTTGGTACGGCGAAGATCACTTCAACGTTTGCCACCATTTGGATGGCATGCGCGCTGTCGTTCGGTTCCGCGCATCTTCAGCAAAGGGCTACGATGGCGACATCGCTGAACTCGAAGTGAGGGATAGCCTCCCGGACCCAACGTTAAACGGTGCTACGGCTTCGCCCGGCAGTCGTTGACTAACGCCCTTAGCGAAAACTAGCACGCCTCCACTTGTCCTGGCCAATTGACGCCTTCCGCGCTCGGCCCTTATAGTGGTTGTTTAGCCTCCGCTAAAAATTCATGCACGAGGAAGCCATCACCCGCGAAATTCCCAAGGCTTACGAGCCGCAGGAAATTGAAGAGCGCTGGGCCAAGTCCTGGTTCGACGAAAAACTTTTCCGCGCCGAAAACTCCGTTAACGGCCCCGCATTCTCGATTGCCCTTCCTCCTCCGAATATCACCGGCTCGATTCACATCGGCCACATGCTTGAACACACGCAAATTGACATGCTGGTCCGCTGGCATCGCATGCGCGGTCACCGCACCCTCTGGCTCCCCGGAATGGACCACGCCGGAATCGCCACCCAGTA
>DASYZC010000352.1:0-4473 GCA_035949735.1 Candidatus Acidiferrales bacterium | reverse complement strand
CCAGGACACCACGGGGAAAATCACGGGCTACTTGGGCGTGGCCCAGGACATCACGCAGCGTCGAGAGGCCGAATCCAAGCTGCTGTTGCTGACCGAACGCCTGTCATTGGCAACCGATGTTGCGGCGCTGGGCGTGTGGGAGTGGGACGTAGCGAAGAACGGGATGACCTGGGACACTACGATGGTTCAAATTTACGGCTTCTCGCTCACGCCCGAGAACCCCTATGAGCAGTGGAGTCGAGCCGTTTATCCGGATGACTTGCCGGCGGCCGAGGGCGCTTTGAAGAAGGTGATGGAGACCACGGGGAGAGCGTCGGTTGAGTTCCGCATCATTCGGCCCGATGGCGCGATTCGTCACCTGGCTGCCGCGGAGGGAGTGGTCCTCGACGAAAACGGAAATGTCAGCCGGATCATCGGGATAAACATCGATATTACCGATCGCAAACAGGCGGAGACAGATTTGCAACGGGCCAAAGAAGGAGCTGAAGCAGCAAATCGCGCAAAAAGCGAATTCCTGGCCAACATGAGCCATGAAATTCGCACTCCCATGAATGGAATTATGGGGATGACGGACCTGGTGCTCGATTCGGACCTCAACGAAGAACAACGCGAGTACCTTGCCACGGTAAAAACGTCGGCGGATTCCCTGTTAACGGTGATCAACGACATTCTGGACTTCTCCAAGATCGAAGCGGGGAAAATCGACATCGAGTCGCTCGATTTCAACCTACACGACACGCTCGAAACGACACTGAAAACACTGGCCCTCCGTGCCCATGAGAAAGGCTTGGAACTGGTGTGCGAGATCGCGCCGGAAGTTCCGGAAGCGGTGCGCGGAGACGCCGCCCGGCTGCGCCAAGTGATTGTGAATCTCTTAGGCAACGCCATTAAGTTCACCCACGAGGGCGAAGTGGCGCTGAAAGTCCAGATGGAAAGCAAGGAGAAGGATGATTGCCTTCTGCACTTCACGGTTACGGATACGGGGATTGGGATTCCGTCCGAAAAGCTGAAGGTGATCTTTGATCCGTTTTCGCAGGCGGACAGCTCAACCACACGCCATTATGGCGGCACGGGTTTGGGACTGACGATTTCGACGCGGTTGGTCGAGAAGATGGGCGGAATCGTCTGGGTGGAGAGCGAAGTCGGACGGGGCACTCAGTTTCACTTCACAATTCGGCTAGGGGCGGTGGATGCGGCGGGAATCTTTATCGGGACGATTGCTCCTCCGGAAATTTTGCGCGGCGTAAGAGTGTTGATCGTGGACGACAACAAAACCAACCGGCGGATACTCGAGGGGATGCTGAAGCGCTGGGAGATGAAGAGCACGTCGGTGGCAGGTGGAGAAGAAGCTCTTGGGCAGCTATCCGCGGCGTGGGAGGCGAGGGAGCCGTTTGGGCTGATCCTGATGGACATGCACATGCCCGGAATGGACGGGTTCGGCCTCGTCGAACGCATTCGCCAGCGGCCCGAGCTATCCACCGCCACGATCATGATGCTTACGTCGGCAGGACATAGGGGCGATGGAGAACGATGCAAGGAATTGGGAGTGTCCGCGTACTTACTGAAACCCATCAGGCAGTCCGAATTGCGCGAGGCGATCGCGCGAGTGCTGGGGGCGCGGGAACAAACCGGAGCAATTCCGCTGGTCACGCGCTATTCCCTGGCGGATGCTCACGAACCGGGAGCGTCACTGCACGTCCTGGTTGCAGAGGACAACGCCGTGAATCAGCTCTTGGTCCGCCGGATGCTGGAAAAGAGAGGACATCGAGTGGTTGTTGCCAACAATGGGCGCGAGGCACTGGTGGAAATTGAGAAAGGAGTTTACGACCTCGTCCTGATGGATGTGCAGATGCCAGAAATGGATGGGATCGAGGCAACTCTGGCCATCCGAGAAAAGGAGAAAGGACGAGGCGACGGAAGCCACCAAGCAATCGTCGCTCTGACCGCACATGCCATGAAGGGAGATGAAGAGCGCTGCAAGGCAGCGGGCATGGACGGGTACCTCACCAAGCCTATTCGCCCTCAGGAGTTGGGCAGTCTCTTGGAGGATTGCGTGGCGGCAAAAATGAAAGCTATTACCACTCCCTAGTCTTCCTCGCAAAGTCTTCGTCGGAAATTTCAGTAATTGTGCGGGGGTGTGACGTGTGATGGGGAGTCCGGGACGGTTACCACCCGCCGTTGGGAGTGGCAGCGAGTTGGTAACGCGTCCCGGGCTTTGCCCACGAGGGAAGCCTGTTGGTGGAGGCGGCCTCGCTTAAGCTGCTTGCGATGGGCCGGTGATGCGATGCCTCCATTTACCTAATGTCCGGTTCAAGGGATGGCTGCGGTGCAGGAACGCGAGGAAGGGCTCGCGGCGTGTACCGATTTTTTGCAGGGCGCGACGAATGCGAAAGTCCCGGCCCGCGGACACTAGTCCTTTTTCAAGCGTATCAATTGCATCCTGCTTCCGGCCGCTCTGTTGGTAGACTTCGGCGAGATTCAGGTAGAGTTGGGCGTGATTGTGCCTCATCCCGAGAGCTTCCTGGCACAACGCTTCCCCATCGCCGAAGCGCTTTTCGGCAACGGCTGCAAGGAGTCCCGTGTAGGAAAGATAGAATGGGTTCTTGGGGGCTATGCCCAGAGCGCGACGGGCGTGAAGAAGAGCTTCGCTGGGGTCCCCATCACGTAGGTGCTTCAGGCACTCCTTGAAATCCGACATGCCGGCATCAGCGGGGGAAGTGGTTCCGATCCAATGGGACATGGGTTCCTTCCTTGCCCCGCAGAAAAGCGGTTGCAGGGCCCGGAAATAACGCTAACGCGATCGCGACGGGAGATAAATAGGTCGTGGGACCAGATTTCGTTCCAGTCCTTCCGCCTGTACTAATTGACAGGCGAAGAAATGGCTGCAGGTGAGCAGAATACCGAGGAGTTTTACTGACGAACGAACCCGGTTGCTCTTAGGCGGCTTTGCGAGCTGGAGACGCAGTCTGCAAAACTTCGATGGCCTTTTTTACGACTGGGTCGGTGGGGGAGCTGGATGGCGCGCCCACGTTCTGATCATCGATCTCAGCGATGTCATCCGGTACGGGACGAACTGGGCGAGTAGGCACAACGCCATCGACTGGAATCTCTTTGCCCGACGGCGTGTAGTACGTTGCGACCGTGAGAATGAGAGCCGATCCGTCGTCGAGCGGAATGAGCTTTTGCTCAGAGGCAATGCCGTAGGTGCGGTCGCCGATGGTTTCGCCGCGGTGATTATCAGCGATGGCCGCCGCGACGATTTCAGCGGGACCCGCGGTGCCATTGCCAATCAGCACGGTGAGCGGCTGAGTCCACACAACCTTGGACGGATCGGCAGTGGAAACCACCGGTGTAACGGTCTGCCCCTTCAGGGTAGCGATGGTGCCGGAGGAGAGGAATAGCTGGGCAGTGGAGATGCCCTCCTGGTCTTCACCAACCGCGCAATCGCGCAAATCGAGGATCAGTTTGTGGGCGCCCTGGCGCTGGAATTGGGCGAGTTCCTCCCGAACGCGCTTCGTTTCACCAGAATCGAATTCAGGAACATGGAGATAGGCGATGTCGCCCTCGAGCTTGTCCTCCACGAGCTTGGGAGCGGGAAGCCTCTCCAAAGTAAGATCCACATCTTCCGGCTCGGTTTTGCCGCGGCGGATGACCGAGAGTTTAACAACCGTGCCTGGATCACCGCTTAGCAAGAGTTGCGCTTGCTCGACGGCCATCTGGCCCGTTGTGAAGCCAGCGATCTTTTCCAGGACGTCGCCCAACTCCAAACCAGCCTTCTTGGCGGGGCTATCCGGCAGGGCCGAAATGACACTGATGTATCCGAAACGCTTGGTGAGAGCCAAGCCGGCGCCGGCCTTGGAGTTGGCTGCGCTGCGTACTTCGAAATCTTTGTATTCGAGAGGACTGAGATAACTGGATTGTGAATCGAGGGAATCGAGGAGTCCGTGGAGAGCGCCGCTGGTGACCTGGTGCATGTTCGGGTCGTCGACGTAATCGCGCTGGATGTGCTCAAGCACCTCGCCATAAACGGTAAGGGCGCGGAAGGTTTTGTCATCCGAGGAACGGCCCATGACATAACCTGCAGTAACATAGAGGAAGACGACGGCCGACATCGCGATCACGATTTTCTTGGTGAGAGAACTCATTCCCGTATCCTTTTACCCTTGCGCAATGTTAACGCGCCAAACGATGTCTCCGAGGAATGCGCCTTGAGCAATCCCACATCCGGGATTGGATGCGCCCCTTGCCTAGAGGCGTTCATTATAGCATCGGGTCCGCGAGGGCGGCTACTTGTGCGCCAAGGTTCGGTGGCTGCCAGGGATGCCGCACGAGTCGGCGTCAGCGAGCGGCACGGCGGCGGTGATGTAGGTTTGCGAGATGCGGTCGTGCCAAGTGAAGCGGTCCTCGTCCCATAGCGCCCAGAAGAAGCCGATCGTCAATGTGGCGCCGGAAAGCAAGTATCCGAAGACCCGC
>DASYZC010000351.1:0-5720 GCA_035949735.1 Candidatus Acidiferrales bacterium | reverse complement strand
GAGATATCAGCGAATTCGGAATTCTTCGGGGAACAATGGCGCTGCGGCTCAAAGTGAAGGACCGCCGGATTGCTGAGGTGGAAATGATTGTAGTCCGGCAGCAGTTAAGACCAAAAGGCGGACTTGGCTTGAACACCGCCGGCATCATGACGCCGAAAATGATCGACGAACTGAGTCCCGCGGGCTTCGTGTCGCCGGATTCAACTTTGCTCGAGCCGGTGCCCGCCGCCGAGCGCGCCACGCGGGAAGAATTGATCGCGACCACGGGTCGATATTTCGAGGCCTTTGCGCAAAGCAAGAGTTCAGTAGCGCCGTTCGCCGATAGTTGCTCCCGCAGGGAGAACGGAATCGTCGCCACGAACAATTCCGATGGACCGGTTGTGGATCCGGCGCAGTCTGCCTTCCGCGTGTTCAGCGGGAGCTGCGCGCAGGAAATCGATCGGGGATTTTTCAGCGCTCTTTCCAAAGTTGGCGACCGCCGCCCGTTGGTCGTGGATGTGGACCAAGGCCTTGTGCTGGACCTCGCGTTTTTCGATAACGAAGGCAATATGAAATCGGTCTCCGTGTCCGGGGTGGGTGACGTCAAGGTTCCGGCGGAGTTTCTCAGGCCCATCACCTATATCGAGCCGCAACTATTCAAGATCGAAGCCGGCAAGATCCGGGAGATCGAAGGGCTCTCCTGGCCCATGCCCTACGGCATGAGGTCTGGGTGGGACAAGTAGCAGTCACCGAAAAGCAATCCGAGCCAAGAATTCGGTTTCTTCACCCTTAAGACTCGCGTGAGGTCGCCATCCGGCTTTTGCGCGAATCTCAGCGAGCAGATTCCAGTGTATAATCCTGCGGAATTCGCATCCGGCGAGGAGACTCATGGCTGCGGACGAAGCTTCCACGATGTGGGTTCCTGTATGTTGCGGGCGCGTCATGCGCTGCAACATGTTCAGGCAGGCGCATGGCGAGGCTTACGCAGCGCTCGTTTGTACATCGTGCAACAAGACCATTACGCTTGAACCGGAGCCTCTTGCGGCTGTGAATAACTTCGGTGAAGGCTCGAAAGTCTTGAGTCTGATTGGATCGCCCAAACCGCCAAAGACGGAAAGAAGAAAACCCTTCACCGAAGCCGGTCCCGACGATCCAACGCGATAGCCTGAACCGCGACTCACCCGGAGCTTTGCCTGCCAATGATCGGTCAGACCATCTCGCACTATCGAATCGAGGAGCAACTCGGCGCAGGCGGGATGGGTATCGTATACAAGGCGCAGGATAGCCGGCTCGACCGTGCCGTAGCCCTGAAATTCCTCCCCGAAGAACTGGCACAAAAGCCGCAGGCACTCGAGCGATTTCGACGCGAGGCGCGCGCCGCATCCGCTCTGAATCATCCGGGCATTTGCACGATCTATGACATCGGCGAGCAGGACGGCCGAGCGTTCATCGCCATGGAGTTCCTTGACGGCGAAACGCTGCGCAACCACATCCATGGGAAAGCGCTTCCTCTCGAAGAAATCCTGAAACTTGGTGTCCAGATAGCGGACGCTTTGGATGCCGCGCACACCGAAGGCATAATCCACCGCGACATCAAACCCGCGAATGTTTTCGTCACGAAGCGTGGACAGGCAAAAGTTCTCGATTTTGGCCTCGCAAAACTTGTTCCCAAAGGGGCTGTAGCGAGTGCAGCCGCAGATTCCGCCGGCGAATCTCCGGATTCGACGTCAATCGTTGGAATTATAAGCGGCACCCCCTCCTACATGTCACCCGAGCAAGTCCGCGGAGACAATCTGGACCCGCGCACGGATATCTTCTCGCTCGGTCTCTTGTTGTACGAAATGGCGACAGGGCGCCAGGCGTTTAGCGGCAACACAGGCGGTATGATTATCGAAGCGGTTCTGACCCGAATTCCCGTTCCCGCGCGAAGCATCAATCCCGATATCCCGTCGAGGCTTGAGGAAATCATCAACAAGGCGCTCCACAAAGACAGAGACCAGCGCTTTCAGCACGCGGCTGACATACGCACCGAGCTCCAGCGACTGGAGCGAGGCGCCGATTCCAGCTCGCAAGCTGCGGTAGAAGACACAGAATCCGCCATGTCATCGTCCGGGAGTCATTTGCACTCGACTGAAGAGCAGAGCGCACGGAATTTGACGCCGCAGACAGGCACGGTTCGCCGAGAGCGAGTCTCAAAGATCATCGACTCGCTCGCAGTTTTGCCTTTCGAAAACGCCAGTCGCGACCCGGAGAATGAATATCTCAGTGACGGAATCGCGGGCAGCCTTATCAATATTCTGGCGACCGTCCCAAAACTTCGAGTGATGGCCCAGAGCACGGTATTTCGCTACAAAGGCCGGGGAATTGATCCTCAAGCCGTCGGGCGCGAGCTGAATGTGCGCGCTGTGCTCACCGGAAGAATGATGCAGAGCGGCGGTTCGTTGCGCATTGGCACTGAATTAGTTGATGTGGCGACAGGTTCTCAATTGTGGGGCGCTCAATACGATCGCAAACCGGGCGATATCTTTGCGATTCAAGACGAAATCTCCAACGAAATATCTGGGAATTTGCGCCTAAAGCTCACCCGCGCGGAAAAGAAGCGGCTAACCAAACGTCAAACGGACGATGCCGAGGCTTACCGGCTTTACCTAAAAGGCCGTCATCACTGGAACAGGTGGACCGAAGAGGGATTCTACAAGGCGATCGAGTACTTTCAGCAAGCCGTCGACAAAGATCCCGGCTACGCTCTCGCTTACGCCGGCTTGGCCGATTCGTACGTCCTTCTGGGATGGAATAGCTACCTGCCGTCCAAGGACGCGTTCCCTAAAGCCAAAGTCGCCGCGATGGAAGCCCTGCGGCTCGACCCGGCTCTCGGCGAAGCCCACACCCCTTTGGCAGCAGTCTTGTGGCTTCACGATTGGCAGTGGCAAGCAGCTCAGACGGAATTCAAACGCAGTCTTGCGCTCAATCCCGCCTATCCGACCGCCAATCATTGGTACGCCGAGTATGTGATGACCATGGGACGCCACTCAGAAGCCATCACCAGGATGAAAAATAGCCAGGAGCTCGATCCGCTGTCCCTCATTATCAGCGATGCTATCGGATGGTCCCTCTACATGGCCCGGCGATACGACGACGCCATCGAACAACTTCAGCGAACTGTCGAATTGGATCCCAACTATCCCGTTACGTACTGGGTTCTAGGCCTGTTACTCAGGAAAATGGGTCGCTATGAACGGGCTATCGCCGAGGGTGAGAAAGGCGTGAACCTCTCCGGCGGCAGTTCCATGATGCGCGCGGCGTTGGCGCAAACTTTCGGCGCCGCGGGCAGGAAAGAGAAAGCAATCGAAATCCTTGATGATCTGGCAAAGCTGGCAAAGCAAAAATATGTTGCTCCTTATTTCTTTGCCGGAATCCACGTCGGCTTGGGAGAAAACGACCGCGCGATGGAATGCTTGGAAAAATCCTACGAAGAGCACTCCCACTGGCTCATCTATCTTCATATGGATCCGAGTCTGGACGCCTTGCGTTCGAAGCCGCGTTTTCAGGACCTGTTGCAGCGTATCGGCCTTCCCTTAGCACTCGCGATCCCCGCCTGAAAGAAAACCAAGGCCTAGTTGACGCATCAGGAAGGTTCCCATTGCGTCGTGCGCCAACTTCACATCGTCAGCACCACGCGGAACTGTGCTTTGCCGCTCATCATTCGCGCGTAGCCCTCCGCCGCCTTTTCGAGCGGATACGTTTCAATCATAGGACGCACGCCAGTGAGTTCGGCGAAGCGCAGCGTATCCTCAGAATCGGCTGGCGTTCCAGCGGCCCAACCTTGAATGGATTTGACTCCGAAAATAAGTTGTGCTGGCGTCACCTCAATCGGATCGAATGTGGCCCCAACCACCACAAGCTTCCCGTTCGGCCCCAGACCGTCGATTAGCTCGGACATCGCCTTCGAGTTCGGCGCCGTCGCCAGAATTACCTGCGCGCCGCCCAGCTTTTGCAATTCCTGCGCCGCGTTCGTTGCTTTGCTGTCGATGTATATGTTCGCTCCAAGTTTCTTTGCGAGCGCCGCGTTTTCGGCCCCGCGCCCGATGGCCGCGACTTTATAACCAAACTTGTTTGCGAATTGAATTCCAAGGTGACCCAGACCGCCGATACCCTGCACCGCAACCAGGTCGCCGGGCATCGCACCGCTGTGTCGCAGCGCGTTGTAGGTGGTAATCCCGGCGCAGAGCAACGGCGCCGCTTCGACGTCGCTTAGGCTCTCCGGTATCGCCACCACCGCCTCCACCGGAGCCACCATGTACTGTTCGTATCCGCCGTCATAGTTGATACCGGGAACCTTCAGATTCCGGCAATTGCGAAAATCTCCGCGTTGGCACGCGAGGCACGTACCGTCATGGCCGCCGTGCCAACCGACACCGGCGCGCTGCCCCTTCTTCCACTCCGTGACGCCGGCGCCCACTTCGTCGATGGTGCCCACTACTTCGTGTCCCGGAACGCGAGGGTACTGAATGCCGGGCAAACCGCCTTCCTTCGTGAGCACGTCACTGTGGCATATGCCACAAGCTTGCACCTTGATGCGCACTTGCCCTGCCTCTGGGTTAGGAATTTCGCGTTCGACGATCTCGAAATCGCCGCCCGCCTTGGAAATCTGCGCCGCCTTCATTGGTGCTATTCCGACCTTTGTCGTTGCCATAAATCCTCCTGTAAATTTCCGGCGATGGCCAGGCTTGTGTTGAAAGATGTGGTGGCGATAACTCCGCTCGCCCCAGCTTCGCGGCGCACTGCTTTTCGTGGCGGTTTCGGGTGTCGGTTAGGAATTGTTGTCGGGCGGAGCTCAGAGTTGAATACCCGCGGGCTTCGCACCGGATCCAGCAATGAAGAGCAGGCTCGTTCTGCTCTAAGCGTTGATCATACGCCCGGCCCTTGCGATTTCAAGAGTCAACAGACTCAGATCGATGCGAAGTCGACCTTCGCGATCGCCCACGCACCGTCGGCCTTCATATATTCGACCTTCAGCGCGCGGTGCTCGGTCCGCCGGACGAAGCCGCCGCCTTGCGCGTGAGCCATCCGCGCCAGCGTGCAGTCTTGTACGATCGCGTTCTCGATTTCCACGGAGCAGTGGAACCGGCCGACAGCGCTTTTGCCGTCCGCGGCAATCTCGATCGCGTCCGGCTCCCCAGCGTGATCCGCCGCGATGCTGCGCACCGCTTGGTTCGGCGCGGCGCCTTCGGAATCAGCGAACAGCGGCGCGAAGGCGTCGCCCGCTCCGGTGACTTCGCCTGCCCTAGTATTGACGCGCCGCAGCCATGTCTGATGCAGCGCGCGGATCGCAGCCTCATCCTCCAGCCTAGCTAAACGCGCCCTCAGCCCATCATCCGCCACAAGCGCTGCGGGCACGGCACCGGCCAGTGGCGCGGCCAGCAGTGCGCCGCTTTTCAGAAAGGACCGGCGTGTGGAATCGGTGTTCGTGGTCATGCCACACCTCCCGATGCCTTCACCTGATAGAAGCGCCTCACGTCAAACTGCCCGGCGAGGCGCTCGTGCGCACCCAACGCATTCATGTTCAAACCATTTTCGCCGCAGTTATAGCCGATCCCCACGTCGCGCATAGTGTGCAAGTTCACCAGGATTGTGCCCAGCGTGCCGTTGCAGGCCTCCTCCAGCCAATACATGAAGTACAAGCCGTCGCGAATCTTTACATACGAGGCCGGCCCGCTCCACTCCAACCCGCCGGCATCAGA
>DASYZC010000350.1:0-11430 GCA_035949735.1 Candidatus Acidiferrales bacterium | reverse complement strand
CAGCACCATCGAAATCAACACTTCGTTTTACCAGCCGCTAAAGCCGGAACATTGCAGGCAGTGGATCGAACGAGTTTCAGCGAACTCGCAATTCGTCTTCACCGCCAAGCTTTGGCAGCGATTCACTCATCATACCGACGCGACCGCGGAAGAAGAGCGGGAAACCCGCGCCGGCTTCGACGTGCTGCGCGAGGCCGGAAAACTCGGTGCGGTCCTGCTTCAGTTCCCTTTCTCATTCCATCAGACACCGGACAACGTCGCCTATCTAAAACGCCTGGCGAACCGCTTCCGCGATTACCCGCTGGTAGTCGAAGTCCGGCATGGCTCCTGGAATGACCCCACTTTCTTTCAGCTGCTGCATGAAATGGGCGTGGGCTTCTGCAACATCGACCAGCCGCTGATCGGCCGTTCCTTGAAGGCCTCGGAAATCGCCACGGCGCCCGTCGGCTACATTCGTCTCCACGGCAGGCGCTACGACACCTGGTTCAGCGACGATCCCGAACTTCCGTCGCACGAACGCTACAATTATCTCTACTCAGAAGCGGAACTGGCGCCTTGGTCCCAGCGGATTCGCACCGTGGAGAAGAGCAGCCGCACAACATTTGTGATCACCAACAATCACTTCGAGGGAAAGGGCGTGGTCAACGCGCTGCAGCTGATTAACATGCTGACGCACAAGAAGGTGAAAGTGCCCGAACCTCTCCGCCACCACTACCTGGAGCTGGAGAAAATTGCGGACGAACCTCCCATCGAATCCACCCTGTTCCCGTGAGTGCACCCGAGAGGGGCCGTTTTGAACTTCGACGGAAATGCGACAAATCGTATAGAATCATGCTGATAGGTTCTAGGCGGGGCTGTAGCTCAGATGGATAGAGCAGCAGTTTCCTAAACTGCGTGTCGGGAGTTCGACTCTCCCCAGCCCCACCAGCCCTCCTTACGGAGATCCCATTTGTGGTAAGATGTCTTACCATGTTCACGACTGTTTCAACGAAGGGTCAAGTTGTCGTCCCCAGCAGGATCCGACGCAAACTCGGCCTGCAACCGGGAGATTCGCTGGAGGCCAGAGTCGAAGGACAGCAAATTGTCCTGACTCCGCGCAAAGTCCGACCGCGAAAGGCGCGTATCATTCGGGATTCGGTCACTGGACTGCCGATTTTGACCGCCGGTCCTAAGGCTCCCAAACTGACGAGCGCAGAGGTCCGCGAAATCCTCGCGGATTTTCCAGGAGATACCTGTTGGACGTGAATTCTCTGCTTGCGCTCGTCGTATTGGAGCATGAGTTTCATGCGCGGGTTGCAAGTTGGGTGAAACGGGTGCGCGCAAGCGGCGTTCCGGAACTGGCAACGTGTTCGATCACCGAATTGGGCTTTGTGCGTGTGCTGGGACAGGCTCAACAGTACGGCTCGTCCGTCACGCAGGCGCGCGAGCTCCTGCTCAAGGTGAAGGATAGCGCCGGAATGCGCTGGATCTTCATTCCCGATGATCGCGACATCTCCCATCTACCCAAGTGGGTGCGAACTCCAAAGCAAACCACCGACGGGCACCTTGCGGAACTCGCCGGTATGAACGAGGCCGTCTTGGCCACGCTGGACCGTCGAATCCCAGGTGCGTTTGTCATTCCCCAGAGCCGGCATTCATAACGAAAGCATGAGTGTCCCTGGGTTGCAGCTTAGCGGTTCCAAGATCCTCAACTAGGGCCCACCACTCTACCGCTCGCCACCTAAATCGCCCTCATCAGGGCTTGAAAACGCGGATGACTGCGTATGGAATCCAGATCGGAGTCGTGCTCGGCCCAAGCCTTGTACCACTCTCCTTGCCGCAGAGCTTTTTCAAGGCACGTGATGGACTCCTCCGTCATGTCCAGCATGGCGTACGTGCAGGCGATATTGTAGAGAACGGCGGGATCCTCGGAATCGATCGCCAAGGTTCGTTGAGTCCACTCAAGCGCGCGGTCTCGTTGCCCGGCTTGAATCAGGGCGGCAGTGCCCAGGTACAGGGCGCGAACATCCTCAGGGTGGAACTCCAAATGTTTCTCGATGATTCGCAGGGATCGCTGGCGCGTGGCCTCCCCTTCCAGACTGCGGCCCAGGCTGACATACGTCTGCGCCAGCAACACCGGCGCTTGATAATCCTCCGGATTTGCTATGCACGCTTTTTCGAACAACTGTGCGGCTTCTTCTGATTTTCCCTGTTGGAAACACGCTCGCGCGAAAAAATAGTACGCGTCGAACAGCTTGGGATTCAGCTCGATGGCCGTCTCGAATTCCCTATGCGCTTCCTCATACTTCTTGGTCATCAAAAGAGCCAGCCCTCTTGAGACATGCGCCTCCGCCAATTCCGGATCGAGTTGGACAGCGCGGCGGCTCGCTGATTCCGCTTCCTTCAAGTCTTCGGCGCTCGCCCCCCAATACATGTAAAGGTGGGAGCAGCAATCCGCCACCCCCGCGTAGGCGCGCGCGTAATTCGGATCGATCACGATCGCCCGAGCGAACATCTGCCGGGCGTAATCGAAGCTTTTGCGCCGAAACTGGTGGAAGAATTGTCGGCCGCGCAAATAATAGTCATACGCCTGCACGTCCGCGGTGGGCGCCTTCTCGATGGCGCGCTTTTCTTGTTCGGTGAGCATCACCTTCAGCGCCTTGGCGATGCTTTGGGCAATCTCATCTTGAATGGCGAACACGTCTTCGATTTGCCGGTCGTAGCGTTCAGCCCAAACAGACCGCGCTGTCTTCGTCTCCACCAGCCGCGCCGTAATTCGCAGGCGATTCCCGGACCGCCGCAAACTCCCCTCGAGCACGTAGGAAGCGTTCAGTTGCTCGCCCACTTCAGGGGCCGTTGCTGTCTTGTCGCGGTAAGCCATCACCGCCGAACGCGTCAGCACCCAGATGTCCTTGATTCTGGAAAGCTCGGTGATGATGTCTTCGGTAATTCCGTCGCGGAAGTATTCGTCTTCCTTCGAGCCGCCCGGATTTTCAAAATACAACACGGCAACCGATTTTTCCGCCGGCTTGGCCGCCGCTGTTGCGCCCGATCCCAGCTGCCGCCTCAGACGATCGAGGTCGGCGCGCATTTTCGCGGCAGTTTGGTAGCGCGATTTGCGATCCTTCTCCAGAGCGGTCTCGATGACGGCTCCGATTTCAGGAGGCAAGCGGGGATTCACGCGCAGCACCGAGGGCGGAGTACGATTCAGAATCGCGTCGAAAATCACCGCGGACGTCGCGCCGGAGAACGCCAGCCGTCCCGTGGCCATCTCATAGAGCACCACGCCCAACGAAAAAAGGTCGGTCCGCGAATCCACATCTTCGCCGCGGGCCTGCTCCGGCGACATGTACGCAACGGTGCCAATGGCTGTGCCCGGGCTTGTCAAGTGATCCGGAGCCGCGCCCACTGTAGCCTGCGACGTAATCCCCACGGCTTCTCCCACGCGCTGCCGCTGGGGCGCAAGCTTGGCGAGACCGAAATCCAAGACTTTGGCTTGGCCGCGCTTGGTGATGAAGATGTTGGCGGGCTTGATGTCCCGATGGACGATCCCTTTCGTGTGGGCCGCTTCCAGCGCATCGGCAATCGCCACGCCGAATTCAAGAATCTCCTCGATCTTCATGGGCTCGCCCGTCACTCGATGCTTGAGCGTATCGCCTTCGAGCAGCTCCATGGCGATGAACGGCCGCCCGGCGTGCTCGCCGACATCGTAAATCGTGCAGATATTCGGATGGTTCAATGCAGATGCGGCTCGCGCTTCGCGCTGGAAGCGATCGAGCGATTGCTGGTCCGTCAAAGTCGAGTCCGGCAGAAACTTCAGCGCCACCTTGCGCCCGAGACGCGTATCCTCCGCCTCGTACACCACGCCCATTCCGCCGACGCCCAGTTTTTCCAGTATTCGATAATGCGAGATGGTCTGGCCGATCATGCAGGTTCCGCCGACAAAGAAGAGGCATCTTACGCTGTGCCACCGAGCGGGTCAATCTGGCAGCGGCCCTGCTTGACTCCTCCGTCCGCTGGGACTATACGTAGAGCGAAGAGGAAACGGCGGCTTTCAATCCTGAAACGGGTTCGCGCATGAATATCCGCTCGGTTGCTCTATCGCTTGCGATTCTCGTGGCGACGGCACTCGTGCCGGCCGCGCAAGCCCAGCGACAGTTCACCTTTGCGCGCACCTCCGGTAATCGAACAGGACCACCCTTTTCGCGACGCAGCGGCATGCCACCTCCGTTTATCGGCCGGCACCGTATGCGCCGTAATTTCCCCAGTTCGCTGTATTGGCCCTACTTCTATCCTGACTACGATTACGGTTACGATTCCGAACCGCAGATAGTCGAGACGCCTCCGCCCCAGATCATCGAGCAAGTCGCTCAGCCGGCGCCGGTTGCTCCTGCGCCCGATTCGGTGGTGATTGAACTGCAGGGCGATCATTGGGTGCGCGTCACCAACTACGGTCAGTCGCAGATCGATGGGCAATCCGGTCAGCCCGAATCCGCGCGCACAGCCAACTCCGAGACCGTCGTCGCCCGCCGAACCGAGGCCGCCGAACCTAGTCCCGAGGTACCGGCCGCTGTGCTCGTTTTTCGCGACGGACACAGCGAAGAAATTGGAAAATATGTAGTCGTGGGAGCAACCCTATACACCAGCGCGGATTATTGGAGCAGCGGTTCGTGGACACGAAAGGTTCAGTTGTCTGCGTTGGACGTTCCCGCAACCTTGAAACTCAATCAGTATCGGGACACAAAGTTCACTTTGCCGTCCGGACCGAATGAAGTGATGGTTAGGCCCTGAATTTTTCCCGCCTCGCTTATCTCAGCTCGTAGCCTGTATTGCGTCGACAAGCCGCCTCGCCCCCGCATTGATAGGCGTTTGTCGCTCCGGCTGAGTCCTTCGCAACTCACTCAAATCGGGTCTAGCACATCGCTCGGCCAGCCATGCACCCAATGTCCCCTTGCCTCGACGCCCAATGCCTTTCCCGACCACCCGCAGGGACACCTCAGTTCAACCACGCCGGCGTCAACTTCTTCCACGTTTCTGTTTCCACTCACTACGGCTGATGGAACGGGACTTCCACACTGGGAACACAAGAAGAGAAGCACGTGGACGAACGATTCAGGCATGCTTGCCATTTGCTCCCTCCATGCTGATCGCCATGCAGATCGAAAGCTAACCTGGTATCGGCTTCCTGCACATACCGGGATGAGTGAAGATCAAGCCAGAAAAGCGCGTTAGAAAGGACTGCGGGTATCGCGTCCTTTTTACATAGTTCGCATCTGGTAATCGACTTCCACTCCCCAGACCCCCTGTTTCGATATATAGTTGCCCCACGAGCGGGGGCACATATGCCATTCGATTCAGCAGCAGCTCCGACGTCCCGCCTGACTTTGGAAACGCGTCCGTGGGACGACGCCATGATCGTCCATTGCAAGGGTCGCTTGACTACGGAGCATTCCGAAGCCATGAAGAACCATGTCCGCAATCTGCTTCCCGCCACCCGCCGAATCATCATCGACCTCCAGGAAGTCACTCGCATGGATAGTTCCGGCTTGGGCGCGATCGTCGGCCTCTACATCTCGGCGAAAAAGTGCGGCTGCGAGTTGGTCTTGATCAACTACAACAAGTCGATCAGGGATCTGCTCGGCCTCACCAACCTGCTCTCCGTGTTCGAATCCTGCGCGCAATCCGGCATGCGGTTGCCTTAACTTCGAACACGCCACCCGCCCCAAAGGTTGCGCGGCTACCCATCGAAAGTTTGAATCGCAGCGATCTGATACCAGCCGTTGACACCGTCCTCGACCTCCGTATAATCGTGACTGCCCAGCAGTTAGTAAAGCGAACACCCCTTGACACCTCCATTCAATCTGGCGCTGTCCCTGTCTACGGGCGGCAATCCTCTCAATTCTTATTGGCGGCACCTCGTCGACCCGACTTTTCGCGGGCTTTACCAGGTCAATGCGTTCGATCTGGCCATCATGATTCCCTATTTCCTGGTGATGGTGGTTCTGGCGATGTACGGAATTCATCGCTACCACCTGGTCTACAACTACTTCAAAAATCGCAAAAATATCCCCGGGCCGCCGCCGGAAATCGCGGAGTGGCCTAAGGTCACCGTTCAACTCCCGATCTACAACGAGCGTTACGTCATCGAGCGTCTCATCGAGACCGTCGCGCAATTCGATTATCCCCGCGAACTCCTTGAAATCCAGGTTCTCGACGACTCCACCGACCAAACCCGGCAGGTCGCGAGCGATTGCGTTGAGCGACACCGCGCTCTCGGCGTCCCGATCGCCTACATTCATCGCGGCAATCGCGAAGGTTTCAAAGCCGGCGCGTTGCAGGAAGGACTCAAAGTCGCAAGCGGCGAATTCGTCGCCATTTTCGATGCCGACTTCATTCCGCCCGCGGATTTCCTGCGCCGCACAGTTCCCTATTTTGCAAACTCCAGGCTCGCAATGGTCCAGACACGCTGGAGCTACGTCAATCGCAATTACTCCACGCTCACCGAAGTGGAAGCCATCATGCTCGACGGCCATTTCGCCATCGAGCACTCCTCGCGCTATCGCAGCGGCCGCTTTTTCAATTTCAACGGAACCGCGGGCATCTGGCGGCGCGCCGCCATCGAAGACGCCGGCGGCTGGCAGCACGACACTCTCACTGAAGACACCGACCTCTCCTACCGCGCGCAGATTCGCGGCTGGCAATTTCTCTACTTGCCGGAAATCGAGTGCCCCTCCGAGCTGCCTGTCGAAATGAACGCTTTCAAGTCGCAGCAGGCGCGTTGGGCCAAGGGTCTGATGCAAACGGCCAAGAAAATCCTCGCTCGCGTGATTCGCGCGGACGTCCCTTTTGCCGTGAAATCCGAGGCCTTCTTCCACCTCACCGCCAACATCAGTTACCCGCTGATGGTTTTTCTTTCCATCATTTTGCTTCCCGCGATGATCGTGCGTTTTTATCAGGGCTGGTTTCAGGTGATGGTGATTGACCTGCCGCTTTTCCTGGCCTCAACCTGCTCGATTTCGTCCTTCTATCTCGCGGCCGAGCGCGCCTTTTATCCGAAAACGTGGAAGCGGACCTTCTGGTATTTGCCCTTCGTCATGGCCGTGGGAATCGGCCTCTCGGTCCGCAATTCCGTCGGCGTGATCGAAGCGATCCTCGGGATCAAATCCGAGTTCGTGCGCACTCCGAAATACAAGGTGGAAGCTGGTGCGAAAAAGTCGGGTGAGTGGCTAAAGAAAAAGTACCACAAGCGCGCGGGGCTGATGCCTTTTGCCGAAGTTGCG
The DNA here is from genome assembly GCA_035949735.1 of Candidatus Acidiferrales bacterium. Lineage (GTDB taxonomy): Bacteria > Acidobacteriota > Terriglobia > Acidiferrales > UBA7541 > Palsa-295. The sequence continues at coordinate 4,171 of DASYZC010000350.1, read as the reverse complement.
CTCGGCGCCTACTTCGCCGCGGCCACCATCTACGCCATTCAAAACGAAAACTACGCCACGGTTCCTTTTTTCCTGCTCTTCGTGTGGGGCTACTTTTACACCGGCTTCATGTCTCTCGGCCAGACCTACGTTGACCGCCTGCGTTTCCTGCGCGGCAGCCGTGCCACCGCACCCAGCCTCATCGGAGCGGGCGCTCTTCGCTTCCCTGCCCTCGCCGAGGCCCAGTTTGAGGCTGAATCCGTCGCTGTGCCTATCGCTGCCTCCCCCGAAATCGGCGCAATTTCCACCGACTAGCCATCTATTCTGTTTGCACCGTTTACCCTGAGTGGCCGGGCGAAGGGCAGCGGAAGTGAGTGCCCCTCGCCTTCACCTGTCCGACGTTGCTGGGCCGGCGCCGCTTCGCTGAACTAGCCGAACGGATTCTCATCCGCGCTCGGTCCGTAAATCGATGGCACCGGAACATCCAGCATCCGCAGATACACCGAAAGCTGCCCGCGATGATGGTAGCCATGATTCAAGAGAATGGAGCGCATGACTCCGATCCGCGGCGCCGACAGCACGGCCTTCCCGTTTCTCGTCAACGTCCAGGTGGACGCCAGCCGAGCGTCGTCCATCGTCTTCAACGTCTCCTTGGCGCTCTCAAGGCTCTTCGAGAAAGTATCCAAGATTTCCTGCCGGCTCTTGGGCTGCGGCTGCGAAAAGTTCGGCACTTCCCTGGTATCGTTCACGAGTGCCGCGGAAAGCCCACCCGGCAAGGACGCAATGTGCAGCGCCAATTGGCCCAACGAAAACGATTTCGGGTGCGGTTTCCAGGCAAGTTTGTCGTCCGGAATTCGCTCCAGGACTCGCCTCGTGGTTTGTGCTTCCTGATCAAGCTCAGTCAAAATGGAATCTATTGCTCTCATGTGTTTCTCCTTTGATTTACGTTCCATGTGAATCCTTTGCGCGCCGTGCCACCCTCGGCGCGCCGACGGCGACGCTTAGCGCGTCGCCGTTTTCCCTGGCGCCAGCCCCTCGGCGCGTTTTCGCACGCTCTCCTGGATGTGCGACCAGCCTTTTCCGACTCCCTCTCTGTGATTGCTCTGAATCAGTCCAAGCGCCGTGTGGTGGAAAACGATCAGCGTTCCGCCATCCACTTCGCTCAGCCGATACTGAATGTTCGAGGCCACCGGATAGGACATGAACATCGGCCCGTTAATTTCAAGCAGCGTGGGCCGCTTGATGGCCTGGATGTGTCCCCAGCAATGCCCGTTTTCCTCCCCAAGGTCGCGATACCATCTCCCGCCCGGCCGCAGCTCGAGCTTCATCGGCATCGGCTGCCCGTCCGGCGTATCAAATTCCGGCCCGAGCTGTTCCACAAGCGCTGCGAACGTCACGTCCAGTGGCGCTCGAACGTGGATTTCCTGGTTCACCTCCAGCGTCAAATCCTCAATTGATCTACCGGTTGCCCCTGCGATCGCTGCTGCTTTCGAACTCATGTTTCCTCCTGAGATTTAATTGAATCAGTTTTTTTTATCTTCTCTTCAGCGCGTTCTTTGATGCGTGCCAACTGATGTTGCCAGAACCGTTCGAATTGCCCCGCCCACTCGTGCAATGGCCGAATCCCTTCCGCGTTGGTTCGATAAAGCATCTGGCGGCCATCGCGCCGCACGTGGACAAGGCCGACATCCCGCAGCACTCGAAGGTGCTTCGAGACGGAAGGCTGCTCCAGCCCGAGCATTGCCACAATTTCGCCAACCGGCCGCTCCTGCAGCGCGAGGTAGTTCAGTATCTCCCGCCGGCGGGTCTCGGCAACAGCGTTGAAGGCGTCTGAAGTGGTAGCCGCTCGTGCCATACGAGAGACATTATATTCCCATATAGGAATATGTCAAGCCCCAAATTTCCATCCCGCCCAGGCGCTAAGAGACTCGCTTCACTCGCTAGCCAAAAGCGACGACAAGGCGCACCCTGGGGGTGCAAAAGTACCTCCTGGGGAGTACGGTCGGGCCATTCCTCCGTAGGATCCGCAACTGTACCTTAGGGGTGCGGGATGCCGGCGCCATGGGTGCGTCGCACCGCTCCTCTGAATGAAAACAGGCGCGATACCGAAAGAGCCACCGAGTTTGGGGCTGCGCACCAAATTCCTGCTTTCGCTGGTACTGACCACGGCCGGGCTGAGCTGCGCCACCCTGCTCGTCGTGCGGCACACCGCGAAGAAGCATCTTCAGCAAGAGATCGTCACCGACGCCAACAATTCAGCGTTGACTCTGAAACGGCTACTGCATCAGCGCGAAGCATCGATGAGCCGCAAAGCCAGCCTGCTGGCAACGCTCGCGTCGGTAACCTTGGATGACGACCCCACCCTGCAAAATTCGGCGGACAACCCACTCGATACCGAGGGAAACGATCTGGTGATTCTGGCGGATAGCTCCAACAAAATTACGGCGCTGCACACCAACAATCCGAGTTTCAAAGTCGCGGACGCGCAGCAATTGGTCCTGCATTCGGTGGGGCGAACCGGAACGGATTGGTGGTATGCGGGCGGCAGCTTGTATCAAATCGTCGTCCAACACGTGGAAAACCATTCAGTGGAGACAGGCGACAAGCGAGAAACCGTTGTCGTCGGGCGCGAACTTGGATACTCGGTCGTCCACGATCTGGGGCGAGTCTCAGCGGGCGAAGTGGCGTTCAGTTACCGGGGCAATATTGCCGCCAGCACGCTGACGCCGCTGAACGAATACGATCTGGGCGCGAAGATGCGGAACACTCCGCAACTCGGAGACGTTCAGATCGGTGGCGAGGAGTTTTATGGCCTCTCCCTGCCGCTGATGAAGGGAGCATCGCCTCCGGCGCGGATTGTAGTTTTGAAATCGTATAAGGCTGCGGCGGCGTTCCTGAGTGAAATCAATCGGCTGTTGATCGCCCTTGGCGGACTGGCACTCCTTGTCGCCATGTGGCTGGCATTCATCATCTCCGAAACGTTCACGCGGCCCCTGGCGAGGCTGGATAAGGGCGTTCAGGCGCTCGAGAAAGGAGACTTTGACTTCCCTCTCGATACGCGCGGCGGCGACGAAGTGGCGCGCGTCACGCGGGCCTTCGATCAGATGCGCGGCACGCTGCAAAAAAACGCGCTGCAGAAGCGGAAACTGGAAGAAGAGCTGCGGCAGTCGCAGAAGATGGATGCGCTCGGACGTTTGGCCGGCGGGGTGGCGCACGATTTCAACAATCTATTGACGGTTATCAAGGGGCACAGCGATCTGATGATCGAGCGGATGCAGCCCTCCGACCCGTTGCTGGGAAGCAGTCAGCAGATCCGCAGCGCGGCTGACCGGGCAGCATCGCTGACTCGGCAAATGCTGGCGTTCAGCCGGAGGCAGGCGCTCGAGCCGACCGCCTTCGACATGAATGTCCTGGTGACGGATATGTGCAAGCTGCTGAAGCGGCTGATCCACGAAGATGTCGAATTTTCGTTCCGCGCGGATGAGTCACTGGGAAAAGTGAAGGCCGATACCGGACAGATCGAGCAGGTGGTCTTGAATTTGGCGGTGAATGCCTGCGACGCCATGCCGCAGGGCGGAAAGCTGACCATCGAAACCAAAAACGTTTTCGTCGATGAGGAATATGCGCGGATGCGCCCAACCGTGCCGTACGGAAATTATGCGGTCCTCAGCGTGACCGATACGGGGCACGGGATGGACGCGGAAACCCAAGCGCGAATGTTCGAGCCGTTTTTCACCACGAAAGAGAATGGCAAGGGCACGGGGCTGGGCCTTGCGACCGTATACGGCGTGGTGAAGCAGAGCGAGGGATTTATTTGGGTGGAAAGCGCGCCAGGGCGTGGCAGCCGCTTTGAGGTCTACCTGCCGCAGGTTCGGCAAACCACGGCGGAGCCGGTGCGAGCGGAAAAAACAAAAGCTACGCTCACGCGGGCCGGCGAGACTGTGCTGCTTGCGGAAGACGAGGACGCGGTGCGCGAGCTGGCGTGCGACTTCCTTTCCGCCGCGGGGTATCGCGTATTCGCCGCGGAAAACGGCGAGAAGGCCCTGAAGATTGCCGAGACTTTGTCCCAGCCGATTCACCTGCTGGTTACCGACGTGGTGATGCCCCGAATGCGCGGCACGGAACTGGCGAGAAAATTGAAGCGCCTCCAGCCGAAGATGAAAGTGATTTACATGTCGGGCTATTTGGGAGA
>DASYZC010000349.1:0-4064 GCA_035949735.1 Candidatus Acidiferrales bacterium | reverse complement strand
TCTTCCGGAGTCGGACCGCCATCCGGTTCGAACAGTCCGATCGCATAAATCTGCACGTCCGCTTCCCGCACAAACCTTCGAATTTCCGTTTCAGTGTACCGGCTGTGATTATCCCCTCCATCCGATATGATGAGCAAAGCTTTCTTTGTGTTGTGTGCTGATCTCATCTGGCTCAAGCCTAGATAAACTCCGTCATAGAGGGCGGTTAACCCCCGCGCGCCTACGTACATCAGCCGGTTCTGGAGATCATCGACGCTCTCCGTAAACGGGCTTACCAGTTGGGCGCGGTCGTTGAAGTCCACCAGAAAAAATTCGTCCTGCGGGTTTGCTGTGCGGAAAAACTGCACTGCTGCCTGCCTTGATTTGTCGATCTTATCGGCCATGCTCCCGCTCATGTCGAAAATCACACCGATGGAAACGGGCACATCCTCGCTCATGAAGCTGACAATCTCCTGTTCGGTACCATCCTCGAACACTCGGAAATCTTGCTGCTCCAGCCCTGTGACAATTCGCCCCAGCGGATCGGTCACCGACGCACCGACCAAGGTCAATTCCGTTTCCGTTCGGATTGGGCGGCCCCGATGGATTTTGAAGCTATCGCCCGAGGATGGCGGAGGAGCAGCAGGCCCAGGAGGTTCCACCTGCCCATAAATGAAAGATGGCGTTAACAAGCAACCGAGGAAAACAAGTGCTGCGCGGGCGAGCCCCTGCTTGCGACTTCCACCTCGAACCGCGGCGCGCTCACCCATACTGCCCCCAACGTCTTCCGACCATTCTAGCACTTTGAGCCCGCCAGGGAATCAATACTTGCTCCCAATTGTTGGCACCTTGACACCTCATCCCCGGCCACTCAAAATGCTCGATGCTGCGCGGCGCGCCGAAAGATTTAACACAAATTCATTTCCGTGCCGGTGATGCTCGGAAGTTTTATTCACGGGAGGGAGTTCTAATGATTCGCCCGTCCGGATTGGCTTTACTGGCGTCGGTGGTATTACTCTTTCCCTCATCTCTCACATCGCAGCCTCCACGCTCGCATAGCGCCGCTCCTCCTCTGGAAGCTGGCCGCGTTCCAGGCTGCGCCGGTTTCGTCGACGAGGCCGCCGGCGGTCCTCCACGGCGAAAGACACCAGTGCCCGCCACGGATTCGATCTCGCCAATCTGGACCGCTCGGTTTCCCCATGCGAAAACTTCTACGAATTTGCCGATGGCGGCTGGATGAAGAACAATCCCATCCCGGCCGACCGCGCCGCCTGGGCCACGTTCAACAAGCTTCGCGATCACAACGAGTCCCTCCTCCACGAAATTCTCGAGGAAGCTTCCAAAGACACCAAAGCCCAGCCCGGCTCCAATTGGCAAAAGATCGGTGATTTCTATGCAAGCTGCATGGATGAAACCCAGGTCCAAGCTGCCGGACTCAAGCCGATCCAGCCCGAACTGAAGCGCATTGCCGCAATCGATAGCACCGCCTCATTGCAAGACGAAATTGCCCGCCTCCAACATGGCGGCGCCAACGCGGTTTTCGCGTTTGGTTCCGAGCAGGATCTGAAGGACAGCACTCAGGTGATTGCAGGCGCGGGCCAAGGCGGCCTCGGACTTCCCGACCGCCAGTATTACCTTGATGATGACGCCCGCTCAAAACAGCTTCGCGCCGCATACATTCAGCACGTCACCAATATGTTCAAGCTGATGGGTGACGATCCCTCAACTGCCGCCGCCGAAGCCAAATCCGTGATGCATGCCGAAACCGCGCTCGCGACTGCTTCCAAAAAGCGCGAGGATCTGCGTGACCCGGAAACGAATTATCATCCAATGACGCTAGCGCAGCTCCGCGATCTCACGCCTCACTTTTCTTGGACCGCCTATTTCAAGGAAATCGGCGCGCCCGCTCTCGCCAGTGCCGATATCGGACAGCCTGACTTCTTCAAGCAAGTTGACGCAGGCCTCACCAACGTCCCGCTCGACGACTGGAAGACATACCTCCGTTGGCACCTTGTCCATTCTGTCGCCGCAAGCTTGCCCGAAAAGTTCGTCGAGGAAAACTTTGACTTCTACGGCCGCACTCTCACCGGCGCGAAGCAGATGCTTCCTCGCTGGCAGCGCTGCGTTCAAGCCACCGACCACGAGCTCGGCGAAGCTCTCGGACAGTATTACGTCCAGCGCTATTTCCCGCCCGAAGCGAAAGCCCACGCCCTGCTCATGGTTCACAATCTCATCGACGCCCTCCGCGCCGATCTCTCCACACTGGACTGGATGAGTCCTGCCACTCGCGAGCAAGCCATCAAGAAACTGAATGCCATCAACCTCAAGATCGGCTATCCGGATAAATGGCGCGATTACTCCGCCTATAAAGTTGACCGTGGCCCCTATGTCGAAAACGTCCTTCGCGGCAACTCTTTCGAGTTTGCGCGCGACATTGCCAAGATCGGCAAGCCCGTCGACCGCACCGAATGGGGCATGCCGCCGCCCACCGTCAATGCCTATTACGATCCCTCCCTGAACGAAATCGTTTTCCCCGCCGGAATCCTTCAGCCTCCCTTCTTCGATCCTCACGCCGACGACGCGATTAATTACGGTGGCATTGGTTCGGTCATCGGACATGAAATGACTCACGGCTTCGACGACCAGGGCGCGAAATTTGATGGCCAAGGCAACTTGAAGAATTGGTGGACGCCCGAGGACCTGAAGAATTTCCAGGCTCGAGGCGAGTGCATCGCAAAACAGTTTGGTTCCTACGAAGTCGAGCCAGGCTTGTTCGGAAACGGCAAGCTCGAAGAAGGAGAGAGCATCGCCGACCTCGGCGGTCTAACCATTTCCCACGCCGCGTTCGAAAAAACTCTTGCCGGGAAGCCCGCTCCCGCACCCATCGACGGTTTCACCGCCGAGCAGCGTTTTTTCCTGGGTTGGGCTCAGATTTGGGCAGCCAACCTGCGGCCGGAATTCGCCCGTCTCCAGGCCAAAACCGACCCGCATCCCCTCGATAGATTCCGCGCCAATGGCGCACTCTCAAACACTCCCGCGTTCGCCAAAGCCTTCGCCTGTGCGGCCGATTCGAAGATGGTCCGCCCCGCGGAACAACGCTGCCGCATCTGGTAACATTTCCGCCTGCGTCCCCCGCAACCTCCCCAATGCGGGAATTATTCGCGCAGTACCTGGCACTGCCAATTAGACCTATCTCGCATGCTTGGCAGGAACTTGCCGCCCGAATGCCAGTTGACACTCCTCCGCGCCGTTTCCATAATCGCAAATGCGGGTATTCCCTTGAAAGAACGTCAACGATCCCTCGAGCTGGCCCTCGAAGAGGCTGTTTCCCGGGCCTTGCGCGACAATCTAGCTCCGCTGCAGCGCACTGCGGACGAACTGCATCAGGCCTACGCCGACTTGGTCGCGGCCTGCTCGTCCACCCGTCCCAGTAATGCGCTTCCCGCGATGCTGCGCGCGCAGACGGCCGCCTCCGCGCTAGCCGCGGGCTTGTCCGTGCTATCGAACTTCGTTGCCGTTGCGTTGAACCCCCGCGACAGCCTCTATTCTGAGGACCTCCCGCTCTCGAAGGCATCCGCCGTCGCGATCCAGGAGCCGACCGACATCCCCTCCGTGGTCGCTGCCGCGTCCGCTCCAACTACCGCGGACGCCGAATCGGAATGGGCCGAGGCAGCCGAAGAAGTTCAAGACGTCCCAGCGAGCGCGTCGGATTATTCCTCCGCAACCGCTTCGCCGCCAACTGCCACCGCCGAACCATCAGCCACCTCTGTGCCCGCGTTCGACGTTGCGAGTCTCCCGACCGATTTGCAAGACCTCCATCGCCGCGCGAACCGCGTCGCCAAAGTTGCAATGCAAGACATCAAATTATTGCGGCCCAAGGATGTTCGCTTGGGCCGGGAAAATAAAGACCTATGCAATCGGTTGCGCAGTGATCTCGATAAAGCCCGCAAAGAATATGACCGCCGCTTTCGCGCGATCCAGGATCACCCGGTGGATTATTTCCAGCGTTGGATGGTCGAAATTCTCGCAGGGGGAGATGCAGGAGCCCTTGGCGAATATCCCTATCCGTCGCCCGTCCTGCGGCA
>DASYZC010000348.1:0-3284 GCA_035949735.1 Candidatus Acidiferrales bacterium | reverse complement strand
CGAGGACATAATCAAACGGATCAAGGAGGCGGCCAAGTATTTCCCGCTCGAGAACCTCACGCTGAGTCCGCAGTGCGGGTTCGCGTCGACGGCGGAAGGCAACCTGCTGACGGAAGACGAGCAGTGGGCGAAAATGAAATTGGTGGTGGACACCGCCCGCCGCGTGTGGAGCTAAGGATTCTGCGTGTGAACTATAAACTCCTGCTTCAGCGGTTCAAGCGGCATTGATCCGGCGCGCCTGGGCCCCCCTTCCCAAACCCAAAGTTGTCACATAGACTCTAAGGCCCTAGAGCTACGCCAACAGCACCTTGATCCTTCATCTCAATCACACGCGGCGCGATTCGATCATCACAACCACAAATGAGGTGGTAAGCACTCTGCTATCGTTGGTTGACGAAGGATGCCTACAAGCCGAGCGTTTCGCTCGGATGCGGATTCATTTGGATTGGCTTCAGTACAAACAAAATTTCCGCGAGCCGGTGCTGGTGCTGCAAACCGCCGGCGAGCAGGCCGAAGGCCCTGCGTCCATGGAGATTCGCATCGATTCCCGCCAGGTGACGGCAGGATCGCTGCGCGATCCGCTGAAACGGGCGCTGGAGGCTTCAAATTCGGGATCCGCGCGAGGGCGGGACCGAATTTATTTGGAAGAATTTCAGTCGTTCCGAACCAGCATCGCCTGGGAATTTAACCGTCTCTACTGGCAGCGCTTGAAAGATTGGGAGCACGCGACGGGGAAAAGCTACGAGAAGGCGCTTCCGGGCGGCCAGTCAGACGGGAATAGGCCCGAGGCCATCAACGATTCCGTCTCCGATCTGTGGGCGCTGCTGAGGGAACTCGATAGCAAGAACCAACTGCCGCCGGAGATTTTCTTGCTGGAAATTGGTGTGGGAACGGGAATCAGGGCCGGGCTGTTCCTCGATCGCTTCCGCGATCTTGATAAGGAAAAGGGCACGAGCTATTATCCGCGACTGCGTTTCCTTTTGGGGGACTACTCGCTTTCCACGCTGGAGCGTTCCCGGCCGGCCGTGCAAAGCCACGTCGATCTGTGCAGCTTTATCGCGCTGGACGCGCTCGATCCGCTCAGAACTCTCTCATTTTTGCGCCACAAGATCTTGTACGTTCACTTGACCAATACGTACGACAATCTTCCGGACGAGGAAGTGGTATGGCGAAATGGGCGCATTTATTGGGTTCAAGTTCGTGCGTACATTTCCGCGGCCGATGCGACTCGCATCAGTTGCGACTGCGATGTACCGGAAGCGGATCTGCCGAGGGCGGTGAAGAGGTTGCTGGAAGTGGGCGCCGAAGCTCTCCCCGATCGCGCGAAAGGCATGCGCTTCTGGATGGAGATTTGGAACGCGATGCGCACCGAGGAGCGCCTGGAAAACATGTTGGAGCTTCCAGATGTTTCGTTCCCAGCCGGGCTGAGCATCCCGCAAATGGAAGATATCCTGAAGGGCGCGCCGGACGACCTACGTTTTCATCTCAGCTCCGGGGCGCTTGAAAGCTTTCGCAACACACTGCCATTGCTGCATCCGCGCGGATACCTTCAGGTGCAGGATATTTTTGTGACCGACCTGAATGATTACAGCATGGGTTTCTACGGTCCGGGAAAACTAGAAGGTTCCATTGTAAGCTGGGTCAACGGCGCCCTTTTGCGCGAGGTGGCCGAACGCGGCGGCTATGACCTCCACTTCGCGCCCTACACATACCGGCCAGGGTCGAAGACCTCGATCCTGTATACGACAAGACGGGAGTAAGGCCCATGAATCTTCCTATTCTTCCCACAACGATGGTCGGCAGCTACTCGATGCCCGGCTGGCTGGAACGCCTGAAAACGGAATACTTCGCCCGCCGGATCAGCCGCGTGGAGCTGGATGAAATTCACGACACGGCGGTAAAAGCCGCCATCAAGGACCAGGAAATCGCGGGGCTCGATATCGTCACAGATGGTGAGCTTCGCCGCGACAACATGATCGATTATTTCGTCGAGCGCCTTCCGGGGGTGCAAGTGGATCGATCTTCCAAGAAATTCTATTACGATTTCTACGATAGCGAAGTAATGGGCAAGATTCCCATGGCCGCTCTGGGCCTCATCGACGACTTCCGATTCCTACTTGCCAACACCGACCGGCAAACCAAGATCTGCATAACCGGACCGCACTCGCTGACGAAGCGGATTCGCAACAAGCACTACCCAAGCGAGGAGGCTCTGGCCACCGATATCGCGCGCGTGATGAATATGGAGCTGAAGGAACTCGTCAAAGCAGGCGCGAAATTCATTCAGATCGACGAGCCATACTACTCGGGTTTCCCCGAGGATATTAACTGGGGCGTGAAAGTCCTAAACGTGCTTGTGGAAAACGTGAACGCCAAGATCGCAGCCCACATTTGCTACGGGAACCGTTATGGCAAACCGTCGTGGGAGGGAAGCTATCGGTATCTCTTCCCCGCTATTTTGGATGCGAAGGTTCAGCAACTGAGCCTAGAATTCGCGCGGCGCGGCGGCGAGGATTTGGAACTGTTCCGGGAATTTTCTCCTTCATTCGAATTGGGCGCCGGAGTGATTGACGTGAAAGATCACGCCGTCGAGACGGCCGATATCGTGGCCGAACGCATCCGGAAAACCATGAACGTGGTTCCCGCAGAAAAGCTGTACATTCTGCCGGATTGCGGGCTCTTTCATTTGCCGCGCGACATCGCGTTCGCGAAGTTACGCGCCATGGTGGAAGGCACCAAGATCGTGCGCAAGGAACTCGGGCGGTGAAAGCGCTTTGAAGGCTTTCCAGCGGCAAGCGGGAGCGTCAATCGGGCTCTTGCGTCACGATGTGTACGTCCACGGCGGGCGCATCGCGCAAAAACCTGTTGATCGCATTCAGGTATCGGAGCTTGCGCCATCCCTCGGTTGCAGTCCTGCCAAAAATCATCTGAGTGACGTGCTTTTCGCGGACGAACTTCGCTGCGGCGTCGGGAACGTTTGCGCCCTTCAATCGGGCGGAGGTAGCGCCCAAACTTTCGGCGAATTGCAGGTTTGCGGCGAGAGTTTTCTCGTCGCGCGCGTCGAGACGTTCGCCCACATCGACGTGACCCGCGTACAACTCCGCGTCCATGCGTCGCGCCATTCGCGCGGCCCGCGCCAGCAAGTATTGCGCGCGCGGATTGGCGCTGATGCATACGGCGATGCGTTCGCGAACCGCCCAGTTTTCCTTGATGTCCTTTTCGTCCATATAAGACGAAAGGCTGCGGTCGACTTGTTCGGCAACCTGGCGCAAAGCGAGTTCGCG
>DASYZC010000347.1:0-13564 GCA_035949735.1 Candidatus Acidiferrales bacterium | reverse complement strand
ATGGGCACGGCAGGCTGCAACATGGGCTGCTTTTTCTGCCAGAACTGGGACATCTCGAAATCGCGGGCCGATCAGGTGCGATCATCGCACGTGCCGCCGGAAGATGTGGTTGCGCTGGCGATTGAAAACGGATGTCCTTCGATCGCATTTACGTACAACGAGCCCACAATCTGGGGCGAGTATGTGATTGACATCTGCCGCGCGGCGAAGGAATACGGCCTCAAGACCGTGATGGTCTCCAACGGTTACATCACCCGCGAAGCTTTTCACGATATTTACGACCACATTGACGCGGCGAACATCGACCTCAAGGCGTTCACCGAAAATTTCTACGGGCATATCACGCTGACGCATCTGCAGCCCGTTCTCGATATGCTTCAATGGCTCAAGAACGAAACGAATGTGTGGTTCGAGATCACCAACCTGATGATTCCGGGCCTCAATGACGCGCCGAGCGAAACACGCGCGCTTGTGGATTGGGTGCTCGAACATCTGGGTCCGGATGTTCCGCTGCACTTCACCGCGTTTCATCCCGACTTCAAATTGCGCGATCGTCCCGGCACGCCGCCAGAAACGCTGCACGCGGCGCGTGCCATCGCGATCGAGGCAGGGCTGCACTACGTTTATGAGGGGAATATTTACAGTGACGGCGGGAACACGTCTTGTCCGACGTGCAACACACTGCTGATTCGGCGTTCGTGGCACGATGTGCGAAAAAATAATCTGAAAAATGGCTCCTGCCCGAACTGCGGCTTGCCGATTCCGGGGCGGTGGGCGAGCGGCGCTGCGCACACGGCTGGAATGCGAATTGCCAAAGCCCGAGTCGGCGCCGGTGAACGCTATGGGGATCTCAACTTGTGATGGAGAGAGCGCGATGAAGCTCACGGCCGCGGCGTCCTACCTGATCGAGCAGGAATATGAGGATTACACGCCGGAACAGCACGCCGTATGGGCGGAACTCGTCCGGCGGCGGCGCCCGCAGATCGAGAGCTTCGCGTGCCAAGCCTACCTTGAAGGATATGAAATCATCGGACTGGAGGGTGACAAGCTTCCCAATCTCGCCACGATCAGCGCGCGATTGAAACCGCGCACCGGATGGAGCGCAACGCCGGTGAGCGGTTTTCTGCCCAGCGACGCCTTTTTTGAAATGCTGGCGGCGCGCATGTTTCCCACGACCACGAAGCCTCGGAGCCGCGACTCGCTCGAATACACCCCCGAACCCGATATCTTTCACGATGTCTTCGGCCATGTTCCGATGCACTCGCATCGCGTGTTTGCGGATTTCTTACAGCACTATGGCAGCGTTTGCGCGGGGATTAAGGACAAGGAAACTCTGGAACGCCTGGGACGCCTTTTCTGGTACACCGTGGAATTTGGGCTGATTCGAGAGGGCGGCCGGCTCAAGATGTACGGCAGCGGCGTGATCAGTTCTCACGGCGAGTGCAGCAACGTGTTCGAGGGAGGCTGCGAGGTGAGGGATTTCAGCCTCGATGAAGTTCTGGCCACTCCGGTAAAAGTGGATAGCATCCACCACCTGCTTTTTGCCATCGAAAGTTTCGATCAAATCTACGAAGCCATGCACGAAGCCGAGCGCCGCGTGCTGACGGCATCCCCTCCGTCGAGATAATTTTGTTTTGGCGGTCCGGCAATCCCGCAAGCCACAAATTTATTGACTGAAAAAATCTCACGTGCTATCCACGCACTCGCGCAGCGAGTTTACCTTCGCGCCTTGGTGACTTCACCAGGCGCACGCAAGGGAGATTGATCGCCAATGTCCATCGTTCTGCCGCCGAAGGTATCCGAGAAATCCTTCCAGAAGGCGCTGGACGCGTTCGCCGGCGTGGTGGGGAAGCAATGGGTGCTGGCGACCGATGAAGACCGCGGCACCTACATGGACATCTATGCGGCCGGCGACGCCGATCAGCATCTTCCCAGCGCGGCCGTCGGTCCGCAATCGCCCGAAGAAGTGCAGGCCATCATTCGCATCGCCAACGAACACAAGGTGCCGCTGTGGCCCATTTCGCGCGGCAAAAATTTGGGATATGGGGCCGCCGCGCCGCGCATGTCCGGCACTGTAGTGCTTGATTTGGGGCGGATGAAGCGGATTCTGGAAGTGAATGAGCGCTTCGGCTACTGCTTGATCGAGCCGGGCGTCGGCTTCTTCGATCTGTTTGATTATTTGCAGGCAAACAAAATTCCCCTGTGGATGTCGGTGCCCGCGAACGCGTGGGGCAGCGTGGTGGGCAACGCACTCGAACGAGGTTACGGCTACACCCCCTACGGCGATAACACCGGCCACATATGCGGCATGGAAGTTGTGCTCGCGAACGGAGAAATGGTTCGCACCGGCACCGGCGCGATGGCCAACAGTCCTTGCTGGCAGTTATTCAAATATGGGTACGGGCCGGCGTGGGACCAATTGTTCGTGCAATCGAATTTCGGCGTGGTGACGAAAATGGGGCTGTGGCTTATGCCCGAGCCCGAAGCCACGCTAGGGCTTGCCATGCAACTTCAGGAGCCGGATGACGTGGGCTGGGCGGTGGACGAACTTGCCCCGCTGCGATTGAACGGCGTGCTGCTGCAAAGTCCGAGCATCGGCAACTCGCTGCGAATCGCCGCGTCGCAGTCCCAACGCAGCCAATGGTATGACGGCGATGGAGCCATGCCGGATGACGTGCTCCGGCAAGTCCTGCAGAAATTTGGCCTGGGTTAGTGGAATATCGACCTGCGGCTCTACGGATACGATGATGTAAACGAAGCGCATGCGCGCATCATTAAGAACGCGTTCGCCAAGCATACGAAGCAGGAGTTCAAAGTGACGAAGTGGCATCGCGGTGAACCGATTGACAATTCCGGTGCCGGCGTGCCCAGCACCAACGCGCTGCAAATCGTGAATTGGCGCGGCGGCCGCGGCGGACACATCGGATTCTCGCCGGTGATGCCGCCGACCAGCGAGCACGTGTTGAAGCAGTTTCATAGCACCAAAAAGCGGTACGAAGACATCGGAGTGGATTACTACGGGTCGTTCACGTTGATGGAGCGCTACACAACGAATGTCAACTTGATGGTCTACGATCAGAACGACGCGGCGATGACGTCCAAAGTGCGCGCTCTATTCAAAGTTCTGGTGGCTGACGCGGCAAAGGAGGGTTACTCCGAATACCGGACGCACCTTTCCTACATGGACGATGTAGCGTTCACCTTCGATTACAATAATCATGCGTTGCTGCGGCTGAATGAAACAGTGAAAGACGCGCTCGATCCCAACGGCATCCTCGCGCCGGGCAAGCAGGGAATCTGGCCCAAACCATATCGAGGCGATAAGACATAGTATGGAAATATTTCCGTTATCAGGATGCCTTGCAAGATTGGCGATCGCAGTCGCGCTGGGCGCGTCGTTAACCGCGTTTGGCGCAGCGCACATCAGGGCGCAGGAGAAGGCGCCGGATACTTCAGCGAACAAAATCGCGGAAGGGAAAGCTCTCTTCAACGCCCGTTGCGGATATTGCCATCTCGCCGGCGGCACGGGTACGTTGATGCTCGGGCGGAGGCTCGGTAAAGACAAGGCGCTTCTTGCCACCCGCACGGATTTGAGCGCCGAATACATCAAAAAGATCACCCGTGTGGGAATCAATAGCATGCCGCCGCATACGCGGATCGAAGTTCCCGATAGCGAACTGGATTTAATCGCTGCGTATCTCACGCGCCCACAATCCGAACGCGGCGCTTCCGAACCCAAAGCCGACAATTTTCCCGGGAGTTATCCTGTCCGTGAATAGACGCGATCTTTTGAAGCGAGCAGGAGCCGCGATTATTCCCGCGGCAATTCTGGGATTGCGGCTGCCGGCGATGGATGCTTCATGGCAGCCCGGAATTTCGCGGATTACCGCGGTCGTGTACGACGAGCGGTATCGCGATTGCCGAGCGTTCGCCAGTGTTCTTGTGCGGCGCGGCGCAACTCCGTTTCCAGTGAAAGGTGATTGCGCGCGGCTGTGGTACGGCGCGCTGAGGGCGTATCTAGCTGGGAACCGCGGAAACGTAGCGGGCCTCACGACGGATTCAGATTTCGTGGTATCGCGGGCGTGCGGAAGGGAGCTTGGCCTTCGCCTTGTTTACGAGGGCGCGCACGATAGCCGCGGATCGAACGAGGTCACGCATCGACTACGAAGCACAGCTTACCAGCGTGAAATCGTCGCCGACCTCGGCACCGATCGCGCCTCCTGGGCTGAAATGCTCGCACAATCGCTGCTCCGCCTGCCGTCACACGATAGCGCAGCAATTTTCTGCGCCCCGGTATTACTGAAGACCCCTCGCTCATCCGACCACCCCGGTTACCTAACCTCCTGGCTGCACGAAGGGTCCGCGTAACGTCGCGGCTCCGGTGCTAAATCATTCCGTGTATTGATCGTGGTGGGGCGCCGCGCTAATTGAAATGAGGCAACCTTGGCATTCCGCCCAACCTTCCACGGTATCCGAAGGCGTAGTAAACCGCGCGGCGGGAAACGCAGCTCGCGAGCGACGATTCTGCATTGGCACAGCAACAGCGGCCAGAATCGAAGTTGACATCTCCGCAGCTACCTTTTGTAATGAATTGCTGCGACCAATGTACACGCTCGTTCCATCCTGCTTGTGACAGCCGCGGCGAAGGACCCGAGGACCCACGGGGCGTCAAAGCGCCACGCATTTCTGGTTGCATCGGGCATTTTCCTCAGCCGGATCGCGGGACTGATCCGGGAACGCGTATTCGCGCACTACTTCGGCAACTCCGACGCGGCCGACGCCTTTAAAGCCGCGTTCCGCATCCCCAACTTCCTGCAGACGCTGTTTGGCGAAGGGGTGCTATCGGCTTCGTTTATTCCGGTGTACGCCGGCCTGCTGGCCCGTAAAGACGACGAGGAAGCCCGGCGGACCGCAGGCGCAATTGCAGGACTTCTAGCGCTTACCACGTCGATCATTGTCCTCGTCGGTGTGCTAGCCACGCCCTACCTGATCGACGCGATCGCGTTTGGCTTTCACGGGGAAAAGCGCGAGCTAACTATTCGGCTGGTCCGCATTCTGTTTCCCGGCGCCGGCCTGCTGGTTTTCTCCGCGCTGTGCCTGGGGGTCCTCAATAGCCACCGGCGATTCTTTCTTTCCTACACCGCGCCGGTCTTCTGGAATATCGCCATGATCGCCACGATGTGGGGCTGGGGAGGGCGATACGCGCAGTTCCCCCTGGCGGTGATTCTGGCATGGGGATCGGTGGTCGGCAGCGGGATACAGGTCGCCGTTCAATTGCCGGTGGTGCTGAAGCTTCTGCACGGCTTGCGTGTTTCGCTCCAACACCGGAGTGAAAACGTGCGGACGGTGATCCGCAATTTCTTTCCCGTCTTCATCGGCCGCGGCGTGGTCCAAATCAGCGCCTACGTGGATGGCTTGCTCGCGACCTTGTTGCCCACGGGCGCCGTGGCGGCGCTGGCCTACGCGCAAATCCTCTACACCCTTCCTGTGAGCCTCTTCGGAATGTCGGTTTCGGCCGCGGAGCTGCCCCACATGTCCGGTGCGCTCGGCGACGATCGAGACGTGGCGGAAGCGCTTCGCGGGCGCCTCGATTCCGGCCTTCGCCAGATCGCATTCTTCGTGGTGCCGTCCATTGCCGCGTTCGTTTTTCTTGGCGACGTGATTGTGGCGGCCATCTATCGCACGGGGCAGTTCAAGCAGGCCGACGTGGTTTACGTTTGGGGCATTCTCGCCGGCTCCACTGTTGGTCTGCTCGCTCAAACGCTCGGCCGGCTCTATTCCTCCACCTACTACGCGCTGCGCGACACCCGCACGCCCCTGCGATTCGCGATCGTGCGCGTCGTTTTGACGACGGTTCTCGGTTATCTCTGCGCGATTCCACTGCCGCCTGCCATCGGAATCAGTCCTCGCTGGGGTGTAGCCGGTCTCACGATTTCCGCCGGAGTGTCTTCGTGGGTTGAGTTCACTTTATTGCGACATACTTTGAACCGGCGGATTGGGCGCACCGGGCTCGCAGCAGGTTATTTGACCAAGTTATGGCTGGCAGCGATTGCGGCGTCTGCAATCGGCTGGCTGATACACCGGCACGCGGGTCATCATTCTGCGATTTTCATGGCCATTATCGTACTCGGGCCGTATGGGATCGCATATTTCGGTGCGACGTGGGCCCTGGGAGTCCGGGAAGCGATCGGATTCTTCGGCCGGCTATTGATTCCACTGCGGGGATCCAAGCCAGGCTAGGGCGGTGACGCTTCCGTTGAAATATCCGCGCTCAGAACTTGTAAACGACACCTATTGAAATCTTGGGGCTCAGTTGATTCGTGTGGAAGAACTTGGTTCCCACCATGTCAGCCTGGACGCGGTAGGCAAGGCGCCGGCGAGGGATTCCCAAGTCCACCCCGCCTCCCACTTCATAGGAAAAAGCAAGCTGGCCGCCTTGCGCTGTTTGGGGCAGAAACTTCGCGAACCCCGCCAAACCGTGGGCCCAGATCTCGAGATTGCGTGGACCTAGCCGCCGCCGCACCCGACCACCTCCCAGATAGCTGGTGAATTTCGAGCTTTGATGTTGAAAGCTTCCAAATTCGGCAAAAATGTCTCCATCAGCGGCAAACCAATTGCCGGTCGGATAATAGGAGATCGCCAGGTTGATGCCGTTCATGGTTTCGGTCCGATGAGGAAAGGCGTAGAAACGGAAAAATGCATAGCCCGCGTAGAGTTGCCAATTATAGTTTTCGAAAACGCTGTAGACGTTTGGCCGTTGGGTCGCCGGCTCGCTCGATGGGTTTGAAACACTGAGTGGAAATCCTGGCACTTCCGCGCTCGTCGGCGCCGCAGTCGATGCAAACAGCGATCGTTGCCCTGGAAGGAAAGAGGAACCGCGATCGAGCGCGCCCGGCTCGGATGGCACGAACAATATCGAGTTTTCTGAGTTATCTTGCGCGAAACTTGTGGTGAGAAACAGAAGGATCGCCCCAAGCAAGAATGCAGCGTGTTTCATCGCCTATCTCCCTGAGCTGCCCACCTCGGCCGTGCACCTCCTAATTTGGCTGAGAATGGGCCGGGGTGTCTACCCTAAATTCTAGAGGACCGGAGTGTAGCGCTGGCCTTTCTCACTGCGTTGTCGCTGAGTCTGGGCATAGTCTCGCGCGGAGCCGCCACGGCCGGAAGCAAAAACCGCAATTTAGCGGCGGTTGGCGTATGTTAGAATGCTAGAGGAAATGGCAGTGCGAATAGCGCATTTGATGTAGCCTTTTAACCACGACGCGGGAGTTCGCCGCACATGAGCAGTATCCAAAACTGGGACGCCGAACGTGCTTTAGAACGCATCCGGGAGCTGCAGCACGTGCCCGGAGCTCTCCTGCCGATTTTGCATGCATTACAAGAGGAGTTTGGATACATCGATAAGGCTGCCGTTCCGCTGATCGCCGACACGCTGAATATCTCCAAGGCCGAGGTGCACGGCGTCATCAGTTTTTATCATGATTTTCGCCATGAGCCTCCCGGCCGTCACATGCTGAAAATGTGCCGCGCGGAATCGTGCCAGTCGATGGGTTGCGAACGCATGATTCGCCACGTGGAAAATCGCTTGGGAGTGAAATTGGGCGAAACCACGCGAGATGGCGGCTTTACCGTGGAGCCCGTCTATTGCTTGGGCAACTGCGCGCTGTCTCCCGCGGTAATGCTCGATGGCAAACTCTACGGGCGAGTCTCGCCGGAGGTCGCGGACTTCTTGATTGATAGCGCGCAGAGGCACGCATGAGCGTCAAAGTCTATGTACCGTGCGACGCAGCGGCCATTTCTGTCGGGGCGGATGCCGTCGCTAGAGCGATCGCGGAACAGATCGCATCTCGTCGAGCCGATGTTTCGTTGGTCCGGAACGGTTCGCGCGGCATGTTCTGGCTGGAGCCGCTGGTCGAGGTGGAAACTCCGCGCGGCCGCGTAGCGTACGGACCTGTTTCCGCGGACACGGTGCCCGGCTTATTCGATTCTGGCTTTCTTGAGGGGAAGCCTCACAAGCTTTGTCTCAGCCTCACCGAAGAAATTCCATTCTTGAAGAATCAGGAGCGGCTCACCTTCGCGCGCTGTGGAATCACCGACCCGCTTTCGCTTTCCGATTATATGACGCACGGCGGATATCGCGGCCTCGAGAAGGCAATCAAGCTCGCGCCGGAAGCGATCGTGGAAGAGGTCACCACCTCCGGCCTTCGCGGACGCGGCGGCGCGGGCTTCCCCACAGGAATCAAGTGGCGCACCGTTCTCAACACGCAGGACGACCAAAAGTATATCGTCTGCAACGCGGATGAAGGCGATAGCGGCACGTACGCCGACCGCATGATCATGGAAGGCGATCCCTTCGTCCTGATCGAGGGCATGACCATCGCCGGCATGGCGGTCGGCGCCACCAGCGGCTACATCTACCTGCGCTCGGAATATCCGAATGCGTTCTGCACCTTGCAGCGCGCGATTGAAATCGCGTATAGCAAAGGCTACCTCGGCGCGGACGTAGCCGGCAGCGGCAAGAGATTCGATCTCGATGTAAGGATGGGCGCCGGAGCTTACATTTGCGGCGAAGAAACCTCGCTGCTCGAAAGCCTGGAAGGGAAGCGCGGACAAATTCGCTTCAAGCCGCCGCTGCCCGCGATCAAGGGTCTCTTCGGCAAGCCGACGGTGGTCAACAACGTGATTTCGCTAGCCACCGTGCCGATTATTCTGGACAAGGGTGGCGCGTACTATCGCGATTTCGGCATGGGCAAATCGCGCGGAACGCTCACCATCCAGCTCGCGGGAAATATCAAGCACGGAGGCCTAGTCGAAAAAGCCTTCGGTCTCACCCTTGGCGAAGCAATTTACGATTATGGCGGAGGCACGGCCAGCGGACGCCCATTGCGCGCCGTGCAGGTAGGCGGACCGCTTGGCGCCTATTTCCCGGAATCGCTGCTCGATACGCCGCTCGATTACGAAGCCTTCGCCGAAAAAAAAGGCATGCTGGGTCACGGCGGCGTGGTCGTCTTCGACGATACGGTTGATCTCGCGCACCAGGCGCGCTTCGCTATGGAATTTTGCGCCGTCGAAAGTTGCGGCAAGTGCACACCCTGTCGCGTTGGTTCCACGCGCGGCGTCGAGGTAATCGATAAGATCATCGCCAACCAGGATCGCGCGCAAAATTTGGAACTGCTCGCCGATCTTTGCGAGGTAATGACGGATGGTTCCCTTTGCGCTCTCGGCGGGCTCATCCCCTTTCCCGTGCAGAGTGCGATTCGCCATTTTCCGGAAGATTTTGATAAGCCGGCGCCGCCCCCGCCGGTTACCAAACCAAGCACTACTCAGGAGTCGAGATCATGGAGCTGATTCGAGAAATCGATTACGGAACGCCGAAGCGCGTCTCCGAAACGAACGTCACGCTGGAAATCGACGGCAAATCCGTCACCGTGCCCGCCGGCACTTCACTGATTCGCGCGGCGGCCGAAGCTGGCATCCAAGTCCCCAAGCTTTGCGCTAGCGACAACCTGGAGCCGTTTGGTTCCTGCCGCCTCTGCCTGGTCGAGATCGATGGACGCCCCGGCACGCCCGCGTCCTGCACGACTCCCGTGCAAGAGGGGATGAAAGTTCGCACGCAAACGCCACGCCTCGCCAAGCTGCGCCGCGGTGTGATGGAACTCTACGCCTCGGATCATCCGCTGGATTGGCTGAATGGCGGGAAAACCGTCAGTTCCGAATTTCAAGATATGGCTGAAGCGGTCGGCTTGCGCGAGGTTCGCTACGGCCGCTCGGGCAAGAATCACCAGAACGCCGAAAAGGACGACTCGAACCCGTACTTCACCTTCGATCCCGCCAAGTGCATCCTGTGCTCGCGCTGCGTGCGCGCTTGCGACGAAGTCCAAGGGACTTTCGCGCTCACCATCGATGGGCGCGGCTTTGCGTCAATGGTCTCCGCGGGCGATAAGCCTTTCATCGAATCGGAATGCGTCTCGTGCGGCGCCTGCGTGCAGGCTTGTCCCACAAACAGCCTTCTGGAAAAGAGTGTGATGCAAAAGGGCGAAGCCGACCGCAGCGTCGTTACCACTTGCGCCTATTGCGGTGTGGGCTGCTCATTCAAGGCCGAACTGAAAGGCAACGAAGTTGTCCGCATGATGCCCTACAAGGAGGGCAAGGCGAATCATGGCCACTCCTGCGTGAAGGGCCGTTTTGCCTGGGGCTACGCGACGCACAAAGATCGCATTCTCAAGCCGATGGTTCGCGCCAAGATTACCGACCCGTGGCGCGAAGTGAGTTGGGACGAAGCAATCGGCCACGCGGCCAGCGAATTCAAGCGCATCCAGGCCAAGTATGGACGTGATTCGATCGGCGGCATCACCTCTTCGCGCTGCACGGACGAAGAAACCTACCTCGTCCAAAAAATGGTCCGCGCTGCTTTCGGCAACAACAATACTGATACGTGCGCGCGTGTTTGCCACTCTCCGACGGGCTATGGCATGAAGACAACTCTTGGAACCTCCGCCGGCACTCAGAACTTCGATTCCGTGGAGTACGCCGATGTGATCATGATCATCGGCGCAAACCCCACGGACGCGCATCCCGTATTCGCGTCGCAAATGAAGCGCCGGTTGCGCCAGGGCGCCAAGCTCATCATCGTCGATCCGCGACGCATTGACCTCGTGAAGTCGCCGCACGTCAAGGCCGATTATCATCTGCCCCTGCTGCCGGGCACCAACGTTGCCATGATTAACGCGTTGGCCCACGTGGTGGTCACTGAGGGCCTCGTGGATGAGCCGTACGTGAAAGAGCGTTGCGATTTGGCGGCTTTCGAGCAGTGGCGCAGCTTCGTTGCGGAAAAGCGCAATTCCCCCGAAGCCATGGAGCCTGCCACCGGAGTGCCTGCCGCGGACGTTCGCGCGGCCGCGCGCCTCTACGCCACGGGCGGCAATGGGGCGATCTACTACGGCCTCGGCGTCACCGAGCACAGCCAAGGCTCCACGATGGTGATGGGCATGGTGAATCTCGCGATGGCCACCGGTAACATCGGCAAGAAAGGCGTGGGCATCAATCCCCTGCGCGGACAAAACAACGTGCAGGGCTCCTGCGACA
Source organism: Candidatus Acidiferrales bacterium (assembly GCA_035949735.1). GTDB lineage: Bacteria > Acidobacteriota > Terriglobia > Acidiferrales > UBA7541 > Palsa-295. The sequence goes on along the minus strand of DASYZC010000347.1, from coordinate 2,479 downwards.
TGGGTTCATTCCCGCACGAATACCCGGGATACCGGCACGTCTCCGAGAATGCCGTGCGCGAGTCGTTCGAAGCCGATTGGAAGGTTCCTCTTCAGTCCGAGCCTGGCCTGCGCATTCCAAACATGATCGATGCGGCCTTGGACGGCACCTTCAAGGCCATCTACATTCAAGGCGAAGACATCGTCCAATCCGATCCGAATACGCAGCACATCTCGGCCGGTCTGGCGGCGATGGAGTGCGTGGTCGTCCAGGATCTCTTCCTGAATGAGACCGCCAGCTACGCTCATGTGTTTCTGCCAGGATCGTCTTTCCTCGAAAAAGACGGCACGTTCATTAACGCGGAACGCCGCATCGGTATGGTGAGAAAGGCCATTCCTCCCATGGCCGGAAAGGCCGATTGGGAAGTCACCATCGCGCTTTCCAATGCGCTGGGGTATCCGATGCATTACAACCATCCGTCCGAAATCATGGATGAGATCGCCCGGCTCACCCCCACGTTTGCCGGCGTCACCTACGAAAAGCTCGATCGCCTGGGCAGCGTGCAATGGCCTTGCAACGACAAGGCGCCCGAAGGCACTCCCGTGATGCACATCGGCGGCATCGTGCGCGGGAAGGGCCGATTCATGATTACCGAATTCGTGCCCACCGACGAGCGTGTCAACGCCCGCTTCCCGCTTATCCTCACCACTGGGCGCATCCTTTCGCAGTACAACGTGGGCGCGCAAACGCGCCGCACGGATAACAACGTGTGGCACGATATGGACGTGCTCGAGATTCATCCATCCGACGCGGAAGACCGCGGCATCAAGGAAGGCGATCTCGTTTCCCTCGCCAGCCGTTCGGGCGACATCACTTTGCCCGCGCGCATTTCCGAGCGCATGCAGCCGGGTGTGGTCTATACGACGTTCCACCACGCCATGACCGGCGCGAATGTGGTGACCACGGAATTTTCAGACTGGGCCACGAATTGTCCCGAGTACAAGGTGACGGCGGTGCAGGTGCAGCTCGCGCGGCACATTTCCGAATGGCAGGAGCATTACCGGAAGACTCGGGAATTGACCACGCGAATCTCGCACGAGACTCCCGCGAGCGACTAGCGATGGAAGCCGAAAACATGGTTCACATGGCGAACCAGATCGCCCTCTTCTTCGCCGGCTATCCGAAAGACGAGGCCGTGGCAGGCGTCACCGACCATTTCAAGAAATTCTGGGAACCGCGCATGCGCAAGCAGATCATCGAGTACGTCGCGCACGGCGGCAGCGGTCTCCACGACCTCGCTCTCGAAGCGGTCAAGCACCTCCAGTAAACGCGGCCCGGAATTTCCTTCGGATAACCGATCCTTATTCAATTGGCGGAGAGATTCGATTTCCCGGCCGCGGCGTCAGGAATTCTGGCGGCGATTTTCGATCTCGTGCAGATGCTCCTGCAGCCGCTCAAGGACCTCGCCCCTTTTTCCACCGCAAATTTCCCGCTCGACTTCGTCGAGGGCAAAATGAACGATGTCGTGATGATGGATTTCTTTGCCAGGGAGGTCGTCGCTGAATTCGAGCCATACTTTGTGCAGCAGGTCGATTTCTTTGGGCGTCAATCGCGGGGCATGAGGGCCGAGATAGAAAACCTGCTCCCGGCCGGAAGGCGAAAAGACTTCGAGCGAGACACGAGGCTTGGGCTCGGGCATGCGTTCCCAGGCGAGGCCGATTTCGCGGGCCTGCTCCGTGACGCTGCTCTTCGAGGAACTGCCCAAGACAATCGAACTCGATTGAAGATTGGCCGCGGTGCGCAAGATGCCTTCCCAAAGGTCGTTCGCGGCGGCCACGGCCAGCCGCACCGGCTTGCCTTCCTTTTCGGCGATCGCCAGGACTTTGGTGAAGAGCAACTGCTCTATATTGGTGAAGAGTTGGTCCGGCGCGAGCGCGTATTCGCCCGAAGCGGCTCGCCGCAGCATGCGCACATGTAGAACTACAATTTCCGCCTCGCGCCGTTTGGCCCGCCGTAAAGCAGCTTCCAGAGGATACAGCGCGTAGTAGGTGCTCAATGGCACAAGAATATTGCCGGGCCGGACGCCGACATTTTCCAGGGTGAGTTCGCCTTCCTGGGTGAGATTGAATTTATCGAGCTCGGCATGGGATTTGTCCTTCTTGCTGATCTTTTCTGAGATTTCGAAGACGGCAAAGAAAATAAGTGTAAAAGCGACTCCCGAAACGGTGGCGACTTGCTTGGTGAATAGATTGATGAAGCACAACGCGAACAACGTGAGCGTGATCAGAGCCACGCCCACAGGAATCTCTACGTTGGCGATTTTCAGGTTCAAAGGCACGCGAAATTCCCGGCCACCCGGCTGTTTGTAGCGCAGCACCAATACCGCCAGCCCTTTCATCGCAAAACTCCACATCACGCCGAACGCGTAAGCCTCGCCCAGCAGGAAGATGTTCCCTCGGCTCAGGATGATTGTGAAGATCTGCAAGCCGACGACGAGGTT
>DASYZC010000346.1:0-13115 GCA_035949735.1 Candidatus Acidiferrales bacterium | reverse complement strand
GCGGTGATGCTGTCGGCAGCGAGCTGGCGGTGACTGCGCGTATCGACGAGGCTGTAGTTGACGCGCACGAGGTTTCCCGATTGGCTGAGGCTTCCTTCGAGAATGAGATTCACGCCGAATTCCTGGCGCGCCTGTCCCGGCGTGGTGACGCGGTTCGAGCGCACTTCCGACGCGGAGATCACTTGCAGCGCGTGGCTGGCGGTAAGCTGCGTGAGTTTCGCCGTGAGCGTTTCCGTGAGCCCGTCGCCAAAGGCGCGCGCGGTTGGGTCTCCGCCCACGACTTCGAAGGGAAGCACGGCGAGTTGACGTTCCTGCGGGATGGCATTGATCCCGAGCCATCCGCTGATACGTTGGCGCACCGAAGGGATCGCTGTCGCACCAGCGCCGAGAAGAATCACAGCCAGAAGAGCGATGGCGACACCTTTCATCCAGTGGTGACGCGCGGGCTCAGGCGAAACTGCCTCGAGCAGCGCGGTGAGGCTGCCGCGCTGCACGGTCCGCAGGTCCGCCAGCACCTCGGCCGCCCAGCGATAGCGCTTCGCGGGATCCTTGGCCAACATTTTCGCGACGATGTTTTCGAGCTCCTGAGGAACAGCGGAATTGACGGTGCGGAGCGGCGCCGGCGTGTCTTCGAGAATGCGCCGGGAGGTTTGGAAAATACTGTCGGCGTGGAACGGGTTTCTGCCCGCGAGCATTTCATAGAAAACCACGCCGAGCGAGAAAATATCGCTTCGAGGATCGGGGGCTTTTTCGAGGAGCACTTCGGGCGAGGCGTATGCGGGCGTGCGACCAACCTTCTCGGTCAATTGATCGGTGGTGGCGGAGTCAAGCTGGGGCATGTGCCGGGCAAGTCCGAAATCGAGGATTTTCACTTCGCCGGTGCGCGTGAGCATGATGTTTTCGGGTTTGAGATCGAGATGGAGAATGCCGAGTTCGTGCGCTGCGGCGAGCGCCTCGGTGCATTGGAGCGCAAGCGGCAGAAACTCGTCCATGGTTACCGGCCTGCGGAGCCGTTCGCGGAGCGTTTCTCCGTCGACATATTCCATCACCAGAAATGTTTCGGTGGCTTCTTCGATTACATCGTAGATACCGGCGATGTGAGGGTTGCTGAGTCTGGAGGCAAAGCGCGCTTCATGCAGGAATTGCCGGCGATTTCCTTCGTCCATTTGCAACCGCGGCGCCATGCGCTTCAGAGCCACGGGCCGGCGGAGCTTGGTGTCTTCGGCTAGATAGACTTCGCCCATGCCGCCCTTGCCCAGGGCCGACTGGATGGCAAACCGGCCAACAATTGTGCCCGTCAGGCGCTCCGACCTCTGAAAGGCGACGGCGCGTTGGGCTTGGGGCTCTGCCATTTCGGGTCCGCGTCAGTCAATCAGGATAGTGGGTCCAGCTTGGGGAGAAGAGCGAACAATCTCATATTGCCACGCTCAGCACCGGGATGTCGCCCGACTCGTGACGCGTATATTACGCTTAAATTTGCCGCGAAACTACAATTTCCCCGGCGCGGCAGGAAGCGCCTGGAAACGGGCGGAGGATTGACGGCCGGGCTGCGGGGCGGTGGGGCGGGCTTTATGATACACTCCGGCTAAATTGGGAAAGGGGACGCGCCTTGCGATTCAAAACTTCCGGTGTGTTGGCTCTGCTGGCGACGCTGTTTGCGGTGGGATCCGCGTGGGCGCATCACTCGCCTTCCTCCATATTCGACATGGGCCAGAAATTCGTTTTGACGGGAACTCTGAAGCAGGTGGAGTGGGTAAATCCTCACATCGCCGTATATATCGACGCGAAAAAGAGCGACGGGACGGTGGAGAATTGGAAGTTTGAGAGCGCGCCGCCTTCGTGGCTTCGGCGCGTGGGCGTGAACCGCAGCGACTTCGTGAAAGCCGTGGGCCAAACGGTGACGGTGGAAGGGAATCGCGCCAAGGATGGTTCGCTCTACGGTTTTCTTCTGAAGATTACGTTTGCGGATGGCAGTTCGTTAGCGATGGTGTCCGGGCGTCCACCGCAACCGGGCGCCGCGCCCGCTCCAGCCCCGCATTGATGATTGATCGTTCCCCGACTCGCCGATCCTTCGGCGAAAGGAGGCGCAAGGAAATGAGAAATTCATTCATTCTGATATTTGCGACGGTGATCCTGCTCGGGACTTCGGCGGCCGCGCAGCAAAGCGCGGATACCAGCCAACCAGCCGCGAGTGCAACATCCACGCGCGTGAAGCGAATGGCGGATGGGCATCCCGATCTCAGCGGAATCTGGGCCTACTCGATCGATCTGCCCGGCGGCGCGCTGCAAAAGCAAAGCGCCAACGGTGCGGTTGAAATCGAGAGGGTAGATTTGAGCGGACGGCATCCGGCGAAACTGGCCGTGCCGGGCGCGCTGCCATCCACTCCAACGCCGTCTTACAAACCCGAATATCAAGCCAAAGTGAAATATCTATTCGATAATGAGGCCAAGCTGGACAAGGTTTTCTTTTGCGGCAAGCCTGGCGTTCCGCGGATCAGCTCGCCGCGAAAGATCGTTCAGCTACCCAACGAGGCAATTTTCTTCTACGAAGATATTTCCGGCGATCCCTACCGCATCATTCCCACCGACGGCCGGCCGCACAACCCTGACGCCGATCCCTCGTATTACGGCGATTCAGTGGGTCACTGGGACGGCGATACGCTGGTGGTGGACGCGACGAACTTCGTCGACGACACGTGGTTTGGCGAGGGCGGATATTTCCACACGACCGCCATGCGCGTGATCGAGCGCTTCTGGAAAGTGGGCGACAATCTAGCGTACCAAGTCACCGTGGATGATCCGAACGTTCTCACCGAGCCGTGGACCGAGCCGGCGCGGATCATAAAACCGTCCAACGAGCCACTCGAAGAGTCGCCGGTCTGCGTGGAAGACGACGCCAAGCGGATGCACAATCTGGACCATCACGGGCAACGCTAGGCCACGTGGCGCAGGGGCGCACGGCGAGAAATGTGTTCGTCGTCGCCAAGGTCTACTTACGAATAATAGTTGAGACCTCGCCGTTCTTGATCGGGTTGCGGTTGTTTTCCTCGCAGATAAATTCCATCTGATCCCATTCGCGGTGGCGTGTGAAGGTGTGAACTGTATGCCAGGGTTTCGCGAGCACGTCGGGATCGGTCAACGTCATTTCGTCTACCATTGTATCGGGCGAAAGCAAATGGATGCGCTCGACTGTATGAAGCTGCGGACCATGGTCGAGGCGGTTGTATCCCAGCGGCGTTTTGTGCCCGAGTCCCACGGTATCGATTACCAGAGTGTCGCCCTCCCAGTGACCAACGGAGTGGCCGTTGAAGGTGGGGTCGAGGTTCGGCGGATGGCCGCGACCGTCGGTGAACACGCGGCGCACCTGCATGTAGGCCTCTTGAATAATGGTTACGCGACCCGGCGTGAAAAGAAATTCAACGTCGTAGGGCTGAAACATGATGGTGGGCATGCCGGGCGGCAAACAATTCGCACTCTCGGTAGGGGGCTCTTCGTTTTTCGCTTCTTCCTCCTGCAGAACTTTCAACTCAGCAGCGGCCGTTGGAGTCAACGACGGCACTTCGGCGGGCGGATCGCCGCGCTTGGGGAAATCGAGCGTCCAGATTCCGCCCCAGTCCGGCAGGGAAGCAACAGGCCGGCCAGAGGCTTGGTTCGATTGAGCGGCTGTTGTGTTCGGAGAAGTTTGTGCCGATTGTCCGCTGGACGTCGGCGCGAGCCCCGCCAGAACGAAGAGTCCCACGAAAATTGCGAGCGAAAATTTCATATTGTCTCCATCGCGACGATGCTCCGCCGTCCATTTTGGAGAATGATTCATGGGACGACGGGACAGATCGCGCACGAAACAAATCTACAAATTCCGGGGCGTATTATAGTACTTTATGCGAGCTGGAGAAGCGGATCGCATAATCGATCAAGCGGGGCAGGACTATTTTGGGGGAATCATGAAGAGGGGATTGATCGCGTTCTTGGGTGCGGTTTTCATGCTGGGCGCCGGTACTGCGTTTGCGCACCACTCTTTCGCGATGTTCGATCGGGACAAGGAGATGACCCTCGTGGGCGAGGTTGAAGACTTTCAGTGGACCAATCCGCATAGCTGGATCGAGGTCAACGTCCCGAAGGAAAATGGCGGCATCGACAAATGGAGCATTGAGTGCAACAGCCCGAACAATTTGTCGCGGCAGGGTTGGCATTCGAACAGCCTCAAGCCCGGCGACAAAATCGCAATTGTGATCTGGCCGTTGCGGAGTGGGGAGAAGGGCGGCCTTTTCATCACGCTCACGCTTGCCAATGGCCAAACGCTCGACGAAGCGGCGTTTCGTAACCTTCGCAAACACCCCGGAACCCCGGCACCTGCACCTCCTCAGTGATGACTTCCACAGGATCTCACCTCTTATAAGGTGGCCTCGCAGCTAGGGAGTACCTTCTACGCCCTCCGGCGACGGACCCGTGACCGCGCTTTCTTGCTTCTCACATGAGGATGAACGCCGAATCGCGGGTCGTCGCGGGCCATGGTTTCTGCCAATCGCTCCATCGTCGGCTCGAAGTCGTCATGGTGCGAGTCGATGTAGAGCCACTTCTTGAGGACATCGTGAGGAGCCAATTGCGGGAACTCTTCGATGATTGCAGGCTGATGCGCACGTTCCGTACAGATCAGGACACCGTGCCACTTCCATCGGCCGGTCTTGGTCGGCTCGACCAGCACCATCATCTGGCGACCGAATAGGTAGGCGGCCAGTCCGCCGAACATCCTCTTGGTGAAGAAGCTGGGATGAACCTCGAAGGCCTGAAAGATCCATTCGTTCTCGAAGGCTCTCATCGGTCACACGATTCGTTCTGAATTAGACGCATCCCGTGAAGCGAGGACTAGCGAAACATCCGAAGGATTTTACCAGCCGGATTTCATGCCGTAGATGCCGGTGTTGACGAGGGCTTCGACGCGCATGATCTTTCCGTCTTGAATCTTGAACATCTCCGCAATTTCCCAAGTCCAGGGAGCGGTGCGCGTTTGCTTCACGGTACGGCCATCGGCGAGCGTGTAGGTACGCAGCGTGGCGTCGTGATCGAAGAAGCCCAGGACGAAAACGAGGCCGCGCTCTTCGTCAATCACCGCGAACCGGCGGTCGCGAATGAGCGTGTCCGGCTGGAAGTTGCGCGTTTTGATCTGGTCGGCGCAGCCGAGGCCGAGAACGGAATCGGGGCTCGTGGCGAGCTGTTTGTTGTTCGTGGTCTGCACGCCGGATTCGATGCGATTGCAGTTTGCGTCGAAGGGAACGTAGGAAGCGTGGCCTTTTTCGATCGCGCTGAAGTAGCTGTTGGCGATCGCGATCATGTTCTGCCGCGAACGCCGCTGCTCCGGCGGAACTGCTTGTGAAAAAAGCGGGTTCGGGGTGACGAGATTTTCTGGGCGCGCGATGCTGCCCGCTTCTTTTCGTGAAATGATGGCCTCAATTTCCGTGATCTGGTGCAGCTCGACCTTCAGGCGCAGGCAGAAAATCACCGGCGCGCCGTTTTCTTGCAACACGCCCATGAACATGGCCTGGCCGGCCTGTGGATCGTCGGCATAGATTTTGTAAGTGGGCAGGGAACTGGCCGTGCCCCAGAAGCCGTCGCCGATTTTGAGGACTTGGCCGTTTTCGGTGTACTTCACGTCGCGCGCGAGCGGCAGAGTTGAGGGATCGTGCTTGACCATCGCGGCGATAAGCTTATCGAGAAAGCTGTTGAGGCAAGCGCGATCGCAGTCGTAGTTGAAGTTGGGATCGTAATCTGCGGGCGGCGCCGATGATTGCGCGCGGGCGATGCTGCTCGCAAATGCAGCTAGAATTAAGGCCAATGCAGGGCTGACCAACTTTCGATTGATTCGCATGGTGCCTCGCGACTTACTTCGAAGATTTCACCCAGGGGCTGGGCATGTGATACGGAACCGTAACAATCACAGCTTCGATCTGGCGGATCTTTGCGTGTTGCATTTTGAAGAGTTCGAGAATGGCGAAGGAAAACGGGCGGTCGAAGGGCGGGCGGACGTGAAATTCGGTACCGTCCACCAGCTTGAAACTTGTGAGTGATCCAGAGTGGTCGAAGAACGTGGAGACCAGGACCAGCCCCTTCTGCCGATCGACAACCACGAAGCGGCGGTCGCGGCAGCGCGTGACGAATCGGAGCAGGCCCGTTTTAAACTGAGCTTCGCAGCCCATTTTGGCGACGCCGGTTCCGTTCGGATTGTTGGCGGTGATTCCTCCGTTTTCGACGCGCTGGCAATCGTCGGCGAACGAAGTGTAGATCTTGCCGGTATTTTGCTGAATGGTGGAAAAGTAGCCATCGGCCAATTCGATTAATTTGTCGCGCGAGAGGCGTTCGGTCTCCGGCACGTCCTCGGAAAAGATCGGCTTATCTTTCAGGTTGGCTGCGCCGCCCATGGGCCCGCCGCCGGCGCCTTCCGGGCGAGCGACGAGCACTTCGATCTCGGTGGCCTTTTGGGCCACAACCTTCATTCGCATCCCGAGAATTCCGGGATGACCGTCTTCGTCCACGACACCGAAGTAGCCGACCGATCCCTGCTCCGGATCGTCCATATATATTTTGTAGGCGCCGATTCCGGTGGCGGTGGCCCAGAGGCCGTCGCCGAGCTGCAATTGGACGTTGTTCTCCGTGTATTTGACGTTCGCGGAATGCGGCAGCTTGGAGGGGTCGTGCGCGACGACAGCAGCAAGAAACTTATCGGCCATCTCGTTGAGGCAAGCGCGGTCGCAATCGCCCGCCTTCACACGTGCGGCATTCGCTTGATTGGGCAAGCCAGAAACGCCCAGCAGAACGGCCAGTGCAAAAAATATGATCGCACTCTTGCGCATTATTCCCCCTGGGTTATTGCGAGCACGTAGGTTCGCGTCGCATCTATATCAGAAGGAGTGGAGAGCCGCAACCGCTAGTTCGGACACAAATACCGAGAGATCAGGCGCGCACCTTGGAAGGAGCATGGAATTCCAGATTCAGAGTCTGGCCGGGCGAAACTTCGGACCATTTCTTGAAAAGCGCCGCGCGGGCCGCGCGAACCTTGGCGATTTCGGTATTGGATAGCGCGCGTGGGCCGAACTCGTTGAATTCTTCGGCGGTCCAGAGCACGCTGGAGGCGCGCTCGGAATCGAACACGCCGACGATGCGTTCGACTTCGAAAGCTTGGTCGGGCAGCGGACCGCGCGGACCTCTACCGCTGGTGTCAGCGATGTCCCATCCTTCGGCAATCAAGCCGAAGAACCCGCGCTGGTATCCAAGCGACGTCTCGACGGCGAAGTGGGTCAAGTCGTGAAGCGCGAAATGCGCGCCGTGGCGCTCCTGCTTTTGCCAGGTGATCGAACCGTCGTCCCGCGTACAGCGAAGGACTCCTGTACCGTCAGCTCGTTTTGCGATCTCAATGCGCATCTGAGTTTCCGAGCATCTGCGTGAGATTCTAGCGCCACTTTTTGAGCCGTGGCCAGACTTGCGCGAGTGTGCCGAATTTCGATCCGCGGCAGATGAAGACGTCAATCCGTTTTTCCAGCGCGTAAGGATTGTCCGCTGATGTGCCGACGTACTGAACATGCTCAAAGAATTGGCCGAGGCGATCTGGGCGATCGTCGAGGACAATCATGCAATTTCCGGAATATCCGCGCGGCCCCCATAGAAAGTAAGTCTGATGGCCACTCAGCGCCGCAGGCAAGCCGTAGCGGCGCCCGAGAAAATCAATGGCGCCGGCCTGGCCGTAATCTTGCGCGAAGACGGCGCAATCGGGGTGCTCTTCCGGCGCGAGCTGGTTCCACGCTTTCGCGGTTTCAGCCACGATTTCGTTCCAGCCGAATTGATCGGCGTACCACTGCGGCAGCGTGGCACGCCGGTGCTGATATTCCATGACCGGAAGTTTGAAAGGCAGATGCTTTGTGTAGGCCAGGAAGTGATCGGGCGAAAAAACAGGGACCGTGATGGGCGTGAGATACGCACCGGCGGCGAGCAGAATGATGACTATCGCCGGTTTGAGCCACGCACCGATGGGACGGTCGAGAGCTGATTCGATGATGACGGCGCCCGCCGCAAGGAGCATCGGATAGGCCGGCGCCAGATAGTAATTCTTGCCGTGCAAGGCGAACAGCACCGCATAGCAGATGACGTAGGTCCAGCCGAGGAATCGGTATGGCCTCAGGCGCGCCGAGAAGAAAAGCGCGGCGAGGCCCGCGATCCATATAGGTGCGGCGAGCGGATGGACGAGAATCGTCTGCTGAAGGAAGTATTCGCCGGGACCGAGGACTACGTCGCGGTGCTCGGCGCGGATATTGTGCATGAGCTGAAAAAATGGCCAGTCGTAATGCATGTTCCAAAGCAGATTGGGCAGAAAGAGGAGGAGAGCCGCGGCGCCACCGAGCCAAATCCACTTATCGAGCAAGACGCGGCGATGTTCCGTGATGAGTAGTCCAGCGACAACTCCGAACGCAAAAAGCGCAATGGTATATTTTTCTTCCAGGCCCACGCCGGCTATGACGCCGAACCAGAGCCAATAACGCGGGTCGCTGCGCTTAATAGCGAGAATTGCGAAGTAGGCGCAGCCCATCCACAAGTTTGGCTCAAGACAGTTTGTTGTGAGCAGGCTGCCGTTGAGAGGTACTGCGGCGCGATCAGAACAGTCACCGCGCTTAACAGCAAAGCGAAACGCTTGCCGCCAAGTTCGCAGGCGAGGACCGCGGTTTGCACGATTAGCAGTGATGACGCGAGCGCTGGAATGAAGCGAATGCTGCGGAGCGAATCCCCGAATACCGCCCGACAGATACGCACCAGAAATGGAATGAGTGGCGGCTGGTCGACATAGCCCCAGGCCAGATGATTGCCGCAGGCGATGTAGTCAAATTCATCGCGGAAGTATCCGTAGCGATTATTGAAATAAATGTGGAAGAGCAGGTCGGCCAGGGCGACGATCCAGATCAGCGCCATCCCCGTAGAAAAAGAAGATGGGCGGTCGCGGCTCGACGCGGGTGAAGGAGCTGTTGTCAACGTTCGATGAGCGCGTCAGGTTGTCGGCAGATCGTCGCCGGGAACCCACCAGCCGTGAACTTGGCTGTAGGTGCGGAACGGCAGCCTCACCGTGGCGATCGGCTTGTCGTCCATGTGCTGCGTATCGACGATAATGAGATCGGAGCGGCCAGCTTCCAGCATGCGATTCGCGACGCCCACCAAGTAGCCATCACCCTCGGCCGCGTCTTTGTGGCGCGGCACGAAGCAGCATTCCTGCAGGCTCGAATCATCGCCAATCCAGAATTCCTTAGTTTTGCGCGTGGCGTGATCGAACATCGTGTAGGAATTCGTGGGACGAAAAGCTATGTTGCCAAGCTTCGGATTGAGCGGCTTGGTTGGATCGGTGGTGGGCATGAACCCGATCTTGTATGGGATCGTCTGATAGCGATCATCCTGGCGGGGGAGAGCGCCGGTTTGGGGATAGAGTTCTTCCATGTTGTAATCGCGTGGAGTTTTGTCCGAAAGATCGACAGAGAGGCGATGCACGGTCCCGGCGGCAGCTTTGGGATCGAAGGGTTCGCCGTGAAGATTCGGAAAGAACGGGAACTGATTCTTCAACGCCATGTCCATATCGACGTAAATCTTATTGCCGTCGGAGAACGCACCCATCACATGGGTGGCGCAGCGTTCTGGACCCTTGAACCAACGGACGTCCTTGCCGTCGCCGCCACGTTCAAGAACGCCGAACCACGTGGGCAGGGTGGAATCCCAGGCAAAGTGAACCTGGCCTTCCTTCATGCGCGCGACATTCGTGGCCATCGGGATCACCAGGAACGCGATGTACTTCTGCGAGACGGCGAAATCGTGGATCATGCCGACATACGGAACTTTGATCCATGCCTCCCAGGTGATGTGGCCCTTGGCATTGGCGGAAAACACATACACGTCATCTGTATCGAGTCCCTTGGCTTCGTAGCCGTACGAAATCATCTCGCCGGTAGCTTTATCGAACTTCGGATGAGCCGTGTGCGTAAGGCTGTGCAGGCCGCCGCCGAAAGTGTAGTAGTCGTCCACGGTCTCGAGGGTGTGCGGGTTCATGGCGACCGGCGGGCTATCTTCCTTGAGCGCGAAAAGCAAGCCGTGGTGATAAACGACGTGAGTATTCGCCGTGCCGCGGCTGACACCCTTCACGCTCGGATCGTCCTCGAACGGATTGCGATAGACGTTAAACAGCCGCCTGCGCGCTTCTGCTTGCGCTTTGTATCGTTGCGTACGGGCATAACGCGAGCGGAAATCAACGTGGCCGTTGTGAATGCGGAACACGCTAACGTGGCCTTCGCCGTCAAAAGGAATGCCGCGAGGCGCCGGGTATTGCCAGTCGGGTCCAACACGATAGAACGCGCCATCGATATTTAGCGGGATTTCGCCTTCAACGTCACAATCGCGGATATCGCATTCGCAGCGGAACGGGCTGCCACCGCCGAAGCCGGACTGATCGTTGAAATGAACCGTTTCGGCGTTTGCCGAAGGCGCGAACGGAGACAGCGTCCCAGCAACCGCGCTTGTGCCCGCGGCGGCTGCGAGCGTTCCCATGAACCGCCGCCGGCCCATGGAAGATTCACCGCTCGATTTTTTGGATTGCTTGGGTTTTCCCTTCATATGAATCTCCCCGGGTACCGAATTATTGCCTGCGTAGTCCCACTAAGTAATTTCGAATGCAGCGAAAATCACAGCCGCGTTCTGGTGGTAGTTTCCACAGAATTGCGCGGCTTTGCAAGGATTTACGGACTGACTCCACGACCATGGTTCGCCGCGCAAGAGTGCAACTGCGCAAGCGATCGTTCGTTTGGATCCCAGTTGGCCGCGATTCGTCGCGCTATCAAGCCTTCGGCGTTGCACAGCCGATCACTGGCCATAGGGACAGGTCCCTGTCTTTAGCCCGGCTGTCCTTCTTCTGTGCTTCTGGTCAGTAGTCGCCCGCTTTTTCCCCAGCTAACCTGAGCGGTGATTCGAAGACCGGCCCTTCGAATAGCAGTCTGCTAGCCAGCGCATCCAGGGGGCCCCGTCATGAAACGCGAGCCAGAGGCAAAATCAGGACCAATCAGGGCAAAGGCGGCACGCGCAATCATTCTAACGATTCTGCTCTGCGTATCAGGCACCGCCGCTCGCGCGCAGAAAAAATCGGGCCCAAGCTCGCATTCCAGCAAGTTCCGCTCGTCTACAACCACCACGGTGACGCCGCCTTCGATCACCGCGCAGCCCGCCAGCGTAACGGTTTTAGCCGGAGGAACGGCGAGTTTTTCCGTGGCAGCCGCGGGGACGGCGCCGCTGAGCTACCAATGGTACGAAAACGGGATGGCAATCGGCGGAGCGACATCATCCACCTGCACAATTTCTGCGGCAACGACTTCATACAATGGAGCACAGTTCACCGCGACAGTCAGCAACAGCGGAGGAACAGCGACCAGTAACGCGGCCCTTCTGACGGTTAATTCCGCGACTCTTCTCTTGAATAGCAGCTCCAAGAGCCTGGCATTCGGTTATGTAAACGTGTCGAGCAGCAGTTCGCAGAGCGTGACGCTAACCAACGCCGGGAATTCCAGCGTTACAATTTCGAATGTCAGTGTCACTGGGGCAGGCTTCAACGCAGGCGGCGGACTTTCGGGCGTCATCCTTTCTCCAGGGCAAACAGCGACATTGAGCGCGACGTTTGCTCCGGCGACAGCGGGCAGCGTGACTGGCGGCATTACCGTGACAAGCAATGCTTCGAATTCGCCGGCGGTAATCGCGCTTTCCGGCACAGGCGTCGCGCCCGTTACGCATTCCGTATTGTTGAGCTGGGCGCCCAGCACGTCATCTGTGACCGGTTACAACGTTTACTCGAGCGAAATCTCAGGTGGACCGTATAGCAAGCTCACCGCGTCTCCCGTCGGAGCGACGAGCTATACGGACGGCAGCGTCGCGGCGGCGCAGACTTACTACTATGTGGTTACTGCCGTGAGCTCAACGAGCGGCGAAAGCGCCTATTCTCCGCAGGTCTCCGCGACCGTTCCATAATTACAGCCACGAGACATTGCCACCCTCGCCGAACGTCGGCAGTATCGCTGTTCGTGTCGCAACCGTTCTCCCACAACGTAGCCGCAATTGACAGGCGCGCACCCGGCGTGTTACTTGTGCATTCGTTATGAGCTGAGAACCACCGTTAGCGCCATCTAGCCGCTCATCCATCGCTCAATCGCGCCGCCATGGTTTCCTCGGCAAGGAGAACAAAAATGACCATGAACCGCAGGGAATTCCTGGGAGCTTCCACGGCATTTCTATCGGCAAGCGCGGTCGGCGCAGCAGCAGCCAACGCAAATGCTTCGGAGCCGGCAGCGCGTCCCGCACGGAAGTACAAGCTCATCGCAACGGAAGAAGCCTTTTCCGTTCCCGAGCAAGCGAACGAGTTCCGCCGGATTGCGGGAATCGCGTACTCGAATCCCGACCTCGATATGTGGCGCAGCTTCTTCAACCCCGCCCCGAACGCACCGCCGCTGCTGCGGCGGCTGCTCGACTTGGAGGGCGAGCGGCTCCAAATAATGGACCAAGCCGGCGTGGATATGCACCTGCTCTCGCTGACATCTCCGGGCGTGCAGATGTTCGACGCCGATACGGCGACAAATCTTGCGACAGTTGCCAACGATCGCCTGGCCGAAGTAATCAAGAAACATCCGACGCGCTTTGTCGGGCTGGCCAGTTTCGCTCCGCAAGACCCGAAGCGCGCCGCGAAGGAGATCGATCGCGTGATGAACCAATTGAAGCTGAACGGCCTCATTGTCAATTCGCACACCAACGCCGAATACCTCGACGACAAGAAGTTCTGGCCGATCTTTGAAGCGGCTACCGCTTCGAAAGCTGCGATCTACATTCATCCGCGAAATATGCCGGACCCCTGCTCGTTCATGACTCATGCCAGCGCGGGCGTAAATCTCGCCGGCGCGCTGTGGGGTTTCCAGATGGAAACGGGGGTTCACGCGATGCGCTTGATTGTCGCAGGTGTGTTCGATCAATTTCCGGATCTGAAGATTGTTCTGGGGCATATGGGCGAGGCGCTGCCCTACTGGCTCTATCGAATCGACTACATGCACAAGTCTTATTCGCACGGG
>DASYZC010000345.1:0-8336 GCA_035949735.1 Candidatus Acidiferrales bacterium | reverse complement strand
GAGCGGCAGCACTCGCAAATACGCGAAGTTTGCCAAGGTATAAAGCAAAATTACGGTACCCGTCCCCAGCGCGAGCGAAATCGGCAGATTGCGGCTGGGATTCTTCACTTCGGCAGCCGTGAAGGTGATGTTGTTCCACGCGTCCATCGAGAAAAGCGACCCGACCATTGCGACAGCAACGAGCGTAATCGTCCCAATCATCCACGACGGCGCATCGGGAGGATAAGGATGATGCAGCGATAGGCCGGCGTTGCGCCAGAAATCGGTAAAGTTTGCGGCGCGCGCGATCGAAGTGCTGAGCCAGAGCCCCAGCACGGCCAGTAGCGCCAGTGACGCGATTTTGGTCACGGTGAAAATGTTTTGGACGATCTTGCCCAATCGCAGCCCGCGCGTATTGATCCATGTGAGGAGCACAATTGAGAGGATCGCGAGAAGATTTTGGCGGTTCAGTCCAACGTTGTACGGGCCGAGTGAGCCGAACCAGAGATTCCAGGGACCAAACGTCCCAATCTTCCATATCCACTCGGAAGCCGAAAACCAGGGCACCAGCACTGCGGTGAATTTCGAGAAGGCAATGGCCACGGCGGCGATGGTCGCCGTCTGAATCACCAGCAGCATCGTCCATCCGTACAGAAATCCTGCGAGCGGCCCAAAGGCCTCGCGCAGATACACATATTGCCCGCCGGCGTGCGGCATTGCCGCGGCGAGTTCGCCATAGCTCAAGGCGCCTATCAGGGTCATGAGCCCCGCAATAATCCACACGGCGAGCAGCAGCGCCGGACTCTGTACTTGGTGTGCAATGTCGGATGAAACGATGAAAATGCCCGAGCCGATCATCGACCCGATAACAATCATGGTCGAATCGAACAGGCCCAGCCCTTTGACCAGCTCGGCGGAGGGCCGAGCGGTTGCGAATTCCATTGTTTCCGATTGATCTGCCATTCCGCCCGTTATTCGGAATGCCCTTGATCCCGGTTGGTGCGTTCCCTGCCGGCAATCGCCAAGTATTCGGCCGCGCTCTGCGCTGGATCAGGTGCGGCGATCAGATCGCTTATCACCGCCAGCGAATCCGCGCCTGCCCGAAATACTTCCGCAGCCGATTCCAATGTAATCCCGCCGATCGCAACCAGCGGCTTGCGAGTCAACCTACGCGCCGCCTTTACAAACTCAACGCCCACCACTGGATCAGGATTTGCCTTGGTGCCTGTGTGGAATACCGGCCCCACTGCAATATAGTCTGCCGAAGTTTTGTCCGCTTCGCGCAATTGCTCGAGGTTATGTGTCGAAACACCCACCCACAGCGGCGGAGCGCAGGAACGCCGCGCGTCCTCGACAGGAAGATCTTCCTGCCCCACATGCACCCCGGACGCTCCGGAAAGCGCGGCAACGTCGGCGCGGTCATTCACGATGAGGCGCACACCCTTTGGCCGCAGCAGAACGGCTAATTCGCTGGCTAGGGCATGCATTCGAGCGGCTGAGGCGCGCTTGCAGCGAAGCTGCATCAATTGAACGCCCGCTGCCGCAAGCGAGGCGGCAAGTTGCGATAGCGGCTGCGTTGTGAAGTCGGGATCGAGAATCGCATACAGTGGTGGAAACATTTCGCCAGCCGTTTTCAGGGTTAAGAGTTGGTTGATTCGCTCCCATACAACAACTCCACAAAGCCGGTCTTGTAAGCGACCACGTCCTTCAGACGCCATCTCTTTTCGACACCGGAATTACCGAACAGGCTTAGCCCGTCACCCAATATGACCGGCGCAATCGACAATCTGATTTCATCCACCAAGCCGAGCTTGAGAAAGCTTTGGCACAAAATAGCACCTCCCACGAGCCAGATGTTCCCGTATCGAGGCGCGAGTATCTCCTCAACCAATCTCTTGAGATCACCGGAATAGAACTCCACGCTCTTCCTCGTGGACGGCAGTTCTCTGCTTGTTGTTACGACGGTCGGAGTATCGCCATAGGGCCAGCCGAGTTGAAGCGCGTGCTCATATGTGCGAGAACCTAGCACAAAGCAGTCTATCTTGATGCCCTCTCCGGCACTTTCTTCAGAAATCCCTCGTTCGTAAACATCTCCAGGGCTGTCCAGCCACGAGACACTGTTGTCCTTCTTGGCGATGAAGCCATCAAGACTTGAAACCACGTGCAGCGTTACCGAACTATTTGGCTTCACCTCGCTGGCGAGTGGCTTCCGCTTTCGCTCTATGTCTTCGCGTGTTGACATTGAAAAGGGGATGGATGATATCACACGTGTAGCGCCACCCTTTCAAGGTGGCATCTTGACTTCTTGCTTGTTTGCCGAACACCCAGAACACAGCAAGATACCCGAGATGAAATGGTCGGCAACCCGCAACAGTGACCAAAGATGATATTCAGCGCGTAATCCACTAATTTAAGCCATAGCGCTGAATCACGTCCCACGGGCCGATTTACCGAGTCTTAATGCTCCGAACGTCATCCTGTGCTACTCTCTGGCAACTCAGCCCCCCGGTGCTCAAGCTCCGGCTGCTCGTCCCTCGTCGACTTGAAACAATGCTTCTCAACCCCTTCGTTGAGAGAAATCCAAATCTAGTTAAAAGGGAGGACACCATGACTGACAGCAGGGCGGCACAAGCGACTAAGCAGGCAGCGGACAAGGATGCGATTCGTCCGTTTCATGTGAATTTTCCAGAAACGGAACTTGCTGAACTGCGTAGACGCATCAACGCGACCCGATGGCCTGAACGAGAAACGGTCGCGGATGCTACGCAAGGCGTGCAGCTCGCAACGACTCAAGCACTCGCGCGTTATTGGGGGACAGATTATGATTGGCGCAAATGCGAAGCCAAACTAAACGCCCTACCGAATTTCATCACCGAGATCGATGGGCTAGACATTCACTTCATTCACGTTCGTTCGAAACACGAAAATGCGTTGCCGGTGATCGTCACCCACGGCTGGCCGGGCTCGATCATCGAACAGATGAAGATCATCGATCCACTCACCAATCCCACGGCCCATGGTGGAAGCGCAGCAGACGCCTTTGATGTGGTGATACCGTCGATGCCGGGCTACGGATACTCAGGCAAACCGACTACCACCGGCTGGAACCCCGATCACATCGCGCGCGCATGGGTCACGCTGATGAAGCGCCTCGGATACACGAAATTTGTTGCGCAGGGCGGCGACTGGGGTGCAGTCATTGTCGATCTGATGGGCGTGCAAGCGCCACCGGAGTTGCTTGGCATTCACACCAACATGCCGGGCATCTTTCCAGCTGAAATTGACCAGGCCGCTTTCTCTGGGGCGCCGGTGCCATCAGGTCTCTCAGCCGACGAGACAGTCGCTTACGAGCGTTTGCAATTCGTATATCAAAAAGGAATCGCCTACGGATTCCAGATGGGTTTGCGACCGCAGACGCTGTACGGAATCGTGGACTCACCCGTCGGCCTGGCGGCCTACTTCCTCGATCACGACGCACGCAGCTACGAGCTGATCGCACGCGTCTTTCGAGGAGAAACCGAGGGCCTCACGCGCGACGACATCCTCGACAACATCACGATCACCTGGTTGACGAACACGGCGCTTTCCGGCGCGCGCCTCTATTGGGAGTATTTTGGCAAAGGGTATTTCAACGCGAAAGGCGTCTCCATCCCGGTTGCCGTGAGCGTCTTCCCTGACGAACTCTATCCTGCTCCACAGAGCTGGACGGAACGCGCGTATCCCAAACTGATTCACTTCAACAAGCTTCCCAAAGGCGGTCACTTCGCCGCATGGGAGCAACCGAGACTCTTCTCCGAAGAGCTTCGCGCTGGCTTCCGATCATTGCGTTAGCTCGAATGTCGGCCGGGGCGGCGCGCACAGGCGCCGCCTTACCGAAATGTCGCGCTTCGACGACAGAGAAGGCCACACGCCAAGCCTTCGCAAAAGACCAACCTCAATTCAATCCAAAAGAGGAGCGATATCATGAGCCAAGCAGGAGCTACGCAACAACGCAGCGACCCTTCGCAGTTCAACACCGACCGCACCTATCCGGGCCGGTGGACGATCACCTTCAGCAACCCGCCGATCAACATGTTTGTTCCCACAACGATCGTCGAATTGGGAGCGCTAATGACCGACCTCGAGGCGGACCCGTCCGTGAAGGTCGTAGTGTTCCAGTCGGCGAATCCCGATTTTTTCATCGCCCATCTCGACGTAGCCAAGGCAGCAGAACGGCCAGAGGTGCTGGGTCTTTGGCGCGAGTTTGTGCTGCGCCTCTCGTCCACCCCAGTGGTGAGCATCGCCAAGGTTCGCGGCCGCACGCGCGGCATCGGTAACGAGTTCGTGCTGGCCTGCGACATGCGCTTCGCCAGCCGGCAAAGCGCCCTATTCGGCAACCCCGAGATCGGCGTCGGACTGGTCCCGGGCGGCGGAGCACTGGAATGGCTCCCGCGCTTAGTCGGCCGCTCGCGCGCACTTGAGATCGTCCTCAGCGGCGACGATTTCGATGCTGATATCGCCGAGCGCTATGGCTGGGTGAACCGCACGCTGGACGATGACGACCTCGACTCGTTTGTAGATACTCTCGTCCGGTGTCTGGCCTCGTTCGACCGTGAAACGCTAGCCGCGGCGAAGGCCCAGATCAATCGGTTCGGGACGCCGACAGCTGCCGAGCTTCAGTCGAGCAACGACTTGTTCTTCCCATTGCTGGCCTTGCCCAGTGCACAGGCGCGGCGTGCCAAGGTCCGCAGTATCGGTTACGGTGTTCGGAGCGACTTCGAATTGAACTTCGGCCGGTACCTCCCTGCGTTCGGGCCGACGGACGACGATGACACTGACAAGCAGCCCGACTGATCGTCGCCCTGGATTTCTGAAGGAGACAGACCAAGCGAAGGTTGGTTTGACCTTTTTTCAATCGAACATAGCTACGTTAGCCACGATGCGAGGCGCGGTTCAGGGCAGCTCGGCGTTACTTCGCCCCAGCCGCCCCGAGAAGGTGTTCGAGAAAGTGCGTGTCGAACTTCCCCGCTACAAACCCCGGGTCAGCCAGAATGCGCTTATGCAACGGTATCGTGGTCTTGATTCCCTGAACCACAAAGCCATCCAGAGCACCGTGCATGCGTGCGATTGCTTCCGAGCGGTCGCGGCCGTGGGCGATCAGCTTTGCGATCAGCGAATCGTAATAGGGCGGGATTACGGCGTCCGCATACGCGGCCGTGTCCACGCGAATTCCGGGGCCACCGGGTACTCGGAAGGCCGTAATGTGCCCGGGTGACGGGACGAACGTTTCGGGATCTTCCGCGTTAATCCGGCACTCGATGGCGTGGCCGTGAAAACCAAACGACCCGACAGCCTCTTTGATGGACTCTCCGGCCGCAATGCGAATTTGCGCCTTCACCAAATCCGCTTGCGTGACCATTTCCGTTACGGGATGCTCCACCTGGATTCGCGCGTTCATCTCTATAAAATAGAGATCCCCTGAAGCATCTCGCAGAAACTCAACCGTTCCGGCTCCGGTGTAGCCGATTTTGCCAAGAGCCTCCACCACCTGTCGGCCAATTTTTTCGCGTACTGCTGGTTCGAGAGCTGGTGAAGGCGATTCTTCGAGCACTTTCTGATGGCGGCGCTGTAGCGAACATTCGCGCTCGCCGAGATGAATCACGTTGCCGGCTTTGTCGCCCAGAACCTGGAACTCGATATGCCGGGGGCGCTCGATCAGCTTCTCCATGTAGACATTCGGACTGCCGAAGGCCTGCTGAGCCTCCGCCCGCGCGGTCTGAAATGCGGGAATCAGCTCCCGCTTGGTGCGGACCATCCGCATGCCTCGCCCGCCGCCTCCCTCGGCCGCTTTGATCATGAGGGGCAAGCCCACTTGCGCGGCGATCTTTTTGGCAGCGTCTTCGTCTGCGACGATTCCTTCGCTGCCCGGTATCACCGGCAGACCCGCAGCCGCCATCTCCGCGCGGGCGCGGTCCTTTTCACCCATCATGCGAATCACCGCCGGAGTTGGCCCTATGAAGGTGATATGCGATGCTTCGCAGACTTCCGCGAAATTCGCATTTTCAGATAGGAAACCGTAACCGGGATGGATCGCATCAACGTTGGCAATCTCAGCCGCGCTGATTACCTGCGGAATGTTCAGGTAGCTCTCCGAGCTGCGCGGCGGGCCGATGCAAATTGCCTCATCCGCAAACCGCACGTGCAGAGAATCACGGTCCGCCTCCGAATACACCGCGACGGTGCGAACGTCGAGTTCCTTGCACGCGGACAGAATGCGCAGCGCGATTTCCCCGCGGTTAGCGATCAGGATTTTTCGGAACATGACCCTCGAAGCGCCCGCCGCGGAAAATATCCGACAATGGTCTCAATTGCGCGGTTCAAGATCGGCTATTTCTTCGACTCCGGCCGGATGCCGAAGAGCGGTTCGCCATATTCCACAGGCTTACCGTTTTCCGCAAGGATGCTTACGATCTCGCCCGCTGCGTCGGACTCAATCTCGTTCATCAACTTCATCGCTTCAATGATGCAGAGCACCGAGCCAACGTCGACCTTCGCCCCCAGCGTCACAAAAGGCGATGCTTCCGGGCCGGGGGCTGCATAGAACGTTCCCACAATTGGGGACTTTACGATGTGGACGTCGGTGCCAACGGAAGTCGCATCTGAAGGGCGCTTTGCGCTCGCTCGAGTTGGATGAGATGAGGCCGCCCGCGGAGCTTGCGTCGCCTCGTGCAATTCGGCCTCAGCGATCCCGGAAGCTACTGCGGAGGTCGACCGATGCGCGCCAGGTCGCGCCGAGGCCTTCTTTAGGCGAATGTGGACGCCAGCTCGTTCGTATTCGAACTCCTCAAGCTCGTGTTTCCCCATAAATGCTAGCAAGCGTTCGACTTCCGCTAAATCCACGCCGCGGACGCCGCCACCCTGCTCTGGATTCTTCTTTTTCGGCATTTAAAGTTCGAGAAATTCTCGCGGCGCCGTCGTGAGACTGGTCGCGCCGGTGGCTGTAACCAGCATTTCGTCTTCAATTCTTACCCCGCCAAGTTTCGAGATGTAAACACCTGGCTCGACAGTTACAACCATTCCCGCGCGCATTATTGTGCGTTCGTTTTGGCCAAGCCTTGGCATCTCATGCACTTCCAAGCCCAGCCCATGACCAGTGCTATGCGTAAAGTATGCTCCAAGTTTCAAGCGCTTCAACACGTTCCGCGCCGCTGCGTCCACTTCCTGCGCCCGCACCCCGGGTCGGAGGGCGTTTCGTGCTGCGGCTTGGGCTTCGAGGACCGCAGCATAGATTTGTCTCACCTTTTGGGTTGCCCTTCCCAGGAAGACGGTGCGAGTCATGTCGCTGCAATAGCCGCGAATTATAGCACCCTGGTCTAGTACGACCAACTGGCTTTTCCCCAACAACTTCGGAGTTGGCCGGGCATGGGGCCAGGCAGAGCGCGGCCCGGAGGCGACAATCGTGTCAAAGGATGGTCCAGAGCCGCCGTACCGTTTGATTCTGTACTCGATTTCGGCCGCGACCTCGATCTCGCTCATTTTTGGCCCGATCACGCGGACTAAATCGCGGAAGACCCGAGAAATCAGGTCGGCGGCTTCGCGCATCCTTCCCAACTCTTCAGCATCCTTCACAGCACGAAGGCCTTCCACGAGGTTGCCATCCGAAACCCAGCGGATGCCGGCACCGCTCCGGGCGTCGAGGGCCTTCTTCTGGGCAACAGTGAGGCCGTGAGGCGAATATCCCAGCCTGAGTGGTCTCTTGTGGCTTCGGAGCGCCTCAGCAACCGCCCGGATCAGCCCGTGCTTGGCTATGCGGACGCGAGTTTCGGAGACTTCTTCTCGAGCCTGGAGGGTGTAGCGGCTATCGGTGAAAAGCGAGCTGCGCGATGCCTCGACGAGCAGGAATGCGGCGCTACCAGTGAAACCGCAAAGGTATTGGATGTTGGGGAGGAAAGAAACCAGCAGCGCGTCGACGCCAATTCCTGGAAGGAGCCCCCGGAGCCTGTCCATCCTATCGGACGACCCGCGCCGGGTTACCGTACGTGGTATCGACTTTGCACTCGCGCTCACGAAGTTCCGACCTTGCGGCCGGAACCCATCATAACCTCTAGCTCGGCAAAATCCGAGGCGTGAGGAAGAACAACAGCTCCTGAGATGTCGAACTTACCGTCGTGTGTCTGAAGAGATTTCCGAGTATCGGAACGCTCCCGAAAAACGGAACCTGCTGAATATCGGTCCGTTGCTGGGTTACGATGATGCCGCCGATCACAACGGTCGCGCCGTCGCTCACAGTGACTTTCGTTTCCGTCGCCTGCGTGTCGATTGCTGGAATTCCCTGAACTCGTGGAATCGACGCGTCGATTTGATCATTCTCAACCGTA
>DASYZC010000344.1:0-4898 GCA_035949735.1 Candidatus Acidiferrales bacterium | reverse complement strand
GGTGCTCAATTTATCCGAAAACGGCGTCTATTTTACGTCGCGTATGAAACTGAGCGTCGGTGAGCCTCTCGAAATGCATTTGACGCTTCCGCGAGAACTCACCGGACGAAATCCCGAGCAGGTGCGGTGCAGTGCGCGAGTTGTCCACGTGGAAGATCGTTCCGATTTGGGAGGGATCGCCGGAATCGGCGCCATTGTGGATCGCTTTGAAGCGGTTGCGGCCACGCGTGATTGGTCCAATTAGCCGCGCGGCCCGTCCTGCACGATGATTCACGACAGTTTATTGAGAATGCGGCTCGACGGTGAATGTAGTCTTCGCCGTGGCTGTATTGTTGAGCCGATCCGCTACCTGAACCGCCAGCGTGTGCTCGCCCACCGGCAGTCCGGGCAATTGCATGAAGTAGCTCTCTTTCGGAGCATCCGAGAGCTCGTCCGTAGGAAAGACAATCTTCCAATCTCCCGAATCAATGCTGTAGAGCGCACGGGCGATCGGACCCGAAGAACTGACGGCGTCAAACGACGCTTTGGTATTCAGGATTCCCGAACCGGCCCGCAAGTTCTCGATGCGTGGCGGCGTGTTGGCTACTTCCCACCGGTCACTCTCGCGCTCGCTCCTTAGGGCTTCGGCGGCGGGATTCGAAGGCGAATCCGAAGCGACGATCTTCAAGTAATAGGCACCGTCGGGCATCGAAGCAGTATCCCAGGAGTAATACCGCTGGGCTATCTTGTCCTTTAGCAGCCGCCAATCGCTGTCGCCTTCTCCGCGGTAGTAGATCGTGAAGAGGAGCTGATCGTCATTGTCGTCATGCGCGCTCCACAGCACGCTCTGATAGCCCTTCTGGGTGAACCCTTGGGGCGTGGGCTCGGTGTTCGATTCAGACGTTCGGGCTTCGGACTCCACAGGCGGCCCGGAGGGGGTTCCTCCAGCGCCTTGAGGGATTCTCAGCGCTACCGGCATAGGGCTGCCGGGTCCGCTTGGCGACGAGGGAAATCCTGAGACGCGAATACCCGGGTCCTGAACCGCGATATCATCAATGACTGGCGCGACATTTTTTGGCTGATAGGCGAGACTGACCCACGATACGGTGGGAGCGCTTTCCTCGCTGATGTCCGAAAATACCGCCTTCCACTGCACGAAGCGCGCGGCCGGACAATCCACCGCTTGAGCTCCAGAGTCTTTGTAGGGCCCAGCCCAGGGACTCCAATCTTCCGCCGGGCTGGATGTATTGCCGGAGCGAACGTAAAATTCGACTTTCGCTTTTGCCGACCCGCCTTCGTCCCACCAAGTCGCCCGGCCCCAGTGGGAAAATATTCGGGCGTCGAAGGTGCTCGATTCAAAACTGCCATTCGGCTCATAACCCGGTCCGAGCGTGAAGATTTTGCCGGGATTGGCCGTAGCGACAAAGACTTTGCCGCCTCCACCGGTAATCAGGCTGGTGACTTGCGCAGAGGCGGTGGTTGCGACGCTCGAATACACGCCGTTCCCCTCCAGTTCGATCAGACTTCCCATATCGCCCGTCCCGAGTAGAAGTTTCCCAGTAAGCGAAAACCCGAGGGAAAAGACAAGACCGTCGCGCGATGTCCAAAGCGTTTCGGGTGAACCATCGGGCGCGATCCTCACGACCTCCGCACCGCCAGTTGCCGAAACACTCGGAAACGGATGATAGGTAGTGGTGGGTTGTGTCGCTGGCTGCGCCGGTGTGGCTACAACGCCCTGCGAAGAGATCACCGGGGTGGCGACTTGGGGAACCGGAGTCGGAAGGACACGCGGTAACTCAGGCAAGTGCCCTTTATCTCCGATGGACGCTGCGTAAATGTTTCCACCGCTGTCGAGGACAAGAGAAGTTACTTCGGCCTTGTTTGTCTCATAGAGCACGAATGACATTCCGGCCTGGGGAAGGTCAGAGGGCGCCGTGCGCATCACATCCACGCGCACGATAAGGCCATTCGGTTCTGTACCTATTAACAAATTGCCTTTCGCGTCGAATGCCAGCGATCGGGCGTGGCGCTCGCGGCTCTGCCAAAAGAGCCGGCTCTTACCGTCGGGCGTTACCACGAACACTTTTCCCGTATCGCCCGTAGCGACGAAGAGAGTATTTTGCCGGTCGATAGCCAACGCCCAGATATATTTTGTCTTTGGCTCAAAAAATACGCTCTTCTCACCGCCGGGCGCGACCTTGTAGACCTTGCCATCCGGCGAAGTTCCTACATACAGATTGTCCGAGGAATCGAAGGCAATCGACTGCGCGGCGAGTTCGCTGGATTCGAAAACGGTGGTCGCCTTTCCCGCTTCATCGAACCGAAGGACTTTTGCATCGGATCCGCCAGCCGCGTAGAGACGCGCTTTCGAATCCAAGCGCAGCGACCAAACGTAGGCGAGATTGGGATCGGAGAACGCTTCAAATTTGGGAGCAGGACCGATTTTCCCATCGCTGCGAATTGCCACACCTGTCGCGGTGCCCTTATGAAAATCAGAGAAGTCAGCCTGGCGCCAATAGCGTGTGTGCTCGGCACGCGCTGTGCCGGCGAAGACAAACGCAACAGCCAACAGGCACACGAGACTCACTCGCTGAATGATCGTCATCAGCTTTTTATCTCCCTTGGGGCGGTGCGTTATTTCACCGTGATGGTCAGCATGTCCTGGCCGGCGATTACTTGATGCATTTGCACGGACCATTCGCCCGCGGTGGATTGCCACAGAAGTCTGGCGCCGCCCGGATTCTGACGCTGGTTGAGCACGTTGATCGCAGAGGCCGGGATGTTGGGCATTTCTTTGTCTTCCACCAGCACGGTGGGCGTCGGCTGCAACAAGGTGGCGTAGAGACGGTCGTTGTGCCGTTCGCGGTTGATGAGTTGAATCATCTCTTCGAGTCCGGGAAGCTGTCCTTGGGCGGTAGCCGCCAGCGACTGCACGTTTCTGTTCAGAAACTCTGCGTCGCTGATGACGAGTTCTAGTGTTCCGCTCGCTGTCTGCGGTGGAATCGTCACCGGGATGTCTTGGACAAACGCGGCACCGCGGTAAGGACGCAGGAGAACTTTAACCTTTACGGTATCGCCGGGACTTACAACACTACGGTCGAGCCAAGCGCTATCGATCGTGGCCCAGCGTCTCTCCGGGAGCGCCTTTACGTGCAACTCGATTCGGCCGATTTGGGGTGATTCATAGGGATTCGAGTAGATGCGCCCGAAATCGGCTTGAACCTGTGTCGCGAGGTAGAAGGGCGCCGGAGTAGTTTGATCGGCAGGCGCGAAGAGGTCGTCAAGCCGCACCGGTGTGTGTCCCTTCACCTCGATGGTACCGTTTAGTTGGAGGGTCGAGCCTTCGCCGTACGCCGGGCTGCCGATGATTCCGTTGTATGCTGCGGCTGCCACTAGCGTGGGCGTCAACTGCGGGCTTTCGATCACCTCGAAGTGATATTTCTTCTCCGCCGCAGGGGTATCAAGAGTGAGGTCGAGCGGAATCATAGGTGGCCCCGCTCCCAAGGTGCCCATCACCGCGGTTTGGCGGTCCTGCGTCAGCGTTCCGATCGTAGCGCCCGTGGTGATAATTTTGGTGGATGCCGCCGCAGAGGCCAGGGTCATCATCACGTGCGCGCGGGAAAGGGGCATTTCAACTTTCCCGAAGCCAAAGAGCGGATGTCCGCAGGCAAGGATGCGATTTCCCTGGACCAATGTGACCGTGCAGCCGGAGCTGATCGAGAGATCGCCGCGCACCAGATCGAATCCAACCATGTCCCCGGGTTTGAGTTTCGCATCGTCAGGTGAAGGCGCCGCCGTGCCCCCGGCCATCGCCGCCATGCCCCACGAGGAAAAAAACTTTCCGAATTTCGCCAGGGTCTCCGGATACAAGCCAGTGGTAATCAGCGGTGTCTCGATGGGGACAAGGAGTTGCTTAGAATTTTCTCCCGTGACGGCGAATGTCTGCGCTGCTACCGCGGGCGCCGAAACAGCCGATGGTCGGATGGCTTCCGGCGAGGTTGCGGGGCGGGACTGCTCTACTTCGAGCATGTCCTGGATGGGAGTTACACCACCGATGGCCTCTTTTGTGAATGTACCGAGTTTCAACGCCAGCGCGCCCGCTAACTTTCCATCGAAATAAACCGGGCTGCCGCTCATCCCGGCTACCACTCCGGTTTCTTGCACCTTATCGCCGAGCAACCGCACTAGAATGACATCCAACTTCGGCCCCACGGCATTGTGCAGGACGCCGATTACTTCCAGGTCGGTCTTTTCGATTTGATCGCCGCTGAAGATTGTGTACATCTCGCCCTTCAGGCCGGGCTTCACATCGCTCAACGGGAAAATTGCGGGATCGTTCGCGGCCCAGAGGGGGCAGGCGCTCAGAAGCAAAATGAGCGCAAGACCATACAACCAAAGCCTAGACGCGGAACGCATGGAGCTACCATAATACCTGCCGGAATAGCGGGAGGCAAATTCTGGGCACGCAATTGCCGCGGAATCGAATGAGCCAAGGCGCATCCTGCTGGTTTCCCGTGAATGGCTTGTTCTCTTCAAAATCGGATTCGATAAAAGACTCGACACTTTAGACGCGAACGCCGGCCGGCGCGTTGGCCGTTGGGATGGAAATAGCAGTCAGGTGTGATGCCTCGGTGGGCCGGCTGGCGGCTGAAACTTTCGAACCCCGTTCAGCGTATCTTCATGCAGAGAGGTGCTCAATGGCGCAAACAGGACCAACTGGACCTCCGATCAGGCGACATCACTCCTTTGTGGGGCCGATTCTTCTGATTGTGCTGGGCGTTCTATTTCTGTTGCTGAACCTCTATCCCGGTTTTGATCCGTGGCCGGTTATTTGGAGGTATTGGCCGCTGATTTTGATTTTTATCGGCCTTGGTAAAATCTGGGACAGCTATTACGCGCGCGAGCACTCCACGGCACCT
>DASYZC010000343.1:0-11978 GCA_035949735.1 Candidatus Acidiferrales bacterium | reverse complement strand
CACTGGTATCGAGATTTTAAGTAGCATGCGCATTTTGTGGGCCCTCCTTGGCGACCGCATTATACACGCCCTTCCACAAAGAAAGAGATGGTTGCCCGATCGACGTGACGGCGGGAAACCAACTTCCTGAATCCGCAGGTCTGAAACAAGGGAGCTAGCCGCTCCCATCCGCGTCGGAAGCATTACTTCAACTCGCTGCGCGAGCTATTCCCAACCAGTTTTGGAGTTGTACGGCATCACGAAGCCCATGGCTTCAATCTCATGAATCTTGCCATCTCGAATCTTGAAGATGTGCGCGGCAGGAAGATCGAACGGCTTGAAGTTCATATCGACATGGTCGACGCCGGGCACACTTACGATCTTGACGACCTTTTCGTCCATCGGTTGGCGAAATTGAGAGAGCCCGAACACGAGGCCGGTTTCAGGGTCCGCAATTTCCACGCGCCGCGGCTCGATACGCTTAATGTAGCTCATTACGTGCGTGTCGAGTTGAGCCGCGCAACCCATCGCGCCCATCGTTCCAAAACCTGGTTTCGCGGGCGGGGGGTTTCCGGTTGTCTGCATTCCGTTCTCATGGCGGAGGCAGTCATCGGCAAACGGCGCGGCTTTGCCGTTGCTGGTCACCAGGGCTGTGTAATACGAGAGCCCGTCTTTGAGCATCTGTGCCCTGGGAGTGCGTTCCGCCGGTGGAACGGTGGCCAGCAAACCGGGCCGCGGCGTCCGCAGATTGGCCAGATTTCTTTCCATGAGATTGCGCGCTATCAGATGTTCCGCTTCAGTGATCTTGCCGTTCCGGACCTTCAAACGCAGCGCCAGAAGCACGGGCTTGTTGTTTTCCTGCATCACGCCCAAGAAGCCAACCTCTTCCGAGACCGGATCAGGCACGTAGATCTTGAAGGTCGTTGGCCCTGCTGATGCGGTCTTCCAAAGCCCGTCGCCCGGGTGCATCGAAACTGTGTTTTCCACAAATTTAACATTCGGAGCGAATGAGACTTGCGAGGGATCGTGGGCGACGAGCGCGGCGAGGTACTTATCCGCCGTGTCCTTCAGGCAGGAGCGATTGCACTCAGCCGACGCCCCTAATGCCGGCTGCGCGCCAGCCAGAATACCCATCAA
This sequence comes from Candidatus Acidiferrales bacterium, assembly GCA_035949735.1. Taxonomy (GTDB): domain Bacteria; phylum Acidobacteriota; class Terriglobia; order Acidiferrales; family UBA7541; genus Palsa-295. Next base: position 10,862 of record DASYZC010000343.1, on the reverse strand, counting down.
TGCAACCAGGGACGCGACTGCTTTAGGTAAGGTTCTCAATGACTCCCCCTTCATGCCGCCCAGGGCGGCAAACGCTTGTTGCGATCGCGACGATCAGAACTATCAAGAATGGACGTAGAGTCACACTTCCGGTTTCGTCGCTGCCAAAATTCTGGGACTCCGCGCCGCGTGGTTACGAGGGTTGGGCGCTCTTGCCTTTCTGCCAAAGTTCAGCGCTAGCTATGCGCGCGCCCTCCACCAGCGACTCGAACTTCGCCCACATAACGGAGGGGGCCGCACGCTGGATGAACTGCGCCTGCGCGAAGCCGCAGTCCGTGCCCGCAATAACATTCTCGCGACCCACCAAGCGCGCGAACCTAAGGATTCGGTCAGCTACCAGGCGTGGATGTTCGACGGTGATAGTGTGATGAGTCACCACACCGGGAATCAGAATCTTTCCAGCCGGCAACTTCTTCTCTTCCCAAACGCGCCATTCGTGCTCATGTCGCGGGTTTGCTGCCTCGATCGAGTACGCGCCTGCGCGAACGCTCAGAATGAACCCGACAATTTCCTCGAGCGGCGCATCGGCAAGATGCGGAACATGCCAACTACCAAAACAGACGTGGTACCGAACTCGGTCTTCGGGGATGCCCTGCAGAGCGTGATTAAGAGCCTCAATGCGGAGACCGGCCCACTGGCGGTACTTTTCCGGGCTTTGCTCGACGTAATGATCATACATGTTGGCGAGCACAGCGTCGTCTACCTGCAAGATCACGCCGGCCTCGTAAATGGCGCGATATTCCTCACGGAGGGCGTCCGCGATTGCGTACACATACTCTTTTTCCGTGGGATAGTATTCGTTGACTCCGTCGTACGCAGAACTGGCCGGAGCGACGACGGGAAGAAACGCTTCTTCGACGCTGACCGATTTCAGCGCAGCCTTCAAATTGCGAATATCGCGATCGATATTGGCATGATCGCGATATTTGATCGGTCCGATGCACGCCTCAGTCGGCACACCCTTCGACATCCAAGGGAATTCAGCAGCCATTACCTCGGGGAACCGGTCACGATCGCGACCCAGCCAATGGACCGGGTGCAATTGATCGGGCCGATGTTCGAATCCGGTGATCCGTTCGAGAATGTAGTTTGCCCAGCTGGATTTCCCGAATTCGCCGTCATTGACGATGTCAATGCCAATCTTGGCCTGCATTCTCACGACATCAGCGACGGAATCTCGTAAGAAATCCTCATAGCGTTTCTGGTTTTCTGGAGATTTCGACGCTTCGTCGGCGAGATCGCGAAGCTGCTGCGGGCGGACGATGCTGCCGACGTGCGTGGTGAGAATTCGATTTTCGCTTCGTTTCATGGATTCGAGTTTTTCCGATCTTCACCCCGGACTTCAGGCGCGAGATGTAGCGGTCTCAGGAGCGACAATGGGTTCGAGTGTCTTGAGAATTTCTTCGCGGCGATCTTCGAACCAAGGTGGGATGTGAAGCTTCGTTCCCAAGGTCGCCGCGGGTTCGTCCTTTTCGAAGCCCCCCGGAACGTTGCAGCAGCACTCGACCAAAATGCCGCCGGGCGAGCGAACATACATGGAGTGAAAGTAGTAGCGATCCTTGATTTCGGACGCGTCCGTGTAGCCAAGCTCCTCGTAAATGGCCTTCTGCGCGGCCATCGCCTCATCATCGGCGACCCAAAGGGCGATGTGATGGACGGTTCCGGCACCGAAGGTCCAACTGCCCGGAGCGCGATCCGGCTCATGCAAAAGAACCAGTGTCTTATTGGCACCGCCGCTGTCAATCTCGAAACGATGATAGCGACCATCCACGCCCGTCTTGCGGAAACCGAGCGCTTCGATGAGGAATTTTTCCTGTTCACTCACATCGCGAACGGATAGCACGGTCCCGTAAAAACCGCGCACAGACTCGGACTGACCGATTGCCGGCGTCGACCAGCCAATTCTTTGGTCGTCCTTGTCCTCCAAGACCTCGAAAGTCATTCCGGCGGGGTGACTGAACCGGATGAAGCGTTGTCCGAAGCGCTCCTCAATGGGACCGTGGTCGATTTTGTGGCGCTCGAAATGCCCCTGCCAAAAGGGTAAGGCGCCCTTGGAAACCGCATAGGTGATCGATTGAACTTGACCAGATCCGCGTCGCCCCATGAGGCGGCTGTACGGAAAGGTGGTCATGATCGACCCGGGTTCGATGTTCGCATTCGAGTAGTACAAGTGGTAATGCGGGAATCGGCCATCCATCAGAACCGTTTGCTTGGCTAGACGCTGACCCACAATTCCGGTAAAGAAATTCACGTCTTCTTGCGCGCCGCCGGCACAGGCGGTGATGTGGTGATATCCGGTAGCGGGATAGTTCATGGCGACCTCCTAGCTGTGCGATCACGCACGACGGGTTCCAAGGGATTCACTGGATTCGCTGTGAGACGGTCCTGTTTGGGGGCCCCGCGCGTTGCGCTACTTACTATAACTTTCCTTTCGGTGTCAACATCAAGGTGCATGCCCGCGAAACACCCGCCAGCTCCCTATTTTCGGGAAACGTTGGCTTGGCGCGGAACTGGTTTGCCCCACAGCTCGAAGGACGAAACTGCAATCCATCCTCCAGCCGGAGGAGGCGGCATCTTTTCCAGGGGCATGCCCTCGACGCGGACGCCGCTACCCGGAAGAATATCGAAGTAGCCAACCTCGTCCACCTTGCTCAGGTCTGGGTTTTCAATCCACGTGCCGCCGAGCGTAGGGTCCAACGTCTCGATAAGAGTAACGCCTCTCTGCGGATCGAGCTTCAGCCATCGCACCTCGCGAAACGAAATTTCGTATTGGTGCCAGTCGGCCATGGAACCCTCCGCCTGATCGCCAATCAGCAATGTGCCGTCCGCCAATTTAATCAACGGCCGCACGCGATGGAAGCCCGAAACGATGGTTGTGAATTTAATATTCGCCCTTCCCCTCAGATCGAAATAATTGTTCTTGTCGCGCAAAGTGAGGCCACAAGGTCTGTCGCACAATCCGTCAAAGGTACGAGGAGCGTAGGGACCCTTGCCGACGGCCACCAGAATGTCCTTGCCGTCTCCATAAAGCTGAAGGTCAACATTCGGAGTTGTCACTGTGGCCTGGCCCAGCGGCAACCGCATCTCGTCTTCCAGTGTCATGCGAAACAGCAGTTCGGGTAGAGGCGGCGGCCCGGCGACTCGCGCCGGCGGTGGCGCGGCAGCACCCGCCTGTCGCGCACCAGCCCAACCGGCCCCGGCTAACACCGCCAATATCGCAATCGCCGCGATGCCAATAGTCTTTCGCATTTTCTAAATGTAGCGCCGGCGGCTTCAGCTCACGCGATCGGCGTGCACACCGACTTCGTCTCTGTGTACAGCTCAAGCATCTGATGGCCCATCTCGCGGCCCCAGCCCGATTGTTTGTATCCGCCAAATGGCATCGCCGAATCGAGAACGCCGTAGCAATTGATCCACACCGTTCCCGCGCGAAGTTCCGCCGCGATGCGATGGGCCTTCCCGATGTCCCGCGTCCAGACGGCCGCCGCCAGACCATACTGCGTGTCGTTCGCTTTGGCCACCAGATCATCCACATCGCTGAAAGGCATCACCGTCACCACCGGCCCGAAAATTTCTTCGCGCACCACTTTCATCTTCTCATTCGTATTGACGAGCACCGTCGGCTTCACGAAGTAGCCTTTATCTCCCTGCCGGCTTCCGCCCGTCACCGCCTTTGCGCCCTCTGAGAATCCCGATTCAAGATAGCTGCACACGCGATTGAGCTGTTCTTCGGAAACCAGCGGGCCCATCTGGCTCGTGGGCTCCATCCCCGGGCCGAGGCGGATCTTCGACGCAATCTGCGAAACGCCGTCCACCACCTTATCGAACTGCTTGTCCTCCACATACAAGCGCGATCCCGCGCAGCACACCTGCCCCTGGTTGAAGAAGATGCCGTTGGCGGCGCCGGGTATGGCGCTATCGATTTCCGCGTCCTGGAAAACGATATTCGGAGATTTCCCGCCGAGTTCGAGCGAAACTTTCTTCAAGTTCCCTGTGGCGGCTTGAACGATCAGCTTCCCCACCTCCGTCGAACCCGTGAACGCGATCTTATCCACTTTCGGATGTGCCGCCAGTGCAGCGCCCGCCGTTTCTCCGTAGCCTGTAACGATGTTCACCACGCCCTCCGGGAAGCCCACTTCTTGGATCAGTTCGCCGAGCATCAGCGCGGTCAGCGGAGTTTGTTCGGCGGGCTTCAAAACCACGGTGCAGCCCGTCGCCAGCGCCGGAGCCAGTTTCAAAGTCGCCATAATCATCGGGAAATTCCAGGGGATGATCTGCCCCACCACTCCGATGGGCTCGCGCAGCGTGTAGGCGAAAAACTTCCCGCCGCCCTGCATCGAAAGCGGAATCGTGTTGCCTTCGATTTTCGTCGCCCAACCCGCGTAGTAGCGAAGCTGGTCGATTGAGACCGGTATGTCCGCAACCCGCGCGAAGAAGAGCGGCTTCCCCTGGTCCAGGCATTCGAGCTGCGCGAACTCCTCCGCGTGCTTTTCGAGCAGATCGGCCAATTTCCAAATTAGCCGTCCGCGCTCCGAGGGTGCCAGCTTTCTCCACGGACCCTTGTCGAATGCAGCTCGGGCCGCATCGACGGCGCGATTGATATCTTCCTTATTGCCTTCCGCCACCTGCGCCAAAACCTCGCCGGTCGCCGGATTGTAGGTTGGGAACGTCTTGCCCGAAGCCGCGTTCACCCATTTTCCATTGATCAGCATCTGCCGCGGTTTCGCAACGAACTGCGTCACATTTTTCTCGACCTGTACTGGTTGCGTTGCTGTCGCCATTTTTCTCTCCTTAATTCATCGAAATTCGAATCTTGCGAAAAATCTCGTCGCGCATCCTCGGAACGTTGTCATCCCCGGTGAGGCCGCTGTGGCCAACGAGGGAACTTTGGCTTGCCGTCCAGCCTCTATCCTCCAGCTTCTAGCCTCCAGAACTCACCCCTCGACGAGCTGTTCGCCACCGTCGATATCGTACGTTGCTCCGGTGACGGCTGTGTTCGTCATCAGGTGGACGGCGAGGGCGGCGATGGCGGCCGGGCCGACCACGCGGCCGATTGGCAAAGTGGCGCGCAGTTGCTCGCGACGCGCATCTAGTTGATTGCCGAGGATCGACGCCGACAATGGCGTGTCCACAAACCCGGCGGCGATAAGGTTGACGCGAACAGGCGCCAGTTCGAGCGCCAGATTTTTTGTCATGGCCGGCATCGCGGCCGTGAGAGCCGAGATCAGAGCGTATCCCTTCGCCGTGCGGCGCCCACCCGTGCCGCTCATGAAAAGCAGGGTTCCTCCCGGGCGAACCTTGCTTGCAGCGTGACGCGCGACCTGCATCGGAAGAAACAGATGCGCCTCAATGTCGCGGCGTGCTTTTTCGAAATCGAATTCTGCTAGCGGCGCGTAGTAGGGACCCGGGCCGGTAACCAGCACGTGGTCGATCGGCGTGGGCAACTCGCCGAAGAACTGCGCGAGGCGCTCGAAGTCGGTGGCATCGAAGGCTGCGGAATGTAGAGCGGCAAGCTCGCTCGCTACGGACTGAAGGCGCTCGGGATTCCGGGCGGCGAGGATAAGCTTCGCCCCCTCGGCACGCGCTAGTCGGGCGGTTTCGAACCCGATGCCGGCGCTGCCGCCAATCACGACGACCGTCTGTCCGGCAAGTTGCGGTTCGCGCTTGAGGGGGGAGAGGGTTGCGGTGCTCATGATTCCTCCAGTAAGTAGGCCTTTTTCTGTCCAAGCCTCTACTTCCAGCTTCTAGCCTCCAGAACTCAAATTGGATAATGCGACGGCGAACGGCGAATGGTGACCCAGCGCAGCTCGGTGAACTCGTCCAGCCCGGCGCGGCCGCCAAACTTCCCATATCCGCTGTCCTTCATGCCGCCGAACGGCATTTGCGGTTCGTCGTGCACCGTGGCGCCGTTGATGTGACAAATGCCGAAGTGCAGTTTCTCGGCGATCCGCAGCGCCTCGTTCACGTCGCGCGTGAAGACGGCGCTCGAAAGGCCGTAGTCGGTATCGTTGGCGATGCGGAGAGCTTCTTCCGCATTGTTGGCGATCACCACAGGCTTCGCCGGGCCGAAAGATTCCTCGTGGTACATCCGCATTGCGGTCGTCACGCCGTAAACCACGGTTGGCGGATAGCACGGCCCCTGCGCTTTTCCGCCGCACAGAATCTTCGCGCCTTTCGCCACGGCGTCATCCACCAAAGCCTGCACGCGCTCCACCGCAGCCGAACTAATCATGCAGCCGATCTGCGACTCCGGAGCCATCGGGTCGCCCATCTTCAGCGCCTGGCCCTTGGCCGCGAGCTTTTTCGCGAATTCATCCGCGATCGACTTATCCACCACGATGCGCTCGGTGGACATGCAGATCTGGCCCTGGTTCATGAACGCGCCGAAATTTGCCGCCGAGACGGCGGCATCAATGTCCGCGTCAGACAGCACCACCATCGGCGCCTTGCCGCCCAGCTCCAACACCACGCGCTTGAGATGCCGCCCGGCGCTTTCCGCTATCAGACGGCCGATTTTCGTCGAGCCGGTAAAGCTGACGCGGCGCGTCTTCGGATTTGAGATCAGTTCATCCACTACTTCGGCAGCGTCCGCGGGAGCATTCGTAATCACGTTGAGCACACCCTTGGGGAAGCCCGCTTCCTCGAAAACCGATGCGATCGCGAGATGCGTCCCGGGAGATTCTTCCGACGCTTTGAGTACCACCGTGTTTCCGTAGGCGATTGGAGCCGCCACCGCGCGCATCCCCAGAATCATCGGAGCGTTCCATGGCGCGATTCCCACAACCACTCCCACCGGTTGGCGGATCGCCATCGCCGTCGTGTCCGGCAGGTCCGTCGGAATCACTTCGCCCACCATTGCGTAGGGCTGCCCGGCGGCTTCCTTCAAAATTCCCACCGTGTAGATGCAATTGAACATGCCCCAGCCGAAAGTCTGGCCGGTCTCGAGCGCCATGATCTTTGCGATATCCTGCATCCTGCGCTCGAGAATCTCAGCAGCCTTCAGCAGCAGGTTGCGGCGAGCGCCGGGAGCGGTAGCGCTCCACCCCGGAAACGCGGCAGCTGCCGCCTCGATGGCGCGGCGCGCGTCTTCGCGCTTTCCCGCGGGCACTTGTGACGCGGTGCCGCCCGTATATGGATTTCGCTTCTGATAGGTCTTGCCATCGACAGCACCGGTCCACTCCCCGTTGATGAAAAGCTTTTCTTCACGAGTTGCGACAACGTGCATGGAAACCTCCCGCCTTCGGAAAAGTATCGAACATCATTGAAGAGACAGCGCAGCCGTATTCTTGATCTCGCGGGGAAACCTAGCCTGCTGATCCTGGCCGGACTCTTCCTCCCCCAAGGGCGAAAGTTTACACCACACGATACGGGCCGCCACCAGGAAGTTTTGGTGCGGCGGATCGCGCCTATTTCTTGCGCACGCCGTATCGGGCGCGGTGCCGCTTGCCCCACGTGGACATCGAAACCAAGATTGGCCGCAAGCTCTGCCCGTGCCTCGTGAGAGAATATTCCACGCGCGGCGGCACCTGTGCGAACACCTTGCGGTGCACCAGGCCGTCGCGTTCCAGTTCCCGCAGATGCTTGGTGAGCATCTTTTTGGTCGTGCCGGGTATCAATCGTTGCAATGCGCTGAATCGGTGGGTTCCCCGCTCCAGATAAAACAGAATCAAGGGTTTCCATTTGCCGCCGATAACTTCAGCGGTGAGCTTTACCGGGCAATCGAAAGCGTCCACGATCTCCTCCCATGATACCAGGTGACCAAAAGGTTCCTTATGAATGAACGCGGCACTTTAGCCTAAAATCAGGCGCTCGGCTAGTGGCGATATTTGAAAGGCGGAGGTGAGGATGTCCAGCAAGAAACCCGTGGTTCTGTACGGCGCGAGCGGATTCTCCGGACGTTTGACGGCGGAATATCTTCGCGAGTTCAACGTTCCCTTTATCGCCGCCGGCAGGAATAAGGCCAAAATTCAGGACGTGATGAATCGCGTCCCGGGAATCGAGACCGCGGATTACGAAGTCGTGGAGACGGGCGGCTCCGCCGAGGAACTCGCAAAATTATTCGCGGGAGCCAAAGTTGTATGTAACAACGTCGGGCCGTTCATCTATTACGGGCCACCGGTCGTGGAGGCGTGCCTGAAGGCTGGATGCCACTATCTGGATATCGCGGGCGAGCAGGCCTGGCATCGCCAGCTCGCCGAAAAGTGGAGCGATAAATTCGCCGAAAAGGGTTTGCTGATCGCCGCGGCAATGGCCTTCATGTCCGCGCCCAGCGACGCGGCCGCGCGCCTTTGCCTGGAATCCGGAGGAATCGATAGCCTCGAAATTCTCACGATGTTCGACGGCATCCCTACCTTCGGTTCCACGCAGACAATCTTTGCGGTGATTCAAACCGACGGATATTACCTCGACCAAAATCGCTACCAGCCGTGGCAGCGCGCGGTTGCATACGAAACCGTGGTGCCCGGCTACATCCGCACGCAGCTGGCGCTGAGCTGGGGCGGTTTTCCTCATCCAGTTTGGTACAAAGACCATCCGCAAGCCGCGAACGTCAAGTCCTTCGGCGGCCTGCTAAACCGCCAAATTATGGAAAACGTACTGGCCACCGAAAAACATTTCGAGGAAGCCATCCGGCCGCTGCCAAAAGCGGAGCAGGAAAAGAAGCTGGCCGAGATGGCCAATGCCGTCCAGGCCGGAACGCCCCCGCGCGAAAATAGCCGCGAACAACGCACTATTGATGTAGTAGTTGGGCGGGGGAGCCTGGAATCGGCGCAGGTGGTGCTGTTTGGGACCTGTTGTTACAAGCAAACGGGTTTAATGCAAGCCTTTGGGGCTCACAGCCTAATTCACTGCCCACCTCGGCAGGTCGGCTATGCGTCTCCGGCCGCCGCCTTTGGCCACCGCGAAATCCTCAAAACTCTGGAGAATCACGGGCTTTCGAGGGTCAAAACGTACAGTTAATTGTTTCGAGTTAGAAGCTTTTGATGCTCCAGTCTAGTTGCAAATATGTCCAAGTTTCTGTAGGGTATTGCGTGCTCTTTTGGCTGTAGCGTTCGATAACACGGAGCCTAAGTTGGAGTCGGAGCCCTAATAAAGCAGGAGGTGCAGCAATGGTTTCTGTCCCTAGGAGGGAAGCGATGGGTCAGCAGAATTTGGAGGATTTGCTTAAAGCCGCCCGCAATCCGGTGCAAATGTTGCGTAATTCGCAGATCGGCGCTTACGTCTACCCGGTGGTGCCTTCCGAGTATTCGAATTGGCGCGATGAGCAAAAAGCCTGGCGCGATACGGCCGTTCTCTTCGATCAGTCCCATCACATGGCGAACTTGTACGTGGAAGGTCCCGATGCGCTGAAGTTGCTGTCTTATCTGGCAACAAACAGCTTTGCGAATTTTCCGGTGAATCGCGCGAAGCAGTTCGCGCCGTGCACCTACGATGGTTACGTGATTGGCGACGGGATTCTGTTTCACCTGGCACAGGACAGCCTGGTCTACGTGGGGCGCGCACCAGCGGCGAACTGGCTCGAGTTTCATGCCACGACGGGAAATTACAACGTCAAGATCAAGCGAGACGACCGGTCGCCGTCAAATCCCGGCGGGAAGCCTGTGATCCGCACGTGCTATCGGTACCAGATTCAAGGTCCGAACGCGAAGCAGATCATCGAGAAGCTGAACGACGGGCCGTTCCCGGAGATCAAATTCTTCAACATGGGCGAGATCAAGATCAAGGGAAGAACGGTGCGGGCGCTGCGTCACGGCATGGCAGGCGCTCCGGGACTTGAGATTTGGGGACCGTACGAAGAACGGGACGAAATTCGCGCGGCGATTGTGGAGGCGGGGCGAGAGTTCGGCATAAAGGAAGTCGGCGCGCGGGCGTACGCATCGAACACGTGCGAATCGGGCTGGATTCCTTCGCCACTTCCAGCGGTATACACGGGCGAGAAGATGAAGCCTTATCGCCAGTGGCTCCCGGCAAAAGGCTACGAAGCGACGGGGTCGCTGGCCGGCAGCTTCGTCTCGAATAACATCGAGGATTACTACAACACGCCGTACGAGCTGGGCTACGGGATCTTCGTCAAGTTCGACCACGACTTCGTCGGCCGCGACGCTCTGGAGAAAATAGACCAGAAGACGCAGCGCAAGAAGGTGACGTTTGCGTGGAATTCAGACGATGTGGTGAAGGTGTACCGGTCGCTTTTCGAACAGGGCGATCCATACAAATTTATCGACGTGCCGATTTCGAACTACGCGTCGGCTTCGTACGACAGAGTGGTGGGGAAGGGCGGGAAGACGGTAGGCCTTTCGATGTTCGCCGGCTACAGCTACAACGAGCGGTCTGTGCTTTCACTCGGCGTGGTGAACCACGACGTTGAAATCGGCGCGGAGTTGACGCTGGTGTGGGGCGAAGAGGGCGGCGGAACGAAGAAGCCGACGGTGGAGCGCCACAAACAGATGGAAATTCGCGCGGTTGTCAGCCCAGTGCCTTATTCGAAGGTCGCACGCGAGACATACGCAGAAGGCTGGCGAACGCAGCAGAAGTAGGCGCAGCTACTCAATCGAGAGTAAGGAAGGGCGGGTGCTTGAGCATCCGCCCTTTTTTTTTGACTTCGTAAAATTATTTAGACGCGTAGAACCTGAGTAGCACCTGGTCGGCAAAAATTGGCAGAGCTACTTCTGAGTTGCCGAGAATCGATGTGGTCAGTTCGAAAGCCTCCGCTTTCCGCACGGCCCAAGGTCGGGGATACGGAATGTCTATAGCTTCGCGGATTCTGCCCTGGCCTGCTGGAGGACGGGGATGTCTGGGTCGGCATCCCTCCAGAGGACGAGAAG
>DASYZC010000342.1:0-12163 GCA_035949735.1 Candidatus Acidiferrales bacterium | reverse complement strand
ACATGAGTTTGCCGATTTTGAAGGGGTGACATACCTGAACGCCGCGCTTCAGGGGCCGATGCCGCTTGCAGCAGCTCGCGCGGCGGAAGCTGCGCTCGAATGGAAAAAGAGACCGTATCAACTGCCGGACGCTGCGTATTTCGACCTCCCAGACCACATACGTGAGAAGACGGCCGCGTTGATCGGGGCCCGAGCAGATGAAGTCGCCGTGACCACGGGCGCGAGCGCTGGTCTCGCTGCCGTTGCAGCGGGCATTGATTGGAAGCCGGGCGACGAAGTGCTCGTCGGACGTGGCGAGTTTCCGGCGCATTTCTCAACTTGGCTGAGGTACCAGAAGGCCGGGAAACTCCGAGTGCGGATCGTCACTCCGAAGGGGCGCTTTATTACAGCCGACGATTATATCGACCAAATCGGACCGCAAACACGCGTCGTTTCGGCAAGTCTGGTGCGGTTTGATAATGGCGCAAGGCTCGACGCGGCGCGTGTGGCGCGGGCTTGCGAGAAGTATGGCACTGCGCTGCTTCTCGATATTTCTCAATGTGCGGGAGCTATGAAGCTGGATCTTCGCGAGCTGGGCGCGGCCATGGCGGTCTGCAGCGGATATAAATGGCTCCTTGGTCCGTACGGCAGCGGATTTTTCTGGGTTGCGAATGAGTGGGTTGAACGCTTGACCCTCGGCTCGGTCTATTTCATGGCGCTCGAAGGCGCACGGAATTTTCACGCGCTGCCAATCGAAAATCAACAGCCCGTTGCAGGATCTCGCCGCTGGGACTCCGCGGAAACGGCGAATTTCACCAATCTGGCTGCGTTCGATTCTTCGCTGAACCTGCTCTTACGCATTGGCACGGGTGCGATTGCGGCTCATATCCGCTCGCTCGTGGATGAGTTGATTAGACGGCTGCCAGGTACGCGATGCAGACTTGCTTCGCCTGAGGAGTGCGATCGACGCGGACCCTACGTGTGCATTTCGGCGTCCAACCCGGCCGATACGCCAACGCTTTATGAGAGACTGCGAAGCGCGCAAGTGCATGTCAGCTTGCGCGAAAATGCATTGCGCATCGCGCCACATATCTACAACACGCGCGAACACATTTCGCAGCTGGTTGAAATCCTGTCGGAGTAGCCGGCCGACGCCCGCTATCGAGAGCCGTAGTCTCTCGGGTCCTGGTAAAGGAAAGGGATATGCACGACGGCCTCAACATCCACCGGATGGCCCGCGCGCGTCGCGGGACGGAACTTCCATTCGCCGAGCGCCTGAATCGCATTTTGGTCGAGTTGGGGATCGAGTCCGCGAACAACTTGAATGCTATCGACTGAACCATCCTTGCGGATGATTGCATAAAGAACTACTTCGCCTTGTACGTGAGCCTTGATCAGGTCGGACGGATATTTTGGATCGGCCTTCCGAATGGGGACCGGTCCCGCGAGGCGCTCCCTTGGCGTGAACGGCGATCCATCACCTTCGTCCAATTCCGCAAAGCTTAGAATCCAGCTTCCGCTGACGCTCGTGAGATTCGGAAGATTCACGTGCATCGTGTATACCTCGCTGCCAGACAGAATCTTCTCCGGCGGCAAGCTCGGATCGAGGGCGCTGACGTTTGGCGGACCTCGCCGAGAATTGACGGGCGGCGAATTGGAATTCGGCGGCTTGAGATTCAACGTATTCAACCGGCTGCCCGATGGGGCGATGCCTCCCCGGCTGGATGGCCTGACGCCTCCGTCGATACTGACGGCGGCAGGAAGCGAACCGGAATTTGCCCCAACACCGCTGCCATCCGTCGCCGTGGATGCGGCGCTGCCGCCAGCGCCCGGTCCCGCGGAATGATTTGTCGAGTTGGCAACAGCCCCCGGCTTTTTCCCTTCCGGCGAGACGGAAATTCGCGCCGCGAGATTTCCTTCGGGCACTTCCGCAGACGATGCGAGCGGAGCGGGTGTTGCGGAGAGAGCGATGATGCGACGGCTGTCAGCTCTCTCGGCGGCGCCGATTTCGGGAGCGGCCGTAGCATCCGCGTGTGTCTCGCGCTGCCGCGCAACCGGTGCCGACATAGCACTGACCGGCATTTTCGGACGCGGGATCGCGCTTGCCTTCGAAACAATATTGAAAGGAACCAGGTTCTTCGCGGAGTTCGGAACTTCGGGTGGGGCGTCATCCCGAATCGCGCGGCGCTGAATTTTCGGCGCCGAGTTAGCAACGGACAATTGGAATCTTGGCTTCTGCGGCTGAGCGGTTGACCACTGTACGATATTCGGGAGTTGCGGTACGACCTTCGGAGGGGCGCTGGGCGCATCCGGTCGTATCAGAGTTTGTCTGGGATGCGTTACGTGCACGGGAATCGAAAGGATGGTCTGACGCGCGTGAGGAGGATCCGCCCCCGGGCCTTCCGAAACCCTGGGGCCACTATTCTTCGGTTTTTCGCGAGGCACTGCAGCGGGCAACGAAATCCGCGGAAGATCGGGCTGCCGAGCGTACCAAGTCAATTCGATTTGCACTGGAGCAAGCGTTGGAGTGTGTGCGGGCAAGAAACCCCAGATCGGCAGGACCAAAAGCCATATCACGGCAACGTGCCACAATGACGACGCCGCAAAAGCCCTACCCGGCAATCTGCCGCTTATCCAGTCGACGTGAAAGCCGCGATCTCTTGTCAGTTCAGCCTCTCGCGGAGCGCGCGGCCGGCTTACGACACCGCGCAGGCTGGTGATGAATCCCTCACGCGGTGATTCCCAGTCGATGCCGAGATCGAGGCGAGGCAGTCGCGAATGTGGTCCCAGCTCGATCAAGGAATCCACGGCCGGACTGGGGTCGCGTTGCAGAAGGGTATGCATCGGCTCGAGCATTATACGTCGAGGGGATTGGATGCACGCCAGCTATGCTGCGGCTGCCAGGCGATAAAAACTTAGGATGGCGTCGCCCTGCTCTACCGACCGAGTAAGCTCCAGGCGATCCAGCCGAGTGACCGCTGGCATTTTGGGGCTGTGCTCGACGATGACAAGGCCCTGGGGAGCAATCAGATGCGAGGTATCGAGGAATTCCAGGACGGCCGCGTGTTCTTTAGTGTTTTCGTAAGGCGGATCGAGAAAGATGAAATCGGCGAGAGCACGCCGCCGCGCGAGCTTTTCCAAACCTCGTAACGCATCGTCCTCGATAAGTTCTGCGCCGGCGAACATATCGAGCGCCCCCAGATTCTCGCGGATCAGCTTCGCGGCCTTGGCATTGGATTCAACGAAAATCACTTTGCGGGCTCCCCGGCTGATCGCTTCGATGCCGATCGCGCCGGTGCCTGCGTAAAGGTCCACAAACAGGGAATCCTCGACCGAGGGACCGAGAATATTGAAAAGCGTTTCGCGCAACCGGTCGCTTGTGGGTCGAAGAGACAGGAGGCCAGGGCCTTTGAGCTTCCGGCTCCGAAATTTGCCCGCTATCACGCGCACGCGTTTATCCGACAGACGCCAGTTGGTATCGCTTCTGCCAAGCCGGGCTAATTGATTCCAGACTGCCGACGACCTTCCCCGCCAGATCTGGATTTTCGGCCAGAGCGAATGCCTCGCGACGGGCCAATTCCAGCAATTCATGGTCCCGTAACGGCTGGGCAAATGAAAAGGCTGCATCGCCGTGCTGGCGAGTGCCAAAGAATTCGCCCGGGCCGCGCTGCTTGAGGTCGCGTTCGGCAATTTCGAATCCGTTTGACGTGGCGACCATCGTCTCGATACGCTCGCGCGCATCCCCGGTGATCGTCTTGGGAGCGACCAGAATGCAGTGCGACTTTTCCGAGCCCCGTCCGATGCGCCCGCGAAGCTGGTGAAGTTGCGCGAGCCCAAAGCGGTCTGCGTGCTCGATCACCATCACGGTCGCATTGGGCACGTCCACGCCAACTTCAATCACTGTGGTGGCCACCAACATATCCAATTCGCGACGGCGGAATCGCTCCATTACTGCATCTTTTTCTTCGTTTTTCATCCGCCCGTGCAACAAACCTACGCGCATGTTCGGAAACTCAGTTTTCGCCAGACGCTCGTACTCCGCCGTGGCCGCCTTCAGCTCCTGTTTCGATTCCTCGATCACAGGATAAAGTACGAATGCCTGCTGCCCGCGCCCGATCTCCCGCCGCAGGAATTCCCAAACTCCCGGCAATTGCGCTTCGGACGTCCAGCGCGTCTCAATCGGCGTTCGGCCCGGCGGCATTTCGTCGATCACGGAAAGATCAAGATCGCCGTAGAGCGTTAGCGCGAGGCTGCGCGGGATAGGAGTGGCCGTCATCACCAGGACGTGCGGTGCGATGCCTTTCTCGATCAGCCGCTTCCGCTGCAGCACTCCAAAGCGGTGCTGTTCGTCCACGATCACCAGTCCTAGCTGATGGAATTTTACCGGGTCTTCGATCAGCGCGTGCGTGCCGACCAGCAACTTTGTTTCGCCGCTTTCGACGCGCGCCAGCACACTCTCGCGCTCCGGGCGCTTCTGTCCGCTCACGATCACATCGACGGCATATCCGGCGGGCTCCAGGATGCGCCGAGCCGAGAGAAAATGTTGCGCCGCCAGAATTTCAGTGGGAGCCATCAGCGCCGCCTGGCACCCGTTCTCAATCACGATTGTCGCCACCTCGAATGCCACGATTGTCTTGCCACTTCCCACATCGCCCTCCAGCAGACGGTGCATGGGGTATTCACGCTCCAGATCGGCGGCGATTTCGCCGAGTACTCGCTTCTGCGCGGCGGTCGGCTTGAAAGGAAGAATTCGCTTCAGCGCCTCCCGTATCTTTGCTTCGCGGACGCGCATCACAATTCCGCGCTGGCGATGTTCCTTTTGGCGGCGCAGCGCCAGAGCAAGTTGGTAGTAGAAAAACTCCTCGAAAATCAATCGCATTTGAGCGGGACTGCGGAAGCTATTCAGCAGGTCGAGATTTTCGTTCTTCGGCGGAAAATGCGCGTACATCACGGCCTCGCGGCGAGTGGGGAAACGGTGCCGTTCCCGCAGGTTTTCTGGCAGTGGATCGGGAAAGTCGCCTTCGAAATTCAGCAGAACTCCGTAGATAATCCGTCGCAACATCCGCGAACTGATTGCTCCGATTGCTTCGTAGATGGGCACAATGCGACCCACTTCGGTGGAATCGGCGGCCCCCTGATCGCTCCCCATGAGCTCGATTTGCGGGTTCACCATCTCGATGCGCCCAGGGCGGTAGGGGTCTAAATCGGCCTTTCCGTGGAACACCAGCCGCTGTCCCTCTTTCAATCGCTGTTGCAGATATGTGCCATGAAAAAACCGGGCGTGCAACCTGCCGGAGGCGTCCTTCGCGGTCACGTGAAACACTGGGGCGCGGCCTCGCGCGAATCGAACCGTGTTGCCGCTAGCGACCTCCGCAAGCACCGTATGAACTTGCCCGGGCACAATTTCCGCAATCGGCGTGAAATGTATGCGATCTTCGTAGCGGAAAGGCAGATAGCTCAGCAAGTCGGCGACCGTAGCGATGCCGCGCTCCTCGAGAACGGCAGCCCGCTGAGGACCAACTCCCCGCAAGTATTTCACCGGACTCGCAAGTGTTACGGTCATTGAATGGTCACGCGAGGGAATGTGGGATTGCCCAGCCCAACCAATACGCCTACTTGCCGTCCACGGAAAACGCCAACAATACGTTGCCGGGAGTGCTTCCTTGAAAGAAATATCCGGAATTTACGTATACAATCCCCGCGACGACGACCGCGCCAGGACCGTCGATCGATCCTCCGCGACCCTTAACCCCGTTCACTGTTTGATAGTCGCGCTCCGTATCCATATCCCAGATAATTTTGCCGTCTGTGGCAGAGTAGGCTCGCAAGTGGCCGTCAACGCCCCCCGAAAAAATCACGCCGGGAATCGCCGTCACCGCCGCGGACTGCGCGGGACTGCACCCAGGTTTGTGACAACCGGGATGAGGAGTGTGCCAGACAACATCTCCCGTATCGAGACTAAGGGCGAACAAGCCGCCACCAGTGTTTGGATCCAGTTCATACGGAACACCAAAAACCGAATCCCTCCCGTCCGGCGATCCGGGCGGCGCAGCGCGTCTTTGCACATCCGACAGAGCCACGTAAACGCTCTTCGTGTCTGTCGCGGCTCCCCACTGCACGCCGCCCAGCGTTCCGCCGTGTCCCACGCGCCTTTGCCAAAGAAGTTTGCCCTTATGGTCCGGATCAACCGCGTAAACGATTCCCGATTTCGCGCCGGCCACCAGTGCGTGTCGGCCGCCCGAAAGCTCTACTAAAATGGGCGACGATCCAAAGTCGAAGTCAGGTCCCTTGGCCGTCGGACAATTTACCTGCTTCGCGGCGGGACGGTCGCAATTGACGTTGTAAGCATCGCCCCGATGCATCTGGCTCGCCCAGGCCACTCTTCCCGTATCCATGTTGAAGGCCATGAACGCATCGGAAGTGTCCGTGGGCGGGTCGGAGTAATTGTCGCCTGTGGTCGCATAGACCATGTGGTTTTTGGGGTCGACTACCGGAGAAGACCAGATGCCCGCGCCGGATGGTCCCCAAAGTTGCACGCCCTGCGAATTTTTGCGGACTGGCTTAGGCTCTTCCGCTATCGTGTAGCTTTTCCAAATCACCTTGCCGGTTGCGGCATCCAGTGCGGAAACGCTGCCCCGGAATTTGCAGCATTCATCTTTTGCGTCCGCTCCCGCCACTTCCTCCAGGGATGACACTGGCACGTAAAGCCTGCCTCCCACAAGCGTAGGCGCGCCTGTGATCTGCGCGGAGGGATGCTCGTCCACCCGAACTTTCCATAGCCGTTTCCCTGTTTCCGCATCCACTGCGTAGACATTCCCGTGCTGGTCCCCAAAATACGCGGACCAGCCGTTCCCTCTGGCACCGACGCTAATCGCCGTCCGAACCGGGCCATCGGTCTCACTGGCCCAATAGGTACAGCCGCTTCCGGCATTCAGCGAATAGACTCTCGGCCCGGCACTCCCCACAAAGATGCGCCCGCCTACAACGGCCGGCTGGGCATAAGCCTGCGTCGCATACGCAGAGCCGAACGCCCATTTCAGCTTGAGCTTCGGAACATCCGCCGTGGGCAGTTGCGCCATCGCTCCAGTCTGAAAACGATGTTGTTCTGCATCCGCGCCCCATCCATTCCATTCAGGCTGGCGGGGCTTCGGTGCAAATCGCGCGCCGCCAGCGGGGCATGCGCCAGTCCCCGGTCTGACTCCGACTGACGAATCCAGGTTCGAAAGAAAGTGGCCCAGGGCATCGATCTGACCAGGAGATAGGTTCGCACCCTGTGGCGCCATGCTTCCGCTCGTCAGCGCCAAGCGAATGCCTTCGCGAGATATCTGTCCCAACGCGGCGCGACTCGGTGCGCGCGATATTCCTGCGTCGTGGCAGCTCGCGCAGTGCTGACGGTATAGCACCTCGCCGCTTTCTCCAGTCGAGTCTTGTTTTCGCGCGCTTCCAGCCATCATGCCAGCCAGCAACGAAAGACTCGCCAACACCGCCCCGCTCAGGATGAAAGTTTTCGCAGTTCGCAACAGTTCACCTCGCTCGCGCCGCCGGCGCATTTAGCGATCGGCAACTTCTTCTGATTGTGATTGCTGCCCTTTCAGGATGGCCGAATGAACTCGCGGCCATTGTGCATAGTCGTCGGCGTGAAGGCAACCTTACAGAATCAAAGAAACCTGCACCGAAAGTGATGGCGGCGGTTTACATGCGTACATCCACAGCACTATATTGGGATTTCGTCTGATCGGCCGGCTTAAAGCTGGGCGCGGGCGTGAGAGATCCTCAAGGCCGGCTGTCCGAGGCGATTGATAGGCGACTGATAAATGGCGCGCCAATTTCTTGGAGTCACTCCCCGCCGATGGCTTGAGTACCTGGTTGCGATCCTCCTCGGCAATGTCATTTATTACTTCTCGCTGGTGCCATACCTCCCGGAGTCATTGCGTCATCAGGGATTCGCGATCGATGGCGGAGTGCTTGTCGATTTCTTTGTTTGCGTCTTGGTGTACGGACTGATTCGCTTAGGGGCACGTGTGCAGCGAGGTTAGGCCCTGCGAATTATCCGTGAAATTCACAAAACGCGGCGCGAAGCACGGCGAAATCGTATTCGCTATTCCTTCTAACTAAGGTCCGGTTCGAAAGGTCAGGATTATTTCTTCCGTAGATTCGATGGGCTGGCCGTCCAGCCTCGCTGGGAACTGCTGCCACTCACGAACCAGCCTTTCCGCCGTGGGAATTAGGTCGTCACGTCCCCGTATCGGCACGAGGCTCTTGATTTCCCCCTCCTCGCCGACGGTAACTCGCAAAACGACTATTGGGTCGCCCCATTGCGGGATGTTGGGACGAAGAGCACCCGGCACCGGCGCAATGATTCTGCCGAATTCAAGGCGTTCGGGACGATGCATCGATACCGGACCGGGGTTCGGTGGCAGCAGAGCGGAGCGTCGGATGCCGATTGCCACGGATGCGGAAGCAGTCAGGGGCTCTTGCGGCAGAGATACGCGCGTCGGGGGACTTCCCGCAGCCGGAGCGGTAACAAGAATGGACCCAGCAGGTTCAGAGGGCGACGATTCCGCACTCGGGAACTCCGCGCTCCGGGACTCCGCCCTCGCAGCAGTTGTGTCTTCTTTGGGATTCGGAATTGGAGCTGCCGCAGCGTTTGAGCTTGCGCCTGAGCTTTCAGGGGCCGCTGGAGTGGTAACTGCAGGAGGATTGGAGGATTGCGCGGCGGCCGCGTTTCCATCCGCGGCTGGAGTCGCGTCTGGATTCGTGGGGGGATTTGCTGTTGGATTCGCTGGGGCGGGCGCGGCTGGCGCCGAAGCTCGTCCAATCAACTCCTGCAACCCCTGCAAATTCCACCCTTGAGGCCACCTTCCCATCCAGACCCTTCCGGAAATCATGCCCACAGCAAAACAAATCACCATCACTACACCTGTCAGTAAGCCCATGCGTGCGTTTGACCATCGCTGCGGCGCAGGAGGCGCCTGAAAAGGCGAATCCGAGAAAATCGCCCGGGCCGGGAAGCGTGCTCCATTCAGAAAAGGTGATGAAGCCTCGCGCTCGTGAAATGGACTCGGGTTTGGCCGACGATCACTGATCGGATTCGCCCTGAAGGGCGCAGGGTCGAGCACGCGGGAGGCAGCCGACACTCGCTCGCCAAAGGTTCCGCCGTTATGGGTTTCGGCTTCGTGAACAGGAGTCGGAGGAATTGGCTCACCTTCAGGCGGAAACATCCCTTCCAATCCCCGCGGAGGATGGTCTGAAACCTCAGGCGTTCGAATTTCGGACTTTGCGCCATTCGCTCTAGCGTCAGGTCTGATTCCCGTCATCCGCTGGTCTCGCGCCGGCGGAGTAGGCACGACTTTTGGCCCCGAAAATCGGGCTTTAGCAAGGTCTCCGCTAAGCCATTTGCGGATTTGGTCGCGGGCCTCGTCCGTAAGCGACACGAACTCAAAGCCGCCGGTTTTCTTTGACTCCGAGAGCCAGACGACCCGCGCTTCTACCTCTACGGGTCCAGCGGAAGGGTTGAGTTGTAGGGACAGCCGAACGATGTTTTCCGGGGCCAAGCTGTTGGCAGCCGCGATCTGCAAACCGGTCTCGCTCGCATCCATCACGATGCCGCCGTTATGCTCACCTACCTTGACGTAGGCAAAAGGCTGCGGCCGGCAGCGAGGATGCGCACGCCGCTCGCTCGTCCCGGTAAAATCCCCAGAAGTGGTGTTAGGGTCTGTTCGCACGGCGTTCTACTTTCGGTTCCGGATGGAACCTCCTGTATCTCCGCACGCCAGGATTGAGCGGAGGAACAACCAGAAGCGGTGACTAATCGGTAGGAACAACTACCGTAGCCGCCGGGCGACCGCTTCCCAACCACTCATTCTAGCTCGCCACGGGGAGGGGGAACAAGCAAACTGCGCAATTGGTTAGTACTTCATGGTTCAGGCGGACTTTACTTGCCACTGCCAAAGTCTCGAGGCTGGCGACCGTAGCGGTCGAACATCACTTCTCTTGTCGCATCATCCGTTGCTTCTGCGTTCAACATTCTGTAATCTGCCTCTCCATTGGGCTGCAAAAGTCACACCGAGATTCTTACCGCCGGCGCTCGGCGTCTTCGCCGCATGCCGCTCTGCACGGAGTCTGCCTAGAGAGGGAATCATGAGATTGAAAAGCATCTTTTGTCCGCGGCTTTTCGCAATTCTTTTCTTGATGGCGGCTTCCGTTCCATCGCTCGCAGCGCAACCGAGCGTTGCTGGGCCTGTCATCTGTGACCGGGCCTGCCTCGAGGGAATGGTGGACAAATATCTGAACGCGATGGTGGCGCACGATCCATCGCGCGCTCCGCTTTCGCCCAATGTGAAATTCGCGCAGGACAATGTGCCCCTCAAAATAGGGACGGCGCTGTGGACAACCGCCACCGCTCTCGGCACGTACCGGCATTATTTCGCTGACCCGGAACGCGGTGACGTCGGGATTATCGGCGTAATCTACGAGAACGATGTAGCGGCCATCCTGATCCTGCGGCTGAAAGTCGGAAACCACCTCATTACCGAGGCAGAGCAGTTCGTGGCGCACGATCCCCGCGGCGCCGCGCTCTACGAAAAGATGGGCAAGCCTAATCCGGGTTGGCTCACGACGATTCCGCCCGAGCGACGCCAGTCGCGCGAAGCTCTGGAAGCAACGGCCTTTATGTACTACGAAGCGCTCCAGAAGAACGATGGCAGAGGCATTTACCCCTTCACATCCGATTGCAGCCGCATCGAAGATGCCGTTCCCACCACCAATCAACCGAAACCGCAGAATTACGGGCATTCCGATGAAGATATCAGCGATTTCACCATGCTCGGTTGCAAAGCTCAGTACGAACTCGGTTTTCTGGGTTTCACCACGGGATGCCGCGACCGGCGGTTTCTCGTGGTGGATACCGAGCGAGGATCGGTCCTCGCCTCGGCATATCTGGATTTCGACGGGACTGTCACTGAAGTGCATCTCACGGACGGCCGCATCTGGAAAGTTCCGCCGTATTTCATGACGCCTCGTACCAATCAATCGAACGAGGCATATCGGATCGAAAATGGAAGCATTCGACTCATAGAAATGACCATGTACGAAGTGCCGTTCAACGCTCAGCCCGCGTTCGGCAGGTAGGCTCGGGAGACCATCATGTCCAAAACTCGTGTGAATCTTGCGCTGCTTGGCGCCCTGTGTATTGCGGTTTGCGGTGTGGCATCGCCTGGCTTTGCCGGGCCCGACGACGGGAAGTCGCTGGTGTATCTGCCTGCGCCCGCCAGCCCCGCCAGCTCTACGCCATGCGACCGCGCCTGCTTGAACGGGTTTGTCGATAGATATTTCGACGCCCTCGTCTCCCATTGCACCTGCAACGTTCCCTTCGCTCCCGAAGTGAAGTACACCGAAAATGGCGAGTTGGTGAAGCCCGGCGAAGGTCTCTGGAAAACTTTCACAGGGCGTGGCACGTACCGTGTCTATCTAGCCGATCCAGCCACGGGCGAGGCCGGATATTATGGAGATATCGACGAATTCGGAATTCTTCGGGGAACAATGGCGCTGCGGCTCAAAGTGAAGGACCGCCGGATCGCCGAAGTGGAAATGATTGTGGCCCGCGAGCAGTTGAGACCGAAAGGCGGGCTTGGCTTAAATACCGCCGGCATCATGACGCCAAAAATGATCGACGAGTTGAGGCCAAGCGGTTTTGTCTCGCCAGCTTCAGCTTTGCTTGAGCCGGTGCCCGCCGCCGAACGCGCCACACAGGAACAATTGATCGCGATCACGGATCGATATTTTGAGGCCTTTGCGCAAAGCAAAAGTTCAGTAGCGCCGTTCGCCGATAACTGCTCCCGCAGGGAGAACGGAATCGCTGCCACGAATTCCGATGGGACGGTTGTGGATCCGGCGCAGCCCGCCTTCCGCGTGTTCAGCGGCAGCTGCGCGCAGGAAATCGACAGGGGATTTTTCAGCGCCCTCTCCAAAGTTGGCGACCGTCGCCCGTTGGTCGTGGATGTAAAGCAAGGCCTTGTGCTGGACCTGGCGTTTCTCGATGACGAGGGCAACGTGAAATCGGTCTCCGTCTCCGGGGTGGGTGACGTCAAGGTTCCGGCGGAGTTTCTCAGGCCCATCACCTATATCGAGCCTCAACTATTCAAGATCGAGGCCGGCAAGATCCGGGAGATCGAAGGGCTCTCCT
>DASYZC010000341.1:0-8759 GCA_035949735.1 Candidatus Acidiferrales bacterium | reverse complement strand
ACTTGGAAGCGACGGTTTAGCCCGCCGAAATGGTGCGCTTTGAGATAGGCATCGTATTCCGGCCGCCATGTGTCCTTCAGCTTGGCCATCATTATTCTCCTCGGCGGCTTGTGCTGGGACCAAAGTCAGGTCAGGACCAATTGGAGAGCGAATAAACGTACGCGATAGTTACTGCTCGTCGTCGTCGAGGAAAATCGTCCAATCAGGCGTGTTCGCAAGAAGCTCCAGGACCCTGTCCGGTTCTGTGCCCAGGAGTCGGCGGCAGGTCTCAAGTTCAAATTCAACTTGTTCGGCAATCAGTTTTGCCGCGCAGCGATACGCAGTCTCGCTGCCGGGTGGAATGTCAGCTAGTTTCATCGGGTATCCTTTACGGGGAGCGGTACGTGAGGTATCTGGGGCACTGTCAAGAGGTGGGAAACGCGGGAAAACTGAAGCTGCTATCGAGGCGAGGTAAAATCCGGGCTAGCTCCCGTAAGCCCTGACTCAGAACGCTAAACCGTGGGGGCCATTTCAAGCAGTCAAGCTGCGGCGGTTTTGGACCATCTAGATATGGACGTGGTTCAGATTGCAGCCGAGTGCGCTGAGGGAGTCCAGATCATGAGGGCGAGAGCGAATGGAAGCGATTTGCAACGGCTCGTCCCAGTCAGGATTGAAAACGAGCACTCGCACGACCAGGGTGCCGTCTTCCTCTTCCTTACCTTCAATTGCGACGGAGTCCCACATCTCCCGGGCCCCGTGACGCCGAACGCGTTGGCCGACCTTGATCCATGCTGAGCTGGCGTTAGCACGAAAGCGGCCGGCCGGGCCAGCGTCACAATCCACCAGGAATCCGCCCTCGTTCGTAGCCGATTTCGATTTGTCCATGTGCTTCTTCTCCTAGTGCGTTACTTTGGTTTCAACAAAAAACGGATGGACTTGGAGGCAGCCAGAGGGACTGCCTCCCTTGCTGCTCCTTAATGCGGTCAACGGGGGGAAGCAGTCGCCAGTTCGAGGAACGGACCAAGTTTCGCGGTCGCCTTGAACTGCGCGATGCCATCGAGATCTTTGAATGCGCCTGTGAACGCATTCGAGAGGCTCCACATGGTTCGGGGAGCGAATTCCTCGACATACGGGTTGAAATAGAGATCATGGATGCGGCGAGCCAAATGCTTGGGGACATCCAACTCGCCCTCGACGAATGCTCGGTAGATGACCAGCTTCGCCGTTTCGTCAGGAATCCGTGCCGCTTTCCAACCTTCAACTTGTTGCTTCATTGGCTCGAAATTCCGTTGCATGCGGTCCACGCCCACCGAAAGAGTGTCCACAAGGCTTAGGTGTTTGGTGTGCTTGGCAAGTACGGGCGTGAAATCCCCGTGAAACGCCATGTTGTCGCACACCAGCACTCTGTAGCCGACCGTGAGGGCGAGACGCATGGATTTGTCGTTGGAGTTCCGAACACCGATTGAGAATCGGCATCCGTCGAATGTGGTTTCAAGGTCGAGAACACCGAACATCTTCATGCCGTCGCTTGAAACCGCGTACTCATCCCGCACTACCGAGATCTGGCGGAAGCTCAAAGTCTCGACAAGCGCCCCGACGATCTCAAAGTGTGGAAGTGGTTGATGGGTTTCGCTCCCCGCTGGTGTCGGAATCACTTTCAATTCTTCCCGCGTGATCTTTGAACTCCCGCAGTGAGCTATGAGTTGAGACTGCTCCATATACGTAATTCTCCTTTCAAAGCGTTGAATCTACTCGGGAGTCCGAGACTGTGGAGCAATCCACAGGCAAGACTTCCCGAGTCCCGTTTGTCGGCTGGGCAAATGACTCAGCTGACGAATGTGGGTGGCGATGGGCGTCAACGGAGTTCCAGCAGATAGCCCGCTGCAAGGTTCCTGCAACTCGCTGAATTACTCACGATCGGAGGGGGTCGCTAAGAACAACCGCTGGTGCTGCCGCAATTCGCGCACTTGTAACAACTGCCGTTGGGCACCATGAGCATCCCGCAGATAGAGCAGGAAGGCGCGTCTCCACGTGCAGACAACTGATTCTCGGGAGACGTCGTCCCTGCGGTGGTCGCAGCTAGTCGGCCGGACACGTGCGTGGCGTCCTCCTCCAAGAGCGTCCTCGGTTTGAGGTATTCCGGTGAGAGGAACTTGCCGCCGAGCCAACGGGCAATGTAGTCGAGGACCGAGCTGGAGTAGCGAATGTCGGGATTCTCCGTATAACCGGATGGTTCAAAGCGAGTGTTCGTTAGCTTGTCCACAATCGCCTTGAGGGGCACTCCATATTGCAGGCCGATGGAGATCGACAGCGCGAGGCCATCCATGAAGCCCGACAGCGTCGATCCCTCCTTCGCCATCTTGATGAAGATTTCGCCTGGGGCTCCTTCCTTGTACATCCCGACGATGAGGTAACCCTCGTGACCGCCGATCGCAAACTTGTGGGTGATGGATTTTCTCTCATCGGGTAGCTTGCGCCGTTGAGCACGAAGAAAGAGGTCCCGCTGTTCCGGCGCCTCAACACTACCGGTCTCGGTCTTCTGCCCGTTCTCCGGTTCCATCGGTAGGGTTTCCGCCGACGACCCTCGGTCGGTTGCGTCTCCTGCTGGCATCTTTCCCTCCACTGGCACTCGATCACACGACTCCAGCACCGATCGCCAGGGCGACCGGCAGCGTCAAGAAGTGGGGGTGAGAGCAACCTATACAATTTGCTCCACGGGCCACCGCCGCGACCGCCTCGCCGAAGGCAGGTGGAATCGTGAGATCCTCGCCAGAGCGTGACCAGAAACGCGGCACCGGCGATCCGCTCGAATCACTTTCATTGCTCGGGTGTTTCAATTCCATGAAGCCGTTTACTCCTCTGAACAGAAGACTGCTCTCGATTGCAGGGCGACGACCATTCTCGGAGTTTCCCGGTTGATGGTGCGTGATTAGGAGTTGACAGGTGCGACCGGAGCGAAACAGTTCGATCCTCACAAGAACGGGTGCGACTACTACTGCGTGAACTCCATTTACCGCAATGCTATCGATTGGATGGAGGTACGGGAGCACTCCACCATCGGGACCACAGAAGGTTACATACCGGCCCAAGTCCTTCACGGCTCCGCCTGATTCGATGCCGCGCATGACGTACCGCCCCGCCAAGTGTTGACGTTCGAGACTGACGCTAGACTGGGCAAGAATGCCTACGCTATTGAGGCGCTTCAGCACTTGGCGGGACAGCGTGAGACCTCGACGCGCCAGAAATTCCTGCTTGTTTTGCATGTCGACGCCTCCTTACGCTGAC
The DNA here is from genome assembly GCA_035949735.1 of Candidatus Acidiferrales bacterium. Classification (GTDB taxonomy): domain Bacteria; phylum Acidobacteriota; class Terriglobia; order Acidiferrales; family UBA7541; genus Palsa-295. Next base: position 5,495 of record DASYZC010000341.1, on the reverse strand, counting down.
TGGCGAGCGGGGATCGGACAACCCACAGCCCTGCGGATCATCTCCTTCGAACAACCTGCCCAACATAGATACTTTCGGGGATCGTCGATGGAGATCGCCAAGTTGTCACCACTTCTGTCCTGGCCAGCTTCGGCGCAGGATGGGCATTGCGTTACGTAGTTCCGGCCAATTGTCCTAACCTTTCCCACGTGATCGAGAATTCGGAACTCGCGACCCGATGTGTGAAATGAGGGAGGAGGTTGATCAACAGGCGAGCGATTTCTCGCAAACCCCGGCGGCATCACTTTTCCCGCGATGGACCTGCGAAGCTGATCTTCGCTCAGCTTCCGGAGCCGGCTCAGATACTCGATCTGCTTTTGTAAATCGTAGTCCGCCCCGTAGAACCAATACCTGCGGTTGGCGCCGCGGTGGATCCCAAGCGGTCCGCGCATGGCGTTCCCAAATTCTCCTGGGCGCAGCTCGTCGTGTTTCGGGAACACCTCGATGCCCTCTGCCAACCCAAAACCCTTAATGCGCAGTCCGAGCTGGAGCGCCAAGTCGTAAATGTATATTCGGCAGGCGCGGGCGAGCGCGGGTTTCTCCATGAAGATCCAAAGATGCCCCCCGCGTCGGCTCATTTCGAGCGCCGCTTGCACTTGGTCCTGCTGGAGGAAGTATTGGAGTTTGAGAAGGTCCTCCATCGCTCCCGCATAGTCGGCGTCGATGGCAACCCACTTAGATCGCTGTGTGGCAGGGTTAATCGCGTACAGGCCGATCGTAAGCTCACCCTCGAGATGCCGGCGAATGGTGCGCGCCGTCAGGGTCAACTCCTGCCCGGTTCCCTTCGCCTTTGGTCGAAAATAGTAGTGACGCCCGCTGTCGGGACTCGGCCGAAAGGATTGCAACGTGTATGCCCCTCGATTGACGAACAGCCGTTCGTAATCTGCGACAATCGCCGGGCTCGCTCGAATGGGTTCACTCATGGTTCCTCCCGGGTGCCGCGACGCAAGATTGCACGCGCGCGTGACCTACCTAAACCCGAGCCTCTTGTTTGTCAAATAAGTGGAATCGGAGCGTCTAACGAATTGATATGATGTGAGTTGTGGAAGGTGAGGTTTTCATCGCGCGGGACTCAGACAGGACGCTTTTCCATTTGGAACTCTGTGCCTCGGCGAGGCTGAACGCCTGGCTGAATGATCCAGCGTCTGCTTGGGAGGAACTGAGGGTGCTCAACGATGTCGAGGAAGTGGCACTCGCGTACCAGCTGCTCGAAGTCTCCCACCGTATAGCCGCCGAATTTCTCGTCGTCAAAGTCCACCCAAAGCCAAACTCTTGAAACTCGGTCATACACGTAGAAAGCGCCGGATTCCGGGTCTCCGGGAACCATGAGGAAGACGAACAAGGCCTTCGGCAACTGCATCCATTTGGCGATGGTGGGATGCTCGGTCGCATCGAGCAACCGAGCCACTGCGCCGTTGACCGAACCTCCCACTTCCTCCGGCGCATGCTGAAGGTTGATGATCGGAACCACGTTCATTTCTCCAAACATGAACATCCTCCTTAGAGTCGGAATTCATTCTGCAGCTGTGCTCTGCATCCTATGGTAACGTTCGGGACGGCCGCGTTAACGGACAACGAGCGTTCCGCTAACAGAATCGCTCCCTAGCTGCCGCGCAGATTTCGGTTTATAGTTTCTGGTCACACAGAACGCCGCGTAGTTCGAGGAAACCAGCATGATGATTGGTGATCGCTTGCGAGTTATGCGCGAAGGGAAGAACATCTCCCAGGGTGAAGTCGACAAGCCGAAGACCATCGACCATTAGCTCTGTTGCCTGGCTTACTTTTGAAGTCTGCCAAACCGTTAGTCCTTAAGCGCACCAGTAATTCCGTCCACTGTGCGTGAGGGTACTGAGGTGTTATTGGGGACAGAAGGTTTGCGGGAGCTGCGGAGTGAGCTCCCGAGTCGTCGACAGCTCATCACCCCCCCAAGACCAGCCATGCACTAGACGCGAGTACGGGCAGAGGCGGAATTTCCTGGCGAAGGTGCAGTAACTTCCGAATTGCCGACGATTCGCCCGGAATCTTATACTTCCCACAACCCCGTTTCTGGACAATTCTTGAGTTTCCGATCATCTGAACACAATTGGGCGAGGCGGCGGGTCGTCGTTCTGAACCTGGTGCTATTGGGAAATCGCGCCTCATGATTCCGCACCAATCGGTCGCCGATTGCCCTGGTCGTCTCAAAACCGCGCGAGCACGACTCTTGAAAAAATCTCACATTAGATATATTCTAAACTGGTCATGAACGCCGAGACGATCAAACGCTCCTTTGAAGAAAGTGGCTTGCGGTGCACTCCGCAGCGCTACGCCGTGATGGCGTTCTTGATGGAACACAACAGTCATCCCACGGCCGCGGAAATCTTAGAAGCCGTGAATCGCACGGATCCGCGCTCTTCAAAGGCCACGACTTATAACAATCTTCGGGATTTGGTGCAGGCAGGTTTGGTGCGTGAAGTGGCCGTCGAGGGCCGCGCTGCGCGATTTGATGCGAAGGGCATGCGGCATCACCACTTCATCTGCGACCGCTGCGGCAATGTTGAAGACATGGAGTGGCACCACGTGCCGAAGCCAGCCTCGGGCTACCTTGGTAAGCGGGTTCTTCGCGAATGCGAACTCATTTTCCGTGGGCTTTGTGTGAAGTGCGCTCCGCGGCGCGCTTCCCGTCAAATTTCGAATTAGTCCGTTAGTCGGGAGAAAAAACCTTGTCAACCGAAGCGAAGTGCCCGGTGATGCACGGAACCACGAATGTTGGAATGAGGTCGAACAGCAACTGGTGGCCGAACCAGCTGAACCTCAGGATTCTCCGCCAGAACTCGCCCCAGTCCGATCCGATGGGCGAGGCATTCAACTACGTCGAAGAGTTCAGGAAGCTCGACTTCAAAGCGCTGAAGAAGGACCTCCACGCGCTGATGACAAACAGCCAAGACTGGTGGCCAGCGGATTTCGGCCACTACGGGGGCCTGTTCATTCGCATGGCGTGGCACAGCGCGGGCACCTACCGCATCGGCGACGGCCGCGGCGGCGCGGGCGCGGGCCAGCAGCGGTTCGCACCGCTCAGCTCCTGGCCGGACAACGCCAACCTCGACAAGGCGCGCCGGCTGCTCTGGCCGATCAAGCAGAAATACGGCCGGAAAATTTCCTGGGCCGACCTGATGATCCTCGCAGGCAATGTCGCACTCGACTCGATGGGCTTCAAGACGTTCGGCTTTGGCGGCGGGCGCCCCGATGTATGGGAGCCTGACGAAGCCGTGTACTGGGGCAAGGAGGAGACTTGGCTTGCCGACAAGCGCTACACCGGCGACCGGGAGCTTGAGAATCCGCTCGCTGCGGTGCAGATGGGTCTCATCTATGTGAATCCGGAAGGGCCGAACGGCAAGCCGGATCCCCTCGCGGCGGCCAAGGATATTCGCGAAACCTTCCGCCGTATGGCAATGAACGACGAAGAGACGGTTGCGCTCATTGCCGGCGGACATAGCTTCGGCAAGACCCACGGCGCCGGCGATGCGAAGCTTGTTGGCCCCGAGCCCGAGGCAGCGCCCATTGAGGAGATGGGCCTCGGCTGGAAGAGCCGTTATGGCGCAGGCAAAGGCAAAGACGCGATCACCGGCGGCCCGGAAGTCACCTGGAGTCAGACGCCAACGAAGTGGAGCAACAACTTCTTCGCGAACCTCTTCGGCAACGAATGGGAACTGACCAAGAGCCCGGCCGGCGCCTATCAGTGGCAAGCAAAAGGCGGAGCCAAGCCAATTCCCGACGCTTTCGACCCGTTGAAGCATCACGCGGCAACCATGCTGGTCACGGACCTCTCTTTGCGGATCGATCCGGTCTACGAGAAGATCTCGCGACGCTTCTACGAGCATCCGGATCAGTTCGCAGACGCGTTTGCCCGCGCGTGGTTCAAGCTCACTCACCGCGACATGGGCCCGCGTTCGCGCTATCTGGGCCCGGAGGTCCCGAAAGAGGAGCTGATCTGGCAAGACCCTGTTCCGGCCGTCGATCACAAGCTGATCGACGCGAAGGACATTGCCGTTCTCAAGGCCAAGATTCTCGCATCGGGACATTCCATCTCGGAGCTGGTCGGGACCGCCTGGGCCTCGGCGGCAAGCTTCCGCGGCTCCGACAAGCGTGGGGGAGCGAACGGCGCGCGCATTCGCCTGGCGCCGCAAAAAGACTGGGAGGTCAACCAGCCCGCGCAATTGGCGAAGGTGCTGCGGACGCTCGAAGGGATCCAACAGAAGTTCAACGGCTCGCCGTCAAATGGGAAGAGGGGCAAGAAGGGGAAGAAGGTTTCGCTTGCGGACCTGATCGTCCTCGGCGGCTGTGCGGCGATCGAGAAAGTCGCGAAGGCCGGCGGACACGACGTAAAAGTGCCCTTCACGGTGGGGCGTACGGACGCATCGCAAGCGCAAACCGATGCGGAGTCCTTCGAGTATCTCGAACCGGTCGCGGACGGGTTCCGCAACTACCTCAAGGCCAAGTTCAGCGTATCCGCCGAAGAGCTGCTGATCGATAAGGCGCAACTCTTGACGCTGACGGCGCCTGAGATGACGGTTCTCGTCGGTGGCCTGCGCGTCCTGGGTGCAAACACCGGGAAGTCCACACACGGCGTCTTCACCAAGCGGCTGGAGACGCTGAACAATGACTTCTTCGTCAACCTGCTCGACATGAGCACGCAATGGCAGCCGTCCGTTAGCTCCGAAGGCGTCTACGAGGGGCGTGACCGGAAGACGAACGAGGTCAAGTGGACCGGCACACGTGTCGACCTGGTCTTCGGTTCGAACTCCGAACTGCGCGCTCTCGCGGAGGTCTATGCGTGCGCGGAGTCCAAGGAGAAGTTTGTAAAAGACTTTGTGGCGGCCTGGACCAAAGTGATGAACCTCGATCGCTTCGACCTTGCCTGAGCTCGTCGGAAAAAGAGAGCTGTCGACTTAGCACGAACCCCGTTCCTGTTGTTTGGATCGGCAAGACCGAAGGGCGCGCTTTCTTGGTTCGCGCGGACCGAATTGCGCGCCCGTTGATTTTGCGAGGGTTAGTCGCTGAAGTCACCGAGTGACTTCGAAGCTTCCAGTCGAATACCGGAATCGACAAGACCACCAACCGGAAGTTATTCCGGGCCAGAAGTCCGGTTCTGGGAAATTGCAAACTTTAGTGACGCTTGCGACTGATTCTGATCGGATTACGGCGTACCTGGAAGTGATGCACTTGCTTGCCCAAGCCGGTACCCCACATCTCGCTGACTCCCACTGAGGTATTTTCCATTCTCGGTGAAATATGTCGGCCGTTCATCCGTCTACAAAGTTAGATGAGTGAGGCGTTGAGCGTAGAGGGAATGGCTCGCGAGCAAGACCAACGGATCTCGGAGGTGGTCAAGCTCGAACGAGCGAGACTTAAGAATTTCATTCGCAGGCGTGTGCCCGATGAGCGGGACGCCGAGGACATCCTGCAAGATGTCTTCT
>DASYZC010000340.1:0-6838 GCA_035949735.1 Candidatus Acidiferrales bacterium | reverse complement strand
CTGTTTGTAGCGCAGCACCAATACCGCCAGCCCTTTCATCGCAAAACTCCACATCACGCCGAACGCGTAAGCCTCGCCCAGCAGGAAGATGTTCCCTCGGCTCAGGATGATTGTGAAGATCTGCAAGCCGACGACGAGGTTCAGGATTCGGTGAGAAGTCCCGAAACGGCGGTGCGGATGGCGAAACCAACTGGGAAGAATGCCGTCCTCGGAAACGCGGTTCAACACGCCGTTGGAGCCCACGATGGCCGTGTTCACCGCTCCAGCCAGCATCAAGACTCCCACGACGACCACAAAAATGCGGAACGCGATTCGCGCGGACAATGGCCCCACAAGGTGCATGGCCAGCCCGCTGATCGGATTGTCCGAGAAGTTGCCGCGCACCGAGTCCGGAATAATCATCACTGCGAAGAACGCCACTCCGGCCGTGAAAATCAGGCTGTACAGAAAGATCACCAACCCGGCTTTTTTCAGGTTAGGCAGCTTGGGGTGCTCGATTTCGCGATAAACCTGCGCCATGGTTTCTTCGCCGCTCATGGCCAAAACCGAGTGGCCCAGGCCGATCAGGATGCCGATCAAGCCAATCGTGTATGGCAGCGACGTGTGGCGCAGCCAACCGAGGGAGTCACTCGAATAAGTGATGTTCGAAAGGTGCGGCCACGGCGGAAGATGCACACCGCGCACCCACAGCGTATAGCCGCACCATACAATCATGAGGACCACCATCACGGTGGTCACGTACATGATCTGCAGCGCTTTTTCGCTGGATTCGGGAATGCCCTTGACGTTTTCCCACCAGAAGTAGAGCGTAACCAGCACCGCAAACGCGGCGGCGGTTGCGTTCACCGGCAGAACCAGATGGAAATGCGCGTAGCGCAACAATTCGTTCAAGAGGCCAACCAGGTACAAACCGGCAGACACGCCGCTGATCGGTCCCGTGAGGATGTAGTCGAACATCAGCGCTGACACCGAAAACTTCGCCAGCGTCGAACCCATCCCCTCCTTCACCACGCGATAGACACCCCCGCGCACGAACATCCCGCAGCTCTCGTAGTAAAGCTGCTGAACCGCGAAGGCGAAGAGCATGATGGCCAGCACGAACCACGGCGCGGTCTTGCCGATGAAGTGTTCTGCAATCGCGCCTGCGTAGAACGCCGACGATCCCAAGTCGTTGAGGACCACGGCGGCCGCCCGCCAATACGAAATGAAGGCCAGCATGGCAGTAGTGGCCACGAGGACGTTTGCGGCTGGTCGAACGGCGCTTGTGAGAGAAGAATCGGTAGTCTTTGATGCCATGGATTCCTACGAGACCACGGAATTCATAGTTTACAACATTAGAGGAAGGGCATAAGTGAGCCATAAGGAAAACATCAAGATTTCATAAAGGCAATTTCGAAACCCTCAATCTGTCAACGACATACGGTTCCCAAAAAGTTTACGAATTTTCGAGCCTCGGAGTTGTCAGATCGAAGCAGAATGCCTACGATGAAGTCCGTGAAAGAGTTCGTTCCTCATCGGCTGCTTCGCAATCGCCACTTGATGACCATCGCTCCGGCGTTTTTGCGGCGGCGCTTTCCGCGATTACCGCCGGGCGAATCGAGACTGTTCGAAGTGGAGCCGGGAACGCAATTGCTCGGCCATTGTCACTGGCACGCGGAGCCGCGCAAACATCCCACACTGCTGCTGGTGCACGGCCTGGAAGGATCGAGCGACTCGGCGTATATCGTCGGCTGCGCGGAGAAGGGATTTGTAGCCGGCTCGAACGTGATCCGATTGAATCAGCGGAATTGCGGCGGGACGGAGCGGCTCACTTCCACGCTTTATCATTCCGGTCGCAGCGCTGATTTTCGTGCGGTAGTGATCGAACTGATCCAGCGCGACGCGTTGCCGGAGATTTTCGCAGCCGGATTTTCGATGGGCGGGAACTTGGTTCTGAAAATGGCCGGGGAATTCGGGGATTCCGCGCCGGAGCAACTTCGCGGAATCGTGGCCATCAATCCCGCGCTCGATCTGGCGTCCTGCGCCGACGCCCTGGGAGCGCCGCGGAATTTCGTCTACAACAGGCATTTTGTGCGGCGATTGAAGCGCAGGATGCGGCACAAGGCGGCGCTTTTTCCGGACATATATCTGACCGACGGCAGGGCGAAGAGTATGCGCCGCGTTCGCAGCGTACGTGAATTCGACGAAAGAGTCACCGCGCCGTTCTGCGGATTCGCGGGCGCGGACGATTACTACGCGCGATCGAGCGCGATGCGCGTGATCGCGGCGATTCGCAGGCCGACGCTCATCCTCACCGCGCAGGACGATCCCTTCGTGCCATTTTCCAGTTTTGGCATCGCCGCGGTTCGGGAGAACCCGCACGTACGGCTGGTGGCCCCGCGGCACGGCGGACATTGCGCCTTCATTTCGCAAGAAGACGGCCCCGAGCGCTTTTGGGCGGAAGCGCGCTTGGTGGAATTCTGCAAGGAAAATTCGAGCCTTTAGCTCCTCTGGCACGCATCATTCTTTACACCATCAACCGTTTGAAATTCTCCTCGGACCATGACATCCTCGTTTGGTAGCAGCGTATCTCCTTAAAATCAAAGGAAGGCCGCCGGTTCTACCCGTCACAAAAAATTGTGACCGGCTGGCGAGAGACTGGGCGTTCGGAGAAAGCATGTTGCGCGTCGGATTCATCGGATGGCGAGGAATGGTCGGGAGCGTTCTCCTCCAGAGAATGCGGGAGGAAGGCGACTTCTCCGGCATTAAGCCGGTGTTTTTCTCGACGTCCAGCGTCGGTGGCGCGGCTCCGGGCGAAGCGGGTGACGGCGCGACCTTGCATGACGCGAGAAGCCTGAAGATGCTTGCGAGCTGCGATGCTCTCATCAGTTGCCAGGGCGGCGAATACACCACTGAAGTGTACGGGCCGCTCCGCAAAAACGGTTGGAAGGGAAACTGGATTGACGCCGCCTCGACGCTGCGCATGAGCGACGATGCCGTAATCATCCTCGATCCCGTGAACGCCGATGTGATTCACGATGGTCTCGCGCGCGGCCTCCGTACTTTTGCCGGAGGCAACTGCACCGTCAGCTTGATGCTGATGGCCGTGAGCGGCCTTTTCAAGTCAGGCTTGGTCGAATGGATGACCTCCATGACCTACCAGGCCGCCTCTGGCGCGGGCGCGGCAAAGATGCTCGAGCTTGTCAAACAAATGGAATGCCTGACGGATCCCACGCGCAAATCGCCATCCGAGAATGCACTAGAAATCGACCGCATGGTGATCGAGCGGCAGCGGGGGAGTTCGCTCCCGCTTGCGGAATTTGGCGCGCCTCTGGCAGGGAGTCTCATCCCCTGGATTGATAAGGACATGCCCAGTGGCCAGACCAAGGAAGAATGGAAGGGCATGGCTGAGACCAACAAAATCCTGGGACTCGACCCGCCAGTCCCGGTTGACGGAATCTGCGTCCGCATCGGCACCATGCGCTGCCACAGTGCGGGACTCTGCATCAAGCTGAAGAAGGACGTACCGCTTCGCGAAATCGAAGAGATTCTCGCCGCCGCTAACCCTTGGGTGCGCGTGATTCCGAACACCAAAGATTCCACTTTGCGCTGCTTAACCCCAACAGCCGTCTCCGGCACTCTCAACGTTCCTATCGGCCGGCTACACAAACTGAATATGGGACCGCAATACCTCGGCGCGTTCACAGTAGGCGACCAGTTGCTTTGGGGCGCCGCCGAACCCCTGCGTCGCATGGTTGGCATCCTTCGGCAACACCTCGGCTCGTAAACCTGCCACTGGTGTATAATCCCGCGGCTTCCATGAAACAATCGAAGCGGGCCCCGCGTATAAGCGAGGAGGAGGTATCCATGCACCGAAAGATTTTCTTTACTTTGTGTGCCGCGATGCTGTTTGCGCTCCCGAGTTTTGCGCAGACCACCAATCTGAACGGCACCTGGAAACTCGACAACGCCAAGAGCAACTTCGGCCAATTTCCCCCGCCGGCGAGCGAGACGGATGCGATCAACATAGAGGGCCCGAATTTCAAGCAGCAAGTGACCAGCACCAACCAGCAGGGAAGCCAGTCCTACACGCGCGCCTGCACAATCGATGGCCAGGAAAAGACGCTTTCGCCCGACGACCCGAATGCCCACATCGGCCGCATCACTCTTTCGAAAATAAAGTGCGAGTGGCAAGGCGCTTCGCTCGTCGTTACCGAGACTGCCAACTTGCAAGGTTCGGAACTCACCGATCGTCTAACCTTCTCCGCTTCGGACGACCGCAAAACCATGACGATGGATTCGCACATCACGTCGGCCACGATGAATGGCGACCGGAAACTCGTCTACGACGCGGCGGATGCTTCGGCAGAGGCTTCGCCGTCCGGCGTGTCGCCGACCGCGGGCGCGGCTGCCATGATTCATACGGGTGGCAGTGCGCCTCCGAGCCTCACCGGCACCTGGAAGTTAAATGTTGCGAAAAGCGACTTCGGCCAAGGCCAACCGCCAGCCAGTCAGATGGACACCATCGAGGACAATGAGCCTTCCGTGAAAATCGTCGAGGACCAAAAGGGCGGCTTCATGGGCGATATGAATATCACGACCACGCTCAGCACTGATGGCAAGCCCACCACCTCAACCGGCATGGGCGGCTCCCAAGTGACTAGCACGGCGCAGTGGGATGGTGGATCGCTCGTCGTAAATTCGAAGACCAGCTTTCAGGGCAGCGATGTGACCATCAAGGACACTTACACACCCAGCCCGGATGGCAAGACGCTCAAGGAAGTGGCGCACATCGAATCCAGCATGGGCAACTTCGATACGACCAGCGTTTTCGACAAGCAGTAGTCGGAGATCGTGGCCCGAGGCGCGTTGCGCTGCGCGCCTCGCTCGCGGCGGCTAGCTTCGGCGTTCCACCTGAGGGACCAGGGTTAATACGGGAGGCTTGCTGCGCTCAGACGGGCAGCTCCTTTTGGATGCGTCGCGAAACACTCGTTTCGACGTATCCACGAAAGCCAAAACCGTCGCCAATTTCTCTGCTCTTCGCCAGGCGATGTGCACGTCGATTTTGGCGTTTGGCTCATCCAGCGGCACAGCGACCACCTCACTGCCTTGCGCCGGGCGGCATGCCACTTCATCGGGCATGATGAAAATCCCCTTGTGGCAGGTCAGCAGCACGATTTGAGTGTCGCTGTGAGGCACGGGGTCGAGCGGCACGTGAACAACGTTCGGTGTGATCCCCGCCTCCGCATAGAGTTCGAACGTTTTGTCGTAGAGATAAGTGGAACCATCCCGGTTCGGCATCAGAAGGGTCTCACCCGCAAGATCCTTGATCTTTAGCGTCCGGCGCTTGGCCAGCGGATTCGAACGGCAGAGATGCACGACAAAGTTTTCCTGAAACAAAACTTCGGTCATCAAGTGAACTGAATCGACGAAGGGACGCAGAAAGCCGACGTCGATATCCCCATCGATCAGAGCCTTGTTCTGCCAGCTCGAGAACATATCGCGGCATTGCAAATCGACAGCGGGAAACTGCTTCGAGTGCTCGACGAGAACCCGGCTGATTGGCTCGCCCAGCCCCATGCCAATTCCGATTTTCACCAGCCCCGCCTCGCCGCATTTCGCCAGGCGCGCGCAATCCGTCACATGCGCGCTTTGAGCTACCAGAGTTTTCGCTTCCCGCAAAAGCATTCTGCCGGCATCGGTCAGCGCAACGTTCCGTCGATCGCGAATAAACAGCTCAATGCCAAATTCTTCTTCCAGTTGGCGAACCTGGCGGCTCAGTGGCGGCACTGTGATGTGCAAGTGTTGCGCGGCCTTTGAAAAGCTGAGGCGTTCCGCAACCGCGATAAAGTACTTGAGCTGGCGAAGTTCCATGGGGCCCCGACCACCCCTCCGTAAAACTTGCCTACCTTATATTCCGAATCGGTAACAGAAGCAATCAAAATAAGAAATGGACAACTGTCGCAATCCTGATATTAGTGTGCCATTCGGCAGCGAGTCGCAATCGAAGGCCCCAGGGACGGGTGGGCTTCATTCGTGCGAACTGATATTCAATCGAATCAGGCGATGTTTTCGATAAGTATCCGAATTGTTCAAGGTTTCCGCGTGAGCTATAGGGTTTGAAAACGATCCTAGTGACCGACGATCAATCAAGGGGGATGCCAATGAGGGCACGATTCGGGGGCCGTACGGGTGTGTTTTCAGTGTTCGTTTGCGTGTTTACGCTGCTGGTCTGCGTTTCGATGGCATGGGCGCAATCCGCCGGAACTGGGGCGCTGACGGGAACGGTTACCGATGCCCAAGGCGGCGCCGTGGCCGGCGTGACCGTAACGGCGACGAGCCTCGCAACGAACCAGGAGCGCTCCGCTACCACCGGCGCCGGTGGCGATTACAAATTCAGCTTGCTCCCGCCGGGCAACTATAGAGTGAAATTCGCCGCGCCGGGCTTCAAGACCGCCGAGATTGGAAGTGTTACGGTGACCACCACCGAGACGGCAACTGCGAATCAGGCCCTGGAAGTTGGGGCCGTTACGCAAACTGTTACGGTGGAAAGCACCGTCGAGACTCTGCAGACGGAAAGCTCCACACTCGGGACAACTGTCAGCGGAAACCAGATCAATGCCCTCCCCATGGCCAACGGGAACTACACAGAGATTCTCAGCCTTAGCGCCGGCACCAACGCAAGCGTGGACAACGCAACATCGTTGGGCAAGGGCACGCAAGATATCAGCGCCAACGGCGTGGACCCAGGCTCGAACAATTTTCAAATGGATGGCGTTGCAGTCAACAATATCGCCAATTCGGGCAGCTCGAACGACGGCACGATCTATACCGGAATTCCGGTTCCCAGCCCCGACGC
>DASYZC010000339.1:0-2302 GCA_035949735.1 Candidatus Acidiferrales bacterium | reverse complement strand
CGACGCCCATTTGCAATCAGTAATACTTGCGAAGATCCATCCCCGAATAGAGACTCGCCACCTTGTCTCCATACCCGTTGAATATCTGCGTGGGGATGGGGCGCGAGAAAAGCCCGCCGCCCAATCGATGTTCTGTTGCCTGGCTCCATCGCACCGTGTTCACACTGGGGTTCACGTTCGAGTAGAAACCATACCACTCGGGCGTCGCGGTGCTCCAAGTAGTCGGCGGCTGATTCTTCACGAAGCGGATTTTCACCAACGACTTCGCGCTCTTGTAGCCGTACTTCCACGGAATCACCATCCGTACCGGTCCGCCATCTTGATTCGGCAGTGTCTCGCCATACATGCCTACGCACAGCAACGTTAGCGGATGCATCGCCTCATCGATGCGCAATCCCTCCAAATACGGAAACGGAATCCCCGCTGACGGTCCTTCGGGCATCTGTCGGGTGTCGTAGTAGCTCTCGAACGCCACATATTTCGCTTTCGGCGTCGGCTCCACCAAATTGGCCAGCGCGCTGAACGAATACCCAATCCACGGCACCACGATCGACCACGCCTCCACGCAACGGTGCCGGTAGATTCGCTCCTCGAGCGCCGCAATCTTCATAATGTCGTCCATGCTTAGTTTGAGAGGCTTTTTCACTTCGCCTTCCACGGACACGGTCCATGGCGACGTTCTGAAATTCTTCGCGTTTTGCGACGGATCGCCCTTGCCCGTGCCAAATTCATAAAAATTGTTGTAGGTCGTCACGTCATTTTCCGGCGTGATCGCTTCAGCCGTGCTAAATGGCCCTTTTTTGACGTTGTTTAGTTTCACGGGAACCGAACCTGTCGCCGGCCCGGACATCCAGTTTGAAAAATGCTTCCAGCCGGTCACCGCTCCGCCTGTCGCCAGCATTCCAAACAGAAAATTTCGGCGGTTCGTATACGCGCCTTTTGGCGTTATGTCCGAATAGGTCAGCTTCGATGCAGGTTTATCGTCCATGTCTTTCTCTCCGTATTCTAAGTACTCTAGCAAAGCCTCGCCTGGATGTCTGCCCACACCCGGATTGGATGCCAGGAAGTTATTTGACGACTGTCTCAAAACAAGAAAATTATCGGCGCTCTTTTTCTCAAGATTTCCCCATCTAGCGCGTATCGGGATTATAATCGCCCCGCTCGAAAATAGCCTTGTTCAAAATTAACTTGGGAGTGTCGCTTTCATGAGACTAGCCGCCGGTACATATCGTTCAAATCGATTCGTACAATTCTTCTTCGCGATTTTGGCAGCCACCGTCCTTCTTCCCGTTTCCGCGCTTGCGCAGAGCACCGCGCCGCAATATGGCGCCGACCCTAAGGCCACGGAGTCTTACCGCAAGTCCATGGAAACTGCTGACCAGAAAATCGCCGATGAAGTGAAGGCCCATTCGGAGCTGATGAAGAACGAAGAATACCTCACCACACAAATTGGCCCGCGCCTCACCGGTTCCCCGCAAATGCAGGCGGCCAGCCAATGGACGCTCAAGCGCTTCCGCGATTACGGCATCAACGCGCATCTCGAGACCACCACCGTCCCCCACGCCTGGTATCGCGGCGCCGACTCCGCCGAAATCGTCAGTCCCATCTCGCGCCGCGTTCCGATTCGCTCACTTGGCTGGAGCAGCGCCACCAAAGGCGAAATCTCCGGGCAAGTCGTCATATCCAAACCAACGGATATGAGCAAACTTCGTGGGGCTATCGTTTTGCTTGGTGGGCCAACTATTCTCGCGCCAGTCTCCGAAGTTCCCGACAACGCCTATGATGCTGTCATTCCTCCGCCCCGCGGCGTTCCGCACGGCCCAGGCTTTAGCTTCGAGCAATATCGAAAGCTGATGGCTAGTCTCAACAATTCTGGCGCGCTGGTTATTCTCCGCGATAGCGGGAAGCCTTGGAATCTTTTCAATATGGGCAGTGCGTCGTTTCCTGCATACGAGCCTTCCGCTGTGCCCACCGCCTTCCTCGCCCACGAAGATTACAGCCTGCTCTATCGCCTTTCACAAGCCGGCCCGGTCACGATGAAAATCGATTTGAAGGGAACTTTCAGCCCCGGCCCCGTGCCTGCTTCAATTACTGTCGCCGAAATCAAGGGCAGTGTACATCCCGATGAACGCGTCATCATCGGCGGCCATCTCGATTCGTGGGACCTCGGCCAAGGCGCGGTCGATAACGGAACTGGTGCGATGGCTGTTCTCGAAGCTGCGCGTACTTTGAAAGCCCTCGGCTGGCAGCCCCAGCGCACCATTACGTTCATTCTGTATACCGGAGAGGAAGAAGGCGGCGT
>DASYZC010000338.1:0-10258 GCA_035949735.1 Candidatus Acidiferrales bacterium | reverse complement strand
GTTGCGTACGCTCGATCGCCTCTGCCGGGGCTGGTCTTCGGCGGAGGTATTCTGATGGCTATCGTCCTTGGATTCGCCGTGTATATGACGGAATCGTCGCTGCTCCATGTTAGAAAACTGCAGGCTTCGAATCTTGAACTGGAAAAGGAAATTGCCGGGCGCGAGCAAGCCGAGGAAGCGCTCCGCCAGGCGCAAAAGATGGAGGCTGTCGGCCGGCTGGCCGGCGGCGTGGCTCACGACTTCAATAACGTGCTGATGGTCATCCGCGGGCAAGCTTCGCTCTCGTTGAACGCCACTGGTCTTAGCTCCGCCCTGCGTCAGGAGTTGACCGAAATCGTGAAGGCCGCCGACCGGGCGTCTTCATTGACGAGGAAGCTCTTAGCCTTCGGCCGCAAGCAAGTACTCCAGGCCCGCGTATTGGATCTCAATACACTAATCACTCAGATGGGGGAGATGTTGCCACCCGTGCTCGGTGACGACATCATCCTGAAGATTAATCTCCATCCCCACCTGGGCCGCGTCCGGGCCGATTCGGCGCAATTGGAGCAGGTCATCATGAACCTCGTATTCAATGCGCGAGACGCCATGCCGGATGGCGGCGAGTTGACGATCGAGACTGCAAACTGCGACCTGGATGATGCGTGGATCAGCATGCATCCGGGAATGCGAGCAGGTCCACACGTGGTGCTGAGTGTGCGCGATACCGGGCATGGCATGGACGAAGCCACCCAAGCGCACCTCTTTGAGCCCTTCTTCACTACAAAGGACAAAAGCAGGGGTTCTGGACTCGGCTTGGCAACTGTTTACGGAACCGTAAACCAAAGCGGCGGTTGCATCACCGTCTCCAGCAAAGCCGGATCGGGGACCACATTTCAAATCTACCTTCCGCGAGTTGAGGGACCGGTTGAGGCCGCGGTCGACGCGCCGACGCCGCTGGTTCGCTTCCTTGGACACGAAGAACGAATCCTCGTTGTGGAAGATGATGACGCGGTGCGTCGCATGACGCGCGAGTTTTTGCAGTTGAGAGGATACACCGTCCTGGAGGCGAGAGGCGCAGCGGATGCCATTCAGTTCGTGGAGTCCCACCAGGAACCGATCGACTTGGTTCTCACTGACGTCGTCATGCCTGGAATGAAGGGACGCGAATTGATTGATCGGCTGGCGAAGCTGCGCCCGGGCCTGAAGGTGCTCTACATGTCTGCGTACACGGAAGACGATGCCATCAACATTGGGATTCTGAACCCTGGGACAGCTTTCATCGAGAAACCCTTTGGTCCGGACGAGCTGGCCGGCAAGGTGCGAGACGTCCTGATGGGGAATGTCCATGTTCCTGCCGCCGGTAGTCAGAGCTGAATCTTGGTGGTGCTGCTCCGGGAACAAATTTTTGGGCGAACGCCGCGCCGCTGCCTGAAATTGGTATTCCGTTTTCCGAAAGCCCTGCGGGTCAAACATCGCCAAGGTAGCCGCGAGCGTGCGTTTGACCGCACCCCAAGCATCCGCTATGATTGCTTCGCGGGGTGGAGCAGCCTGGTAGCTCGTCGGGCTCATAACCCGGAGGTCGCTGGTTCAAATCCAGCCCCCGCAACCATTTCTCTTCTTCTCTCGCTTCTTCCCGTGATGAGCCTGATGAGAGGGCTGTCATTTGTTTAGTCGGCCGATTTCATCGGCCGGGGCCGGAGTTCGCTGGTTCAAATCCAGCCCCCGCAACCAACATTTCTTTCCTTTCAGCATTTCCCTCGAACTCTGCAACCATTCGAATCTGTACGCCGCATCGGACATTCGAGAGTTGCGTCTAAGGACGCTTCCTATATCTCAGGATGGGCATGGCATGAGTCCGGCTGGATGTAATCTTTCCGCCGATCACGACGACAAGTACACTCGCGCTTTCACGGTTGCCCTCATGTGCATATTGGTGTTTGCCGATTGTTGTCAAGACAGCTTGCTCTGGCCCGTTAATGCGGCACTACAAACTTGATGCTTTCGCGCTTGGGCTGGCAGGGCGACTCTTCTATACTCGGAGTCCAGTAATCATCGAGGAGAGAAACGACGATGAATGTGGACGGCGCGCAGCCGCTTATGCGCCACAAGCTGCTGGATGCAGCCGGAAGCAGGCAAGCTCATCCGGCGAAGGCGGAACACCACCGCGAGACCGCTCCGCATATTGATGCGCTGATCCGGCTGGTTGCTGTTCGCGTGGTGCGAGTGGCCGATTTGATTCTTCGGATCGGCACGCTTACGTGGGATCGTTTCGGCTTGAAGAACACGGATTTGCGAATCCTGGCGATGCTGGGCGCGTATCAGCCGATCTCGGTGAACGAGATCAGCCGCAAAACGCACATTGACAAGGCCTGGATCAGCCGCTCGTCAAGAGGCTTGCTGCGCCGCAAGTTGATTACGAAGTCGGCGCACCCGGCGGACAGCCGAGCTTCGTCGCTTGCGTTGACAAAAAAAGGTGAGGCGCTCTTGCGCAAGATCGCGCCAGTCGCCCAGGAGTATCAGCGCCAGCTTTTGCAGGGACAGCGAAGCCGCGACGTAGAACGCGTACTCGATTTGCTCGCAGCTCGCGCCGAAGAGATGTTTCAGCGCGCCACCCAGAAGCACAACCGCGCCATCCGTCGCCGCTAACGCAGGCAAGAGTGCCTGCGCCACAAAAGCCGCAACTCTCGCCGCTAGAGTTTGGTTGTGGGGCAACGGTCACGCCCGGCTGTGCGCTTACTGTTTGCCTCGGCGGACGAACGCAGGCAAGAGTGCCTGCGCCACGATAGCACTCTCATAAGGCGGCTGAGTTATTACCGGGAAACAGTTGTTTTGACAACGACAATTGGAGCGACTAAAATCAGGGCCAACGCAACCGCTGAATGTTGCCGCGGCAGCGACGCTCTGTTGCAACAGAATACGGCGCGTACAGGAGGATCAAATGGAGCAAAACGGGAAACGGACGGTCCTGGACCCGCGCGGGCAGCCTTCCGGAATTTTCGGACGACGCCTGGACGCGCAGTCGAATCCGCGGGCGATCCTTGATCCTTTTGAACAGCCGAGCGGCGAGATCAAACCCATGTCCATGGCGCCGCGCCTCAGTTCGCTTGACGGCAAGACCGTTTATCTGGTGGAGACGGGATTCGCGGGCAGCTTCGAGTTCTTGCAGGAACTTCAGGATTGGTTTGCGAGAAACTTGCCGAGCGTGAAGACCGTGATCCGGCACAAGCGCGGCACGATGTTCACCGACGATCCGCAACTGTGGGCGGAAATGAAATCGAGTGGCGCTGACGCGGCAATTCTCGGTGTCGGCGGTTGAGAGGCCTGTTCGGCGAGTGTCGCCGATTACGCCACAACGCTCGAGGACGAGTATGGTATTCCGACCGCGCCTCTGGTGACCGCCCGATTCGCGGATTTTGTGGAACGCAACGCCAGGGCTCGCGGAACGCCGCTGCGCTTTGGATTTCCTCCGTATCCGGTGGTGGGCATGTCGCGCGCGGTGCTGCGCCAGTACATTGAGGGAAACGATCCCATCACGTCGAAGCCGTTCATGCACGAAGTCACCGAGGCGCTCACCGCGCCGCTGACCGAAAAGGAAAAGCAGCCGACGATACTTCGCAAGCAGAGGCGCCCGCGCCTGGTTGTTCCCGATACCGAGGAAAATCTCTATCGCAGGTTCGTCGAAAGTGGATGGACGGATGGCCTGCCGATCGTGCTTCCCACCGAAGAGCGAGTGGATGAGATGCTGACGGGAACGGATCACGATCCAAATGAGATCGTGGGGCGGATGATCATCACCACGCACCAGGAAAAAATGGAGTACACGGTCGAGAAAGTGGCCGCCATCGCGGTGATGGCGGGAGCGCGACCGGAACATTTTCCGGTGATCCTGGCGCTGGCCGCAACGCAGGAACCGTCGATGCCGAGTTCCACCACCTCGTGGGGCCGCATGGTGATCGTCAACGGGCCGATTCGCAACGAAATCGGGATGAATTGCGGCACGGCCGCGCTCAGCCCGTTCAATCTGGCGAATTCGGTGATCGGCAGGGCGTGGACGCTGATGAGCATCAACTTCGGCGACGCGCGCGCAGGCGAAAACTTCATGGCCACCTTCGGCCACAATCTGAACTATAACAACATGTGCTGCGGCGAAAATGAGGAGCTGAGCGTTTACGAGCCATTCCACGTGCAGAAAGGATTCCGCGCGGATGAGAGCGTGGTGAGCGTGTTCCGCGGATGGAACATGCTCAACTTCGGGATCGGCTCGGCGAAAGAAATGGCGCACGTCATCTCCACGTTCGGGTCGATGGGCACCAGCATTACATTCGTTGTCGATCCGCTGGTGGCCAAAAGCCTGCGAGCGGAGGGTTTCAAAACGAAGCGAGACGCCTGCAAATGGATCGTCGAGAATTCGAAAGTTCCCGCGGGGCACTACTGGGAAGGCCAAATGCAATCGGGTTTTGCAGCGGGACTGGCCAAGCAGGGCGTCGAGCCGTTTGCGTCGTGGGCCAAGCTGCCCAAGGACGCGCCGATCGCTCCGCGCCGCTCGGCCGATGACGTCAACATCCTAGTCGTCGGCGGCGAGACGAATCCGATGTGGATCACCACGGACTTCATGCACACGCGAAGCGTTTCAATCGATAAGTGGGTGCCGAAAGGTGGAATCCGCCGCGACGCGAAGCCGCTGCGCATGCCCGCGCCGGTAACATGCAAGGATGGCACCTGCGGAATTCCTGAAGTCGCGCCGAGCGCCGAACCAGTCGCCGCCACGGATTAGCCAGGAGTTCTTCAGCCGCCGAGCAGATCAGCGAGAATCCATGCTGCTCCGGCAATCTCGAAGGTCTCGGCGTTTTCGCTCCAATTCGTGTGATTGCGGGGATCTGAAAGAAGCGACGGTACCCATACGAGCAGCCCAAAGATCACGAGCATTATTGTCAGCAGGCGAGTGGCGAGAAGCGCCGCGCGATTCGTAAGAAGAGCCGCAGCCGCGAGTGCGAACAAAAGAGTCGTCGTTACCGCCCAAAACATCTGGCTTGGCGGAAGCCACTTCGGAACCAAAGTGGCGGTAGCGTGAAGATAAAACGCCTGTTCGAGGGTGAAGGAGGCGGCACAGATGCCCAGAAGAATGCGGCCGATCCGGTGAAGCGTTTCCGGCGACCATGCCGATGACACGTGTGCATAGACGATCGCCGCTCCGGTCAGCAGAGAGAACTGCTCGAAGAAGTTGCCCCAGCTATTGTAGATCTGCGGTTTGGCGACGATCCCTGGCACGCACAGCAAGGTGAACACGAGATAAGCCGCACCGAGGACGGCTGCGCCCGTTTTCGCAAGCCGACGGAACTGAATCGCAGCGCCACCCAAGATCTGCGCAGCGGCGGCGGCGTAGACAATGTAACGCAGTGGATGCCAGCCGTTGTAGTCGTGCCAGGCCAGCGTGATGAGGCCAAAGGCCAAACTCGCCACTCCAAACACATGACGGCCGAGCTTCCAACTAGGCGTTGAGACGCTCATTTGTTTTCACTCGTTCACGCAGATGTGTCGCGATCAGGGAGAGCCGATCGTCGATAACGTTCATTTCAGCAACCGATGCACCGACCTTATATAACGGCGTCCCGATTTGGAACTGAACAATTATCCAAACATCGAGAGCTGGGCAGTTGGCCGGTTTGCCAACCCTAGGGTTTGGCTAACCGGCCAACCGGACTTGCCGGTTTTCATATGCTTTCCCGGTTGGCAGGTCCGGAGGCTGACCACTCGGCTTGCTCTCGTTCGGGAAGTAGAGCTTCGCGTTGTTCAGGCCGGACTTGGATTGCCAACACTGGCCCTCGAAGCGTTCCAGCAAGGCGCGTGCTCGACCTCGGCGAACGCCGGAAGCCTCGACGATCCGGCTTTTCGGCTGGCCCGGGTTGTGGCGGATGGCTTCGGCGAGCTTTTCGATGTCGGTCTGCTCGGATGAGGCTTCGGGCGAGTTGGTGACGACGAAATCGCCCATGCTGCCAAGCTCAGGCCGAAGCGTCAGCGAAAATTCTTCGGCGTAGCGGCTCTTGAAGCATTCCAAGCGCAGCAGCCCGGCATCGCGATCGCGCGAGACGGCCCACGCCATATCCACTCCTCCGGCGATGTCGCTCGATCCGCGATAGTGCGATCCTTCGGACTTGGGTTTGTGGTGCAGCACCACGACAGTGGCACCCGCGTTGGCCAGCGCACGCAGGTCCGCCATCACCGCGGCCATTGCGGTGGCGGAATTTTCGTCCGCGGCAGCATGGAAACGAATCAGCGAGTCGAAGACGATCAGCGGGCGCCGCTCGCTCGCCATCTCCAGAATGCGAATGTCGCCGATGCCCGGAGGCGCGTCGGCCAGCCAGCCGCCCCAGACGCGAAACCCGGGGTCCCCGGCACGCGGATTTTGCGTGCTGGGGTGGTGGCAATCGGCCGCGTCGAATTGCTCGACGGCGAACACCGCGAGCCGTTGGCGCATCACTGCCAGCGGATTTTCGCGGTCAAGGTAGAGGACGCTCGCCTGCGCGCACTTGCGTCCCAGAAATTCTCCGCCGGTTGCGACGCCGCGCAGCAGGGCCAGCGCCAGCCACGTTTTGTAGCTGCCCGGCTCGCCCGCCAGCAACGTGACGGACGCGCGCGGCAAAATGCCTTCGACCATCCACTCGGTGGCCGGCGCGTTTAGCGCGAAGACGTTGGGGATGTCGTCCCAGCAGCGGATGGTATGACCTCGACGCCGTCCGGCACGCGCGCCACGGCGAGTGGACGCACGTTTGCGACGTCTCGTTCGGTTCGCGTGCGGCGTCATTCGTTTTTCCTTTGATTTGCCAGGATGGCTTCTGCGCTTCGGGCCTTATGCAGCGCCCGATTCAGGCTAACACCGAAGAAAATCGGAATTGTCAAGCAATCCCTGTGGACTGCGATGGAACAGTTTGCCCGCCACAATGGTTTCGTGGCGTAGGCACTCTTGCCTGCGCGCGTAAGTCGGGGCAACTGGTAAGCGCACGGCCAAGTGTGGCTGGGCTACCAGCAAACTGAGCAAGTGATGGGCAAGTCCAAAGTAAGCGTCTGTCAAGACGTGCCTGTGGAGAGTGATGGGACAGTTTGAAGTAAACCGGCGCTTGTCCGGTTCAGCTCGCCGCGTTAGCGGCGTCAACTTGTGATAACTCGGCTAACCGTCCATTTGAAGAGCGCTTCACTTCGAAGCAACTTGGTTGAGGCTTTACCTCCACGCGTCGATCGAAGCGCTTTTTTCCGGCATGAAGTCCGTCGCGAACCAGACGCTCGCTGTTTTCCCGCCGGCAACAATCGCATGGATACTCTTCGGGTTGGTGAACGGCTTGATCGACGAATCGCCCGGGAGCTTTCTCCAGCTTGCGTAGGGTTCAAGCCCCTGCGCGCCAAGCGGACCTAGCATGCTCGACACGATCGAATTCCCCCAGTACGATTGCGCGGTTTTCTCGACGTTCTGCGAGAGCCACTCGGCAAGCGCAGCCTTGGTCGTAAACCCCTGCACGTTGTTGAGCAGCTCCGCAACCGATGGATCCATGATGAGCGTGGCGCTCATTCCCGAAAGCGAAGACATGTAGTCGCGCATCAAGTTTTGCGGAGCGTAATGCTGTTCCACCCAGCCAGTGCTATTGATGAAGTTCCAACCGGTGAAGATCGTGAGCATGCTCTCGGTCGGCTTGTGCCCCATTTGGACGTGAAGCGGCTGCCATCCCGCGGGAAGCGCTTCCTCGTTTTCGGCGAAGCACAGATTGTCGTATCGCAGAGGGCTGCTGAGGGAAGCAAAGCCGGTCACGCCTTCGTCGTAACCCTGAATGATTTTGTGGATGAGCGTCATGGATCGCCCGATCACAGAGTTCGCATCGTTGTTCGGACCGAGCGCGCCCAGGCCGGAATTCATCTCGATCTCCTTGCGAATCGGCCCATTGATCACAATCATCTGCGCGATTGAGGTGGTGGAGTCCTGGTAGGGCACCATGCTGCTGAGCGCGAGAATCACAGGAAAATATTCCGGCTTCGCGCCTGCCATCACCGCAAGCACGGCAACTTTCTCCACCGTGAATGGGCGGCGGGTCCCGAAGGTTCCCGCAGCGGACTTTACGATTTCATCCGGCTTGTGGCTTGTGCCCTTCAGCATCGCGGCCACGCGTTCCTGCGTCGGAATGATCACCGGATTGTAGTCGGTCCAGCAGCGTTCCTTGAACAGGAGCTGGAGATTATCTTCCGTGTCTGCCGGAAGCAGTCTCGGTTCTGGCGCCGACTCAGGGGGAATCCCGGCCATCTTTTCCTTATCGGTGAGAGGCGTGGTGAGGCCTTCGACGATTGCCTGCATCATCGGCTTACCGCTCACCGTGTCTTTCCCGTCGATGTACCCCTTGAGGACTGATCGCGGCTGTCCGGAGAAAGGGAAGGGAACTCCGACGTAGCGAATCGGCATGCCCGTGTTGTAGGTGAGGTTTGCGCCAAGCCCGAATGACACGACGTTCGAACCCGCGGCGGCCACAACGGGTATGTGGTACTTCTGCTCGATCTCTCCTGCTTCGCGGCTCACGGCCCCGACGCAGCCGTGTCAACCCGCGACGCCGAGGACGACGCCATCCCCCTTGCTCTCGGCGATTTCCTTCCACAATGCCGGATCGTCAGTAACGAAATTTCCTTTCTTGATTTTGATGATCGTCTTGACGCCGGGCATGTGCTCGGCAAACCACGCTTGCATTTCCTGAATGATGCCGTCGTTCTGCCCCATTCCTCCCCAGTCGGTATCCACGAGATAGATGGTTTTGCCGTCGAGCGTGTCAAGGCGAGGCGCGAGAGGTATTCGCGCCGCCAATTTCGGCGTGACGGCGGGATTGAGAGCAGTGATCAGCCCTGTGGTCATGGAAGGCGCCGCGCCCGGAGCGGATTTTGGCGCCGTGCGCGCGTACGACGGCGTCCCTGCAACGAGGGCCGGGCTGGCGCCCAAAAGAGCCAACATCTTTCGTCGATCCATGGCTATCTACCTCCTCAAATCATGACGTTCTGCGCCGCAAAACTGCGCCGTCATCCTGAGCGGAGTTTCGCGTGCCTCATCGTCCGCGCGGTGTATGCGCGCGCGCGAAACGCAGTCGAAGGCTCTCTCTTCGATGTCAAACAATGCCGCGCGTTCAATCCAAGAGAGATTCTTCAACTGCGCGCCCCGGCGCTTCGCGCAAAACCAAAAGCGCGGGGCACTCCGTTCCCTTCCTGCGTCAGGGCAGGCAGAATGACGACCACGTAACGCATATCACGGCTCGTCCGGAAGCCCGCAGCTTCCGTCAGCGCAGCCATCCGCAACTGGCCTGGCGCGCCACTTGTCCACCGAGGCGCTCGTCGCGTAAGCGAAATCCGAGACTTTCCACATGGGGCTCGTTTCGCCACCCACGACGACGATATTAATGCTTTCCGGGTTGTTGTAAGGCGCGATCAGGGCGTCTTCGGGCAGCTTCTTCCAGGACGCGTACGGCTCTACGCCCTGCTCGGCGACCGGGGCCATCATCATGTGGATCAAATCCGTGCCCCAAAACTGCCCGGCAGGCATTTTGAAGTTTTCTGAAATCCAGCGAGAGAAATCGAGTTTGGTTCGGAAGCCGTCGTTTTCTTTGAGGTGCCGCGCCACAAGAGGATCGAGAATCAGTGTCGCCGCAGAAAACAGGCCCGGCATCGCCCGCAGTAGCCCGCACGTGTCTTCGCCAACTGACCGAACGGACGACCCGACCACATTGTTGACGAAGCTCCATCCGCGGAACAGGCTGACCACGCTTTCTTCGGAGCGGAATTTTTTCTGCACATGAAAAGGCTCCCACGCGCTTCTTTCCTCGTTCTCCGCCACGCACATGTTGTTGTAGCCGATCGGATTGCCCTGCGAAGTCCAGAACTGCTTCTTCAGCCGCATATAACCCCAGTTGATTGTCAGAAGCGTCCAGGCGCGGCCGATCGCGGAATTCGCCAGATTGCGAGGGCTGAAGGCGCCAATCCCGGAATTCATTTCGATCTCGCTGCGGATCGGTCCGTTCACAAGCAGCATGCACGCAAATGGAGTCGTCGAGCCCGGGATGGAAGGGAGCCCGGTCGAGGAGATAGCGAGGAGGACAGGCAGATGCTCCGGTCTCGCGCCAGCCATCACGCCGATGATGGCCACCATCTCAACCGTGAATTTCAGATATTCCTGAGTGTCATGCAGGAAGATTTCCCCAACAACTTCATCCGGCGCGCGGTTCGTGCCGGTGAGCATTGCCGCGACGCGTTCCTCCGTGGGAAG